>NZ_JBEXXQ010000014.1:18575-181087 GCF_040630525.1 Streptomyces sp. NPDC005799
CCCGTGGGGGGGGGGGCCGTTGGGGGGGGTGCACCCCGGGGGGGGGGGGGGGGGGGGGTACAGCGCGGGGCTGAGCCCCCACCCCGGGGGGGCGATGTCCGCCAGGTCGTCGGACCAGGGGAGGGCGGAGTCGGCGGTCTTTCGGCGCAGGGCCTGCCACTCGGATTCGGTGGGGCATTTCTCGTACCAGGCGATCGGGGGCTGCGTCGGTCCGGCCCCGGCCCTGTGGAGCAGGGCCAGGCTCCGGCCCACCCAGGCCAGGATCTCCGGGGCGGCGGGGTCGGCGGCGGTTCCGTCCACCCAGTCGTAGAGCTTCAGGTACGAGCCGCCCAGGTGCGGCGGGAGCCGGGTGACGTGGGCGCCCTCGCCGTTCCTCAGCAGGCGTGGTGACGCGATGCCCAGGGCTTCCGAGGCGTCACGTAAGGCGGCTTCGCGCCGTACCTGGCGCTCGTCGCAGCCGAAGAGCATTTCCTTCACTGCCCAGTCGCCGGACGGTCCCGACATCTTCCAGATCCGGCCCAGCGCGCCCCGGGTGACCGGCTCGATGGTCCAGCGGCAGGTGCCGGTGCCGCTGCCGAGGTCGTAGGCCGCGCTCACGTGGTCCACGGCGGCGTACATGGGGCACCTCCTCGTGTCGGCGGGACGGTCGCGGACTACCGCCGCCCCGCCGCGGTCGGCGGCGGGGCGGGTCGGTCAGCCGGTCGAGTACGCCTCGGTTCAGGCCGTCGGCGAGAACACGAACGAGAACTCCGCCGGGCCCGCCTCCAGCCGGTACTGCGGCAGCACGCCCGGTCCGCAGGACGCCGTGCCGATGCCGTGGTGGGCGTGGTCGAGGTTGACCCATACCGTGTCGCCCGGGGTGAGGTCGGTGCGGTGGGTGGCGGCGTCCAGTTGTTCCGTCGTCCAGCGGCGGGCCGTGAGGAGGAACTCCGGGTCGCCCTCGATCCACAGTCCGCCGAGCTCCGCCCAACGGACGTCGGGGCGGGCGCCGTTCTCCTGGGGGCGGAGGTAGGGGGTCTGAAGGTCGTCCACCGTGGACTCGTAACGGGCGACGCGGGACGCCGACTTGGTGTCCGGGTAGCCCTCACCGGGGCCGCCGCCGTACCACCTCACCGTGTCCGCCGCGCCGAGACCGAACCGTACGCCCAGCCGCGGCAGCGGCACCGGCCACTCGCCCTGCGGGCCCACGGACACCGTCAGCCGCAGCCGGTTGCCGTCGGACGTCCAGCGGTAGACGGTCGCCAGTCCGAACTCCCAGGCGGCCGGCGCCACCCGGGTGCGGACGGTCAGCGCGTCGTCGGTCGCCTCCACGGAGTCGATGCGGTGGCGCATGCGGTGCAGGCCGTACTTGCGCCACAGCTCCGCGTACCGGATGCCGTCGTCCCACCCGGCGCCCTCGTCGTTGTCGGTGGTCGCCCGCCACACATCCAGCCGCAGACCGGTGACCGGGACGTCGCCGATACTCCTGATCGCGCCCGTGCGGGCGTCGAAGGAAGCCGGGCCCAGGGTGATCACGCGGTCGCCGAGCACGGGACCGTCGGTGGCCGGGACGGCCTGCAACGGCCGTGCGGAGACCGGGACTTGGCCCCAGGCGACCTCGTGGCCCCGCGGCGCCCACGCGGTGTCCGCCGCGAGCAGCGCCCGTACCGTCCACTGTGCTTCGCCGCGTCCGTGGTCGGCCGGCGGTTCGGGCAGCTTGACGTCCGCCGACTCGCCCGGGGCGAGCGCGGGCAGCGAGAGGGAGCCCGACTCGACGCTCACGCCGTCCACTTGGTACGACCAGTCGAAGGCGAACGCCGACAGGTCGGCGAAGTCCTGCTTGTTCGTCACCCGTACGGTGCCGTCTGCGGCCTCGAGGGAGACCGGCTCGATGACCTTCTTGAACTCCAGCAGGCCGGGGGAGGGCCGCCGGTCGGGGAAGACCAGGCCGTCGCAGACGAAGTTGCCGTCGTGCAGCTCCTCGCCGAAGTCGCCGCCGTAGGCGTAACCCAGCTCGGGATGGGTGACGCCGTGGTCGATCCACTCCCAGATGAAGCCGCCCTGGAGCCGCTCGTACGTCTCGAACAGGTGCTGGTAGTCGGCGATGCCACCGGGACCGTTGCCCATGGCGTGGCCGTACTCGCAGAGGATGAAGGGGAGTTCGCGGCGCTTGTGGGTGCCGCCGTCCAGCTCCTTGCCGATGGTCTCCACCTCGGCGTGACCGGCGTACATCCGTGAGTAGACGTCCGTGTCGCGGCAGTTCCAGTCGCCCTCGTAGTGCACCAGGCGCGAGGCGTCGCGGTCGTGGATCCATTCGGCCATCGCGGTCAGGCCGCGGCCGGTGCCGGCCTCGTTGCCCAGCGACCAGATCACCACCGACGGGTGGTTCTTGTCGCGCTCGACCATGCGGGCGGCCCGGTCGAGCAGGGCCGGGGTCCAGCGGTCGTCGTCGACGGGGTTGTCGCGCCAGGCCTGCTCGGTGAAGCCGTGGGTCTCCAGGTCGCACTCGTCGATCACCCACAGGCCGTACTCGTCGCACAGGTCGAGGAAGGCGGGGTGCGGCGGGTAGTGGGAGGTGCGCACGGCGTTGAGGTTGTGCCGCTTCATCAGCAGCACGTCCTCGCGCATGGTCGCAAGGTCCAGCGCGCGGCCCTTCTCCGGATGCCATTCGTGGCGGTTGACGCCCTTGAACAGGACCGCCTTCCCGTTGACCTTGATCAGGCCGTCGGACAGCTCCACCGTACGGAAGCCGACGCGCAGCGGCACCCGCTCGCCCTCGGTGACCAGTTCACCCTCGTACAACTTCGGCACCTCGGCCGACCACGGCTGGACCGGCACCGTGACCGTCGTCCCCGTCTCGACATCGATGTCCAGGGCGGGCACGAGCACCCGCCCGTCGACGTCGGAGTCGACGCGCAGGGTGCCCTCGCCCGTGAGGTGGTCGTAGGAGGCGTGCACGAAGAAGTCGAGCGCGCTGCCGGCCGGGCGGTGCAGCAGCGTCACGTCACGGAAGATGCCCGGCAGCCACCACTGGTCCTGGTCCTCCAGGTAGGAACCGGCCGACCACTGGTGGACGCGGACGGCCAGGACGTTGCCGGCCGGCTTCAGCAGGTGGCCGACCGCGAACTCGTGCGGCAGCCGGGAGCCCTTGAACTCGCCGATGTCCGTGCCGTTGAGCCAGACGCGGGCGCAGGACTCCACGCCGTCGAAGCGGATCACGGCGCCGCCGTCGGCGGGCCAGTCCGCGGGCAGGTCGAAGACGCGGATGTGGTCGCCCGTGGGGTTCTCCGTCGGCACGTGCGGCGGGTCGACCGGGAAGGGGTAGAGGTGGTTGGTGTAGATGGGCAGGCCGAAGGCGCCGTCGCCCTGGAGCACCCAGTGACCCGGGACCGTGACCTCGGCCCAGTCCCCGGCGTCGAATCCGGGCTCGGCGAACGAGTCGTCCTCGGCGTCGGCGGTCGGCGACACACGCAGCCGCCAGCTGCCGTTCAGGGAAAGGGACTTCGCGTCGGAGGTCGCGTACCAGGCGCGCGGCGGGAGCGCCCCGCTGCCGGGGGAGACGTCCTCTACGTAGTCGGTGGATGGGGGTCCCCCCGCCCGAGCGGAGCCGAGGGTGGGGGAGGTGCGGGTAGTCATCGGTCTCCAGGTCATGGTGAGAACGGCGTCAGCCCTTGATGCCCGTCTGCGCGATCCCCTGGACCAGCCAGCGCTGGAGGAAGAGGAACACGAACACCAGGGGCAGGATGGAAATGGCGGCGGCCATGAAGATCAGATGGAAGTTCACGGTCTGGTTGGTGATGAAGGAGGAGAGCGCGACCTGCACGGTCCAGGCGCTCGGGTCCTGGCCGATGACCAGCGGCCACAGGAAGGCGTTCCAGCCGCTGATGAACGTGATCGTGGCGATCGCCGCGAAGAAGTTCAGCGAGTTGGGTACGACGATCCGCCAGTACGCGCCCCAGTAGCCGAGCCCGTCCACGCGCGCCGCCTCCTCCAGTTCCTTGGGGAATCCCAGGAAGTACTGCCGGAAAAGGAAGCAGGTGAAACCACTGAACAGCCCCGGGATGATCATGCCCCGGTAGGTGTCGATCCAGCCGAGGGAGGAGACCAGTACGAAGCTGGGCACGAAGGTGACGGCGGTGGGGACCATCAGGGTCGCCAGAACGACGTAGAAGACCTTGTTGGCGTGCTTGTAGGGGATGCGGGCCAGGCCGTATCCGGCCATGGAGCAGAACAGCAGGGTGCCCACGGTGCTCAGGACGGCGATCACCGTGGAGTTCCACATGGAGTGGGCGAACTCGACGGTCGGGTCGTCGAAGAGTTCGGAGATGTTGCCCCACTGGAAGGACGGCAGCAGCTTCCAGTTCTCGCCCGTGATCTCCGGGTCGGTGGAGAGCGCGTTGCGGAGGATCAGGTAGAAGGGGATCAGGAAGAGGAACGCGGCGACGGTGACGGCGATGTACAGGCCGGTGTTGCCGAGGACACCTCCGCGCTTCTTGTGGTCCTTGCCGGGCTGCGGTGCGGTGACGGTCACTTGTCCTCCCCTCCTCCGAAGCCCATGATCTTGCCCTGGGCCAGCGTGACGATACAGATGAGCAGGGACAGGATGACCGCGCCCGCGCTGCCGGCGCCGTAGTCCTGGTCGGTGCCGAGGGCCGTTTTGTACAGCTCCATCAGCGGTGTCTGCGCCCAGGTCGCCTTGGTGCCGATGATGTTGAAGAACTCGTCGAACGCCTGGTACGCGGCGATCAGCAGCAGCAGGATCACCGCGGTCGAGGTGGCCCGCAGCTGGGGCAGCGTGATGTACCGGAAGGTCTGCCAGCCCCGCTTGGCGCCGTCGATGGCGGCGGCCTCGTACAGCTCCGGCGGGATGTTCTGCAGCGCCGCCAGGAACAGGATCATGTAGAAGCCGGCCTGGATCCACAGGCGCAGGGTCACGATGACCAGCCAGTACCAGGGCGGGCTCGGGTTGGAGATCCAGGCGGTGTTGTCGACGCCGAACCAGCTCATGACGGTGTTCGCCAGGCCGAAGCGGACGCCGTTGAAGATGGACATCTTCCAGATCAGGGCGGCGGCCACGTAGGAGACGGCGGTCGGCAGGAAGAACACCGACCGGAAGAACGCCCGCATGAAGGTCAGCCGGTTCACCAGCAGCGCGAGCCCCAGCGACAGCGCCCAGGTGGTCGGCACGATGAACGCGGCGAAGACGGTGAACGTCACCAGCGAGCTGGGGAAGTTGCTGTTGGTCAGGATCTGCTTGTAGTTGTCGAAGCCGATGAAGTGGCTCGGCGTGACCGTGTACCGGGCGTCGAAGAAGCTGAGCCAGATGCTCCAGACGATCGGCACGAAGACGAAGATCACCAGGCCGATGAGGAACGGCCCGGTGAAGAGCCAGAAGTTGAACGTCGGGTTGCCCCGCAGACCCCGCCGCGGCCGGGCCTGGGAGGCCTTGGCCGGGGCGGGCTGGGCGACCCCGCGTGTGGTGGTGGTCGACATGTCGTGGTCTTCCCGGCGGCTTATCCGAACAGCTTCTTGAGCTCGACGTCGACCTTCTTGTCGCAGGCGTCGAGCGCGGCTTCGGGGTCGCCGTTCTTGCGGACGGAGGACGCGAGCACGTCGTTGAAGGCGGTGATCATCGTCTGGTCCCAGCCGATGTTGTCGAAGTGGCCGTAGTCCGTGAAGAGCTTGACGCCCTCAGCCGGCAGGCCGGACTTGAGCTTGGTGGCCTGGTTGGCTATCGAGGTGCGCGGCGGGATGTGGAAGCCGTACGAGGTGGCCCAGTCCTCCTGGTACTGCTTCTGGTCGATCCACAGCCACTTCACGTACTCCTTGGCCGCTTCGACGTTCTTGCCCTTGGCGTTGACGAAGATCGACCAGCCGCCGTTGTAGACGGACTGCTTGCCGGCGCTGCCGATCTTCGGGAACGGGAAGACGCCGAGGTCGTCGCCGAGGGCCTTCTGCATGGCCGGCATGGACCACATGCCGCCCCACTGGATGGCGCACAGGCCCTGGTTGAGCGAGGACGGGTCCCAGAAGTCGGTCGGGGCGTCCAGCAGCACATGGCCGCTGGTGAACAGGGTCCGCAGCTTCTTCAGACCCTCGATGACGCCCGGCGTGTGGTAGGCGATCTGGTTCTTCGCGTCGAGGGTGTCGGCGCCGGCCGACCAGATCAGGGAGTTCTGGATCGCGGTGAAGTCGTTGCCGAGGAAGAGGCCCTTGACCTTGCCGGTGGTGAGCTTGGCGGCGGCCTCGATCAGCTCGTCGAGGGTGGTCGGGACGTCGACCTTGGCCTTCTCCAGCATCGACTTGCGGTAGAAGAAGAACTGCGGGTCGTCGATCATCCGGATCCCGTAGATCTTCCCGTCGACCGTGTGGGACTTGATGTCGTTCGGGTTGAAGTCGTCCTTCACCGGGTCGATGAGGTCGCTGAGGTCCGCCACCTGGCCGCTCTTGACGAGCTGCAGCTGCGGGTGGAACTCGAAGACGTCGGGCGCCTTGCTGCTGAGCAGGGTCGCGAAGAGCGCGGACTCGAAGTTGTTGCCCGTGATCCAGCTGGTGCTGACGTCGGCCTTCTTGTAGGCGGCCGCGTACCGCTTGAGGGCCTGCTCCGTACCCGCCTCGCCATAGGCGTGGAAGTACTGGACCAGGTGCTTGCCGGAACCGGACCCGCCGGATCCACCGCGGCCGTTGTTGCTGCCGCACGCGGCGAGGGTGCCGGCTGCGGCCATGCCCGCGGCGGCCCGGAAGATCGATCGACGGGACCAGTTGTTGTTGCTCGTTGCCGACATGCTGACGTCCTTGTCTCTGTTGCGGCTGCGGCTCTGTCGCTCAGCGCCAGATGGCTCAAAGGGATTGCAGTGCGGGAAGCTAAGCGTTCGAGAAGGGCTTAGGCAAGGGGTTGGACGAAGTCTGCGTGAAACGTTGTACGCGGTTCGGGATCCCGAACGGGGGTGTGGTGCAAGGAGGTTGAGGGCCGCCGGGGTCAGGTGGCCGGCGGCCCTCGGTCAGTGGGGGTCGGACCCTGGTCGGATCCCGGTCAGGCCCTGTTCCAGGCCTCGTTCGTGCCGCCGTTGCAGCTGTAGAGGATCACCTTGCTGCCGTCGGCGGTCGCCTGTCCGCTGACGTCGAGGCACTTGCCGGACGCCTCGCTGAGGATCTGTCCGTTGGCGTTGAGCAGCCAGCGCTGGCTCGCGTCACCGGTGAAGTCGGCACTGGTCGTCAGGCCCGAACTCCCGGCCGTCAGATACCCGTTCGCGCCCTTCAGGCCGCCCTTGGCGTCGTACGACCACGACTGCTCGGTGGTGCCGGTGCAGGTGCCGATGGCGGCTCCCGAGGCGCTCGCGGTCAGGCACTTGCCGGACTGCTTGCCCGCCAGCGCGCCCGTGACCGCCGTACTGCCGCGGCCCTTCTGGTCGAAGACGTACGTCGTGACCGAGCGGGCGGCGAGCGTGGCCGACACCGTGCCGCCGCTCACCGAGGGCCTGGCGACCTTCGCCCAGTTCTCGGTGGCCGACGTCCGCACGGCCTGCGCGGCCCGTACCGGCGCCTTGCTGTTGAAGTGCAGACTCAGCGGGGTGTCGGTGGCGTTGTGGTTGTTGACCACGACCACCCACTTGCCGCCGGAGTCGTAGGAGGAGACCTCGACGCCGTCCGGCGCCCCGGTCACGTTGTGCGCGACCGAGCCCGGGCGGACGAACTTGCTGTACTGGCCGAGCGCGTAGTAGCGCTTGGTGAAGTACAGGCTCTGGTTGCCGTTCGTCGCGTAGTCCGGGTCGTAGTAGACCAGGCCGTCGTTCCAGCCGACGTCGTTCTTCTCGGTGGGGGAGCTGCCGTAGCCGCTGGCCAGGGCCACCCACCACTGGAAGGCCGAGTCGTGGGCGGTCGCGAAGTCCTTGTAGATGATCCTCGACATCAGCAGGGCGTTGTCGATGGACGGGTCGTACTCCTGGTTCCAGCCCGTGGAGCCCTTGCCGAAGCAGCAGATCTCCGTGGCCCAGGACTTCTGCCCGACGGTCCTCGACGTCTCGTAGACGTTGGCGAGCTGCCCGTCACTGGGGTTGTTGTACGTGTGGTGGGCGAGCGCGGACACGTACTGGGCGGTGCCCGGCTGCGAGATCCACTGCGGGAGCTCGGAGACGAACTGGGTGGTCTGGCTGGACTCGTCGGCGATGATCGAGGTCTTCTGCTTACGGGCCTTCTGCTCGGCGCCCAACGCCCGCACGATGTCGTCCCGTTGGTCGACGGTGACCTTCATGCCCTCCTGGCCGCACGAACCGAAGTCGTTGTCCGGCTCGTTGAAGGGGCTGATGTAGTCCAGCCGCACGCCCTGCCGGGCGAAGTGCTGGGTCACGTCGGCGACGTACTTGGCGTAGTCGCCCTCGTTCTCCGGCTTCAACCGGCCGCCGCAGCTCTGCCCGTTGGTGGTCCACTGCGCGGGCGCGCTGTTGACGAAGCCGATCAGGTCCTTGACGCCGTATTTCGCGGCGTACTTGAGGAAGGTCCGGCCGCCCTTGTCCCTGCTCCAGTCGTAGGAGCCGTCGGGGTTCAGGAAGTCCCCGGCGACGCGGGCGGGGGTGGTGACCGCGACCCCGCCACCGCCGATGTTGTAGCGGTACGAGCTCAGGGCCAACCCCTGCTGGGAGAAGAGCAGTCGGGCCACCTGGGCCTGCACCTCGGGCTCGAAGTGCTGCAGGTCGTTGACCCACCAGGCGCCGGAGGCACCGATGTCGTCGATCGTCTGGGCGGCGTGGGGGGAGACCTCGGCCGCCGTGGGGGTGGCGGCCGAGGCGGTCGGGGCGGCTGTCAGGGGTCCCGCGACGGCCAGCGCGGCCGCGGCCGCGAACAGGACCGGTCTACTGCGGTGGGGGTGAGACACGTGCATCCCTTCCGTCGTCATGAAGGTGGTGCGGTACGGCTCCTTGCGGGGATGGTGCGCCTTACGGTGGCCCTCTGCCCCACGGACTGCAGCGCCCCCTCGAGCGCGAACGTGGCCGCGCCCAGGCACACCGGGTCGGTGGGAATGGGGGAGAGGACGATCTCGGTGGCGGCCATGGGCCGCTTCAGGGCGTGCCGGGCGACGGCTGCGCGCACCTCGTCCAGCAGGGGCTCGCCCAGTGTCTTGGCGACCCAGCTGCTGAGCACGACCACTTCGGGATTGATCAGGTTCACGAGGTCGGCGATGCCGGCGCCGAGGTAGCGGGCCGTGTCCCGGACCACCTTGACCGCCACCGGGTTGTTCTCGACGACCCCGCGGGAGAGCGCGTCGATGGTGGCGGTCTGGTCCTCGGGGTGCAACAGCGTGCTGTCGGGGCTGAGTTCACGCAGGTTCAGCATGATGCCGGGGGCGCCGACGTACGTCTCCACGCAGCCGTGGTTGCCGCAGTGGCACAGGCGTCCGTCCAGCACGATCGTGTTGTGGCCCCACTCGCCGGCGCTGTTGCTCACGCCCCGGTGCAGCCGCCCGTCCAGGACCAGTCCGGCGCCGACGCCGGTGCCGAGGTTGACCACCACGGCGTCCGTGCGGCCCCGCGCCGCCCCGAACCACAACTCCGCGACCGCGCAGGCGCGCAGCGGGTTGTCCAGGTACAGCGGGTAGGCGATGTGCTCGGTGAGCAGGTCCAGCAGCGGCACGTCGTGCCAGTCCCAGTTGGGCGCGTACTCGGAGACGCCGGTGGCGCGGTCGACCTGGCCGGGGACGCTCACCCCGACGCCGAGCACCCGGGCGCCCTCCACGCCGGCCTGCATGACCACCGAGCCGACGGCCGCGGCGGCGTGGGCGACCACCTGCTCGGGCTGGTTCTCGCCGGGGCGCATCTCCTCGATGGCGCGGGCGAGGACGTTCAGTCCCAGGTCGAACAGCTCGACGCGGACGTACGTCTCCGCGATGTCGACACCGATCAACGCGCCGCCCGACGCGTTGACGGCGACGAGGCCCCGGGGGCGGCCGCCCGCCGAGTCCTCGAAACCGACCTCGGTGATCATCCGCAGGTCGAGGAGTTCGCCGACGAGGGTGGCGACCGTGGCCAGGCTCAGTCCGGTGGCGGCCGCGAGCTCCTGGCGGGAGGTGGGGGACTCCGCGATGATCTGGCGCAACACCTCGTACCGGTTCGCGGTACGGATGTCACGCGAGGTGCGCTTCACTGGCGTCTTCACTGACGTCGTCCCCATCCCTTCCCAGGCGGCCCGGAGCCGGGTCGGTCCCGACACCAGCACCGGCGCGGCGCAAGGCTATGGCCTGCGGGGGACTTTCGACAAGGGATTGGAAAAGAGTTGAAGAGGCCCGGTCGTAACACCGGTCGTAACACCGGCCGGGACGCCGGTCGGGATGCCGGTCAGGACACCGGGATCCGGGTGAAGCGGCCCGCCACGTGGAGGTCGGCCTCGACCAGGGTCGCGGTGCGGCGCAGTTCGGGGAGGATATCCCGTACACACTCCTCGACCGAGTGGCGCGCGGCGTGCATGGCGACGTTCAGGGCGGCGACGGCGCGGCCGGTGCGGTCGCGGACCGGGACGGCGATGGAGCGCAGACCTTCCTCCAGCTCCTCGTCGACCAGGGCGTAGCCGGCGGCGCGGACCGCGTCCAGGATGGCGGCCAGGGCGGCGGGGTCCGTGATCGTGTGCGAGGTGAGAGGACGCAGCGCGCCGAGCGTACGGTCCGGCTCCGGCAGGTCCGCCAGCAGTACCCGGCCCATCGAGGTCGCGTACGCCGGCAGCCGCGTCCCGATCGCGAGGTTGACGCTCATGACGCGGCGGGTGGCTACGCGGGCCGTGTACTGGATGTCGGGGCCGGAGAGCACGGACAGCGAGGTCGACTCGTGGACGCGGGCGGCGAGTTCGGCCATGCGCGGGCCGGCGATCTCGGGCAGGGTCGTACGGGACAGCGGCGGGAAGCCCAGGCCCAGCACGCGGGGCGTCAGCTCGAAGAAGCGGTCGGTCGCGCGGACGAGGCCCAGGTGCTCGTACGTGATCAGCGCCCGGCGCGCGGTGGCCCGGGCCAGGCCCGTCGCCTGGGCGACCTCGGTGAGCGTCAGGGCGGACCGCCCCTCGCCGAAGGCCGTCAGCACGGTCAGTCCGCGGGCCAGCGACTCGACGAACTCCCGGCCGAGCTCCTGCTTCGACGCGCCGGTCCAGGTGGCGAGACCGGACGGCGACGCCTCGCCCTTCCGCGGCGGTGCCGCGCGCAGATCGTCCTCCATGGCCCGTACCGCCGTTCGCAGTCGGGGCAGCAGGGTGTCGCGCAGGTCGGCCGCGGTGTGCCGGCTGGTGTGACTGACGACGCTGGCCGCGCAGACGATGCGCCCGGTCCGCGGATCCCGCACAGGCACGGACACCGCGACGAGCCCCGGCTCGATCAACTGATCGTCCAAGGCCCACCCGTCCTCCGCGGCCGCCGTCACCCGCCGCTCGAAGTCCGGGGCGGAGTGGGGGTCGGGTTCACCGGAACCACGCACGGCACGAACCGCCTCGGCCGGCTGGGCTGGTGGCTCGGCCTCTCGGTCCAACTCCGCCTCGCCGTCGGTGGTTTCCCGCGGCGGGACCGCCGGAAAGCTCCTGTCCTGCGGGTCCGCCGTCCGGCGTTTTCGCCATGCCTGCCAGTCGGGTTCGGTCCACTCCGTGGCGAACAGCGGACCCGGTGCCGTGCGTTCGGCCGGGAGGAGGTCGCCGATGCGGAAGCTGAGGGACATCGCCCGGCGCCGGGTGGCCTGGTGGATGAAGCGGATGCCGTCGCGGTCGGCGACGGCCAGGGACACCGACTCGTCCAGCTCGTCGGCGAGGGCGTCCGCGCGCGCGTCCAGCAGCGCGGGCAGGCGCAGGGCGGCGAGGTAGGCGTTGCCCAGCTCCATCAGCCGTGGGGTGAGGAACACGTCCCGGCCGTCGAGGCGGACGTACCCCATACGGGCCAGCGTCGCGGTGACCCGGTCGACCGTGGAGCGGGCCAGGCCCGTCGCCCGCTCCAGCGCGCTCAGGCTCAGCGTGCCGCCCGCCTCCGTCAGCCGGTGCAGCACGGCGACCCCGCGGATCAGCGGCGTGACCGCCTCGGCCGGTACGGCGGACGAGGCGACGGCGTCGGGCTCGGGGTTCGCGGGCATCGCTTCTCCGGTACGGCGGTCAGGGCAGCCCTACCGTAATGCGACCGACGCCGGCTCACCGCCGCCCACCAGCCCCCAGGGCGGACGCCTGCCCCTGCTCACCGCGGGGTGCCCGGCAGCCCAAGACGCCTGCCCCGGCTCACCGCCGGGTGGCCAGGCTTCAGGGGTGTTCCGCCTCGTTCCATGGCCGGGTGCCCAGCACCCGGGGCGCTCCGCCGCACCCAGGGCCGCCTCGCCCCGCAAACCGCCGGCCGCCAGCACCCAGGGCGGGCGCTCGCCCCGGCTCACCGCCAGGTGGCCAGGCTCCAGGGTGCCCTGCCTCGTTCCATGGCCGGGTGCCCAGCACCCGGGGCGCTCCGCCGCACCCAGGGCCGCCCCGCCCCGCAAACCGCCGGCCGCCAGCACCCAGGGCGGGCGCCTGCCCCTGCTCACCGCCGGGTGCCCGGCAACTCAAGACGCCCGTCCCGACGCACCGCCGGGTGCCCGGCAACCCATGACGCCCGCCTCGCCCACCGCCGGCCGCCCAGGCTCCAAGACGCCCCGCCCCCCTCACCATCGAGTGACCAGCACCCGGTACGCGCCCGTTCCGTCCACTCCCGCCACCGCGATCCGGATCCTCCGTCTCGGATCCCGGAACACCTCGCCCGGGGTGAACGGTGCGTCCGACAGTTCCGCGTTCACGTTGGGACTGCGTGTGCAGCCGCCGCTGTTGCGGTGGGCGTCGTACACCGTCACCGGCCCCATCCCGGTGTCCACGTCCGCGTCGACCCGGTAGACGAGGACGCCCGCCCGGCACACCGCCTCGTCGTTGCCCTCACGGGTGCGCAGCTCCAGCGCATACCCGGCGCGGCCGCCGACCGGCACGAACACCAGCTTCGGGCCGCCCGCGCGGGCCAGCGGGGTCAGCGTGTACTCGGTCGTGCCCCGCGTCGCCGCACAGCTGACCTGGGACGGATCCAGCCAGCCGAGCTTCCACTTGTGCCAGCCGAGCAGGTCGTTGTCGGCCCCCCAGTCCTCGCTCATGATGTCCCAGTGGCCGACCGCGCCCCCGCCCTCCTGCGTGTACAGGTCGGGCAGCCCGAAGACATGCCCGTTCTCGTGCGGCAGGACGCGGTAGCCGGTCCGCGCGAAGGAGCCCGAGCCGTCGTCCTGCCGGGAGTAGACGAAGGACGCGTTGGCCACCGGCACACCGTCCGCCACGGGCGCGTCCGCGTTGCCCGCGAAGGTCACCGACAGCACCGTGTCCAGCGCCGAGGGCCCCGCGTTCGGGGTCACCAGCACGTTCAGGAAGTCGTACGAGCGGAAGTCGACCTGCGGATCGGCCGCGCCGACGATGTCCTGGACCAGCTCCCGGTAGCCGGGGTCGAAGGGGGCGCCGCGCTCTATCCCGTACGCCCTGAACGGCTTCGGCATGCGCAGCCAGTGCGGGATCGGGGTCTCGGGGCGGTAGTCGAGCCGGCCGTAGGAGGCGGTGCGGAACCACTCGCGGGTCCGGGGGAAGAACTCGCGGAACCGGTCGAGGGCGTCGCCAGGGCCCGGCGCGTCCGGGAAGTCGATCATCAGGGTCAGGGCGTGCACGGTCCCCGTGGAGCGGGAGTAGCCCGTCGTCGTCGGCACGCCCTCGGACATCTGGACGGTCCGGTTGCCGCTGATCATGCACGGGGCGAGCGCGGCGCTGCGGGCCATCGCGCTCGGGCCGGCCCCGGCCGCCTTGGTGCCGGTGCCGGGGTGGCGGGTGCCGGCCGAGGTGCCGAGGGCCAGGATCAGCGCGGTCACGGACGCGAGGGCAGCCACCGTGCGCGGGCGTATCCGACGGCTGAGCGGCATGCACGGGCCCTTCCTCCATGGCAGCCGTCGCGGTGGGCTGCGCCCTTTCGATCACCCTGGGTCGGGGCCGGGGCGGGCGCTCGCTGGAGGAGTCCGAACGGGGTTTCCCGCATAAACGTGGGTGTGACTCAGGTCACAGGAATTGGGGCAGCGGGCGGGAAATAACCGGGGACACCTTCCCCGTTTAACCATGCGTCCGAGCGAAACGGGGAGCCCTTCCCCGGATCGCACCGCCCGTTGACCCGAGAGCCCGTCGACGGGCCCCAGAACCGAGGAGGACGCCGTGACCGCCACGACGACCGCGCAGCCCGCACAGCGCAAGGTGACCAGGCCCCGCGCCGACGCCGTGCGCAATCGGGAGCGGATCGTCAGCGCCGCCCGCGAGATGTTCACCGAGTACGGCCCCGACGTGCCGCTCGATGAGATCGCCCGCCGGGCCGGCGTCGGCAACGCCACGGTGTACCGCAACTTCCCCGATCGCGACGCGCTCGTCCGCGAGGTCGTCTGCTCCGTCATGGACCGGACGTCGGAGGCGGCCGAGCAGGCACTCGCCGAGGCCGGGGACGCCTTCGAGGCGCTGGAGCGATTCGTGCACGCGTCCGCCGACGAGCGGGTCAGCGCGCTGTGCCCGATGGTCTCCAGCACCTTCGACAAGAACCATCCCGATCTCGAAGCGGCGCGTGAGCGGTGCGAGCAGATCATCGGAGAGGTCATGGACCGTGCCAGGAAGGCCGGCCGGCTCCGCCCCGATGTCGGCGTCGGCGAACTGATGCTCGCCGTCGCCCAGCTCAGCCGGCCCCCGGCCGGCGTGGACTGCCTCAGCGGAGACCGCTTCGTCCACCGTCATCTGCAGCTGTTCCTGGACGGACTGCGGGCCCCGGCCCGCTCGGTCCTGCCGGGCACGGCCGCCACCATGGAGGATCTGCGCCGGCCCTGACCGATTAGTTCAGCGCTCCACACCAGTCCCAGTCTCCGAGCAGTGCGGCCGTCGACGACGACGGGCCGTCAGCCTTCGTCTCCGTTTTTCCGCCACGAAGTCCCGAAGTGGGTACCCCCATGTCTGACACAGCCTCAAAGGCTCCAGGAAGCACCGTCGGTGCTCCCGACTCCAACCGCTGGAAGGCGCTCGTCTTCATCGCGCTCGCCCAGCTGATGGTCGTCCTCGACGCCACCATCGTGAACATCGCGCTGCCCTCGGCCCAGCAGGACCTGGGCATCTCCGACGGCAACCGGCAGTGGGTCGTCACGGCCTACGCGCTCGCCTTCGGCGGCCTGCTGCTGTTCGGCGGCCGCATAGCCGACCTGTGGGGCCGCAAGCGCGCCTTCGTCATCGGCCTGACCGGCTTCGCCGCCGCCTCCGCGCTCGGCGGAGCGGCCACCACCGGCGCCATGATGTTCGGCGCCCGTGCCCTCCAGGGCGTCTTCGGCGCCATGCTCGCCCCCGCCGCGCTCTCCCTGCTCGCCGTGATGTTCACGGACGCCAAGGAGCGCGCCAAGGCCTTCGGCATCTACGGCGCGATCGCCGGTGGCGGCGGCGCCGTCGGCTTCATCCTCGGCGGCGTGCTGACCGAGTACCTGGACTGGCGCTGGACGTTCTTCGTGAACATCCCCTTCGCCATCGTCGCCGCGCTCGGCGCCTACTTCGTCATCCGTGAGCCGGAGGGCGGCCGCAACCGCAACCCGCTCGACATCCCCGGCGTCCTGCTCTCCACCCTCGGCCTGGTCGCGCTGGTGTACGGCTTCACCCGCGCCGAGTCCGACGGCTGGAGCGACTCCATGACCGTCGGCCTGTTCGTCGCCTCCGCGGTCCTGCTGCTGGCCTTCGTCGTCACCGAGGCCCGCGTCAAGGCCCCGCTGCTGCCCCTGCGCGTGGTCACCGACCGCAACCGCGGCGGCATCTACCTCTCGCTCGGCATCGCCATCATCGCGATGTTCGGCACCTTCCTCTTCCTGACCTACTACCTGCAGGTCGTGAAGGGCTTCTCGCCGATCAAGACGGGCTTCGCCTTCCTGCCGATGATCGCCGGCATGATGGTCGGCTCCACCCAGATCGGCACCCGGCTGATGACCCGGGTCCCGGCCCGTGCCCTGATGGGCCCCGGCTTCCTGGTCGCCGCGGTCGGCATGCTGCTGATGACGCAGCTGGAGATCGGCTCCTCGTACGCCTCGACGATCCTGCCCGCGATGCTGCTGCTCGGTCTCGGCATGGGTACGGCGTTCATGCCGGCCATGTCCCTGGCCACGCTCGGTGTCGAGCCCCGGGACGCCGGTGTCGCCTCCGCGATGGTCAACACCTCGCAGCAGGTGGGCGGCGCGATCGGTACGGCCCTGCTGAACACGATCGCCGCCTCCGCGACGACGTCGTACATCAAGGACCACATCGCCGGCGCGAGCTCCAAGTCCCAGCAGCAGCTGGTGGCCCTGCAGGGCCAGGTGCACGGCTACACCAACGCCATCTGGTTCGCCGTCGGCATGCTGGTGCTCGCCGCGGTGATCGTGGTGACCCTGGTCAACACCGGCACCCCCGGCTCGACCACCGTCACCGGCTCCGAGGAGGGCGCCGAGGACGAGCTGGCCGTCCCGGTGATCGCCCACTGACGGCGCTCGTACGGCCGTACCCCTTCGGAAACCTCCGTACGCGGGAGGAAGGGGACGCCCCCCGCGTACGGCCCCGGGATCTGCCCTGGTCTCGCTGAGTGAGCGGCTCAGCGGAGCCAGGGCAGATCCGCGCCCGCCTCGTCGGGCTGCAGGCCCTCGGCGACGATCTGCATGATCTCGCCGAGGGCCTGCTGCTGTTCGGGGGTCAGCCGCTCGAACACCGCCTGCCGAACGGCCGTCACATGGCCCGGCGCGGTGCGGTCGAGCACCTCGTGGCCCTGCGGGGTGAGCACCGCGAACTGGCCCCGCTTGTCGGAGGGGCAGTCCTCGCGGCGCACCCAGCCGTTCTTCTCCAGGCGCGCGATGGCGTGCGAGAGCCGGGAGCGGGTGATCTTCGCCTTCATCGCCAGCTCCGTCATCCGCAGCCGGCTGCTCGGGGCCTCGGCGAGGCCGACCAGCAGGCCGTAGTAGATGTGCGGCATGCCCGCGTCGCGCTGGAGCTGGCGGTCGAGATGGTCCTCGAGGAGCGTGGTGGCGTGCAGATAGGAGCGCCAGACGCGTTGTTCCTCGGGGGTGAGCCAGCGGGTCTCGGTCTCGTTGGCGGATGCGGGTGCCGTATTCATGCATCTACTGTACGAGACTCCTCCTTGAAAATTAAACAAAACCGGCGTACGCTCGTTTCATAGAGTTTTAGATTTCAACTACCAGGGAGTCGCCGCCATGTCCGCCGTCACCAGGGAGCGCATGCCCGCCCTCTACCTGAGCCACGGCGCCCCGCCGCTCGCGGACGACCCGGTCTGGCCGGGCCAGCTCGCCGCCTGGTCCGCCGACCTGCCCCGCCCCAAGGCGATCCTGATGGTCTCCGCCCACTGGGAGGAGGCCCCCCTCGCCCTCGGCGCGGTGCACACGGTCCCGCTCGTCTACGACTTCTGGGGCTTCCCCGAGCACTACTACCAGGTGACCTACGAGGCCCCGGGCGCCCCCGAACTCGCCGAGTCCGTCCGCAAGCTGCTGCGCGCGCCCGGCACGCCCGTCCAGGACATCCCCGACCGCGGCCTCGACCACGGCGCCTACGTCCCGCTCGTCGAGATGTTCCCGGCAGCCGACATCCCGGTCCTGCAGATCTCCATGCCGACCCTCGACCCGGTCCGGCTCATGGAGATCGGCCGCAAACTGGCGCCGCTGCGCGACGAGGGCGTGCTGATCGTCGGCTCCGGCTTCTTCACCCACAACCTGGCCGCCCTGCGGTACGCCGGGAACGGCGTGCCGAGCTGGTCCTCGGAGTTCGACGACTGGGGACACCGGGCGCTGGAGAACCGTGACTGGGACAGCCTGCTGGACTTCCTCGACAAGGCCCCGGCCGGCCGCTACGCCCACCCGCGCACCGAGCACTTCGCCCCGCTGTTCGTCACGATGGGCGCGGCGGAGGCCGGTGGCGAGCTGGACGCGCAGAAGTCGGTGATCGAGGGCTTCTGGTTGGGGATGGCGAAGCGGTCGGTGCAGTTCGGCTGAGGTCCTTCGGGGACCGCAGCTTCGGGCCACGGCTTCGGGGACTGCGGCTCCGGGCCACGGCTCCGGGCCACGGCTCCGGGGGCTACAGCTCCTTCTCGTACCAGGCCACGTCCCAGTAGCGGCCGAACTTCCGGCCCACCTCGCGGTACGTGCCGACATACCGGAAACCGAAGCGTTCATGCAGCCGCGTGGACGCTTCGTTGGGTTGCGCGATGCCCGCGTAGGCGCGGTGCACGTCCTCGCCCGCCAGGTCCTCGAACAGGGCCTTGTAGAGCAGTGTGCCGATGCCGCGCCGGCCCGCGTGCGGGGCGACGTAGACCGTGACCTCCACCGAGGTCTCGTAGGCGGGCTTGGCGCGGTAAGGGCTGGATGTGGCGTAGCCCAGAATTTCCTGTGTGTCCGCGTCTGCGGCAACCTTCAGGCGATGCGGTCCGTCTTCAGGGTGGGAGAGCAGCCACGGGCGGCGCTCCTGAGCAGTGAAAACGGCGGTATCGAATGTGATGGACGTCTCACGGACGTAGTGGTTGTAGAGGTCGGTGAGGGCCTGGAGGTCCGCCTCGACTCCCGGCCTGACCTGCACCTCTCCACGCTCCGTCGGCATCCTGCCTCCTCGTGTGGCCGCACAGGGTACTGCATGATCAGAAAATCGGAGGGTCGGGTTGGGAATTCTGTCCGGTTTCCAGTCGTTGTTCCGGTCAGATGCAGGGCACCCGACAAAGGTGCTGAGCGTTACTCAACGACGAGTGCCCGGCGTCTGAGAAGGACCAACACCCGCCAGCCCACCATTGCAAGGGAGCACGCATGGCAACCCGTGCCGTCGCCCGTCGTCAGTCCGCCACCGGCGAGACCGACACGGCAAGCAGTGTTCGCGCACATGGCGGCGAGATCGCAGACCGCGACCTGGTCGGCATGTACCTCGACGAGATAGCGCGCACACCGCTGCTCGATGCCGCCAAGGAAGTCGAGCTGTCCCAGATCATCGAGGCGGGTGTGTTCGCGCGACAGGTTCTCGACGGGTACGAGGAGTCCAAGGCCGACGCCTCCCGTGAGGAGCTCGAGGCCCTGTTCGCCGAGGGGGAGCGGGCCAAGGACATCTTCATCCGCTCCAATCTCCGCCTGGTCGTGGCCGTGGCGCGGCGCTACCCCCGCAGCGGCCTGCCCCTGCTGGACCTGATCCAGGAGGGCAACGCCGGTCTGGTCCGCGCGGTGGAGAAGTTCGACTACCGCAAGGGCTTCAAGTTCTCGACGTACGCGACCTGGTGGATCCGCCAGGCCATCACGCGCTCGATCGCCGACCAGTCCCGCACCATCCGGCTGCCCGTCCACCTGGTGGAGGAGCTGGGCCGGATCCGGCGGGTGCAGCGCGAGTTCAACCGGGAGAACGGCCGCGACCCGGAGCCGGCGGAGATCGCCGCCGAGCTCGGCTCGACACCGGAGCGCGTCTCGGACGTCCTGGACTGGGCCCGTGACCCGGTCTCGCTGAACATGTCGGTGGACGACGAGGGCGAGACCCAGTTCGGCGACCTGCTCGAGGACACCTCGGCGGTCTCCCCCGAGCAGTCGGTCCTGACCCTGCTCCGCAGCGAGGAACTGGACGACCTCATCGGCCGCCTGGACCCGCGCACGGCGTCCATCATCAAGATGCGGTACGGCATCGAGGACGGCCGCGAGCGCACGCTGACGGAGGTCGGCAAGGAGCACGGTCTCACCCGCGAGCGCATCCGGCAGATCGAGAAGCACGCCCTCCTGGAACTGAAGAAGCTGGCCCGCGACACGGGCTTCGAAGCGGCCGCGTAGGCCGAGGCGGGGCCCGCGGCCGCCAGGGGATTCCGTGCGCGACGGAGTCGCTCGGCGTACGACGGTCGCGGACCGCGTGCGCCGGGTGGCTCAAGACCGCGCAAACCTGGCGGAGTCAGACCGCTTCAACGCCTCAGCTCGCGGGAACAAGACTTCAGGGCACGGAAGTTCGACACCGTAGCCGTGAGTCGTCGAGCGTGATTCGTCAGCAGTCCGTGTCTTCCGGCCGGATCCAAGAACCAAGTCCCGACGCAACACCCCCCCGGCGCCGGGACCTTCCCAAGCCGGGCTCCGGCGCCCCCCCCCCGGGCGCCGGAGCCCGGCTCTTTTTGCGACCCGAGCGGTGACGGGGCCGGGGGAGGTACGTGGGGGTGGGGGACGTGGCTCTCGGCCGGGGGCCTGCTGGAGTGCGGGCGGCGGGGCCGGGCATGCTGGGAGGCGGGGCACCCCGGACCTGAACCCCGGGGTGGCCCGCCGGATGGCAGATTGTGCCACATCGGCATAGCCTGCCGGTGTGAGCAGCCCCACCCCCTCCTCGAACTCCCGTGGAACCTTCCCGCAGGCCCCCGCCACCCTCACCGAACGGCGCAAGGCGGCCACCAGGATGGAGATCGCCCGAGCGGCGGCCGGACTGTTCGTGAGACAGGGCCTGCGCGCCACCCGCGCCGAGGACATCGCCCAGGCCGCCGGGGTCGCGCCGCGCACGTTCTACCGCTACTTCGCCACCAAGGAGGAGGCCGTCGCTCCTCTCTACGCGGCCGGCGCCCACCGCTGGGTGGAGGCGGTCACCGAGGCCCCCGCCCACCTCTCCGTCCCCCAGGCCCTCGAACACGCGGCCCGCCACACCTTCACCCCGGGCGCCGGCGTCTCCGCGTCCTCCTGGGAACTGGTCCGCACCCTCATCCGCCTCACCGACACGAGCCCGGCCCTGGGGAAGGTCTGGGCGGAGGTGTGCAGCGACTCGGAGGGCAGGCTGGGGGAGGCGCTGGCGAGGAGGCTCGGCGCCTTGGACGCTTTGGACAACGTTGGCACGGCCTCTGGTGCGTCCCCGGGCACGGCTTCTGGTGCGTCGCCGGGCACGGCCTCTGGTGCGTCCCCGCGCACGGCTTCTGGTACGTCCCCGGGCACGGCTTCCGGTATGTCTCCGCGACTGCGGTTCGCCGCAGCGGTGGCCGGTGCCGCGGTGCGGGTGGCCGTGGAGGCTTGGGCGGCGAGCGACGCCCCGACCACGGGCCCGAACGGACCGGCGGCGATGGCACTGAGAAACCTCGATGCACTACGGGACTTCCCGTGGAGGGACTTCACGGAGTTCACGGAGTTCACGGAGGAGCCCGGCTAGGGCCTCGGGGGCTTGAGGGGCTTGAGGGGCTTGAGGGGCCTGGGGCTAGCCTGCCGCTCTCAACAACCGGCCCCCCAACTCCCGTACGCACTCCACGAGTTCCGCAGGCTCCCGGACCGTGAACTCAAGACCCGTCAGGACCAGCCGGACCGCCGTCCACTCGATCGCGTCGCTCACCGTGGCCCGCAGTCGGCAGGACCCCGAGTCCAGCGGCTCCGGCGTGCCCAGCCACGTCGGCAGCTTAGCTGCGGCGACCTCCGCCGGCGCGGCGAAGGTGACCTCGAAGTCGTAGGACTCCTGCTGCCGTTGCATGGAGCGGCGCAGATACTCGGCCGCGCTCCCCGTCGGCAGCTCCCGCGGAGCGAACCGCGCGCCGGTCGCGAACGGCTCGCTCACCCGGTCGACCCGGAAGGTCCGCCAGTCGGCGCGATCGAGGTCGTACGCGACGAGGTACCACCGCCGCCCGGCGGAGACGAGCCGGTACGGCTCCGTCACCCGCCGCGTCTCGGTGCCGTCCTTCGCCCGGTAGGCGAACCGCAGCCGTTCCCGACCCGCCACCGTGGACGCCATCACGGTCAGCGTCTCGGGCGCGATGCTCGCCCCGTCCCCGCTGGTCAGCGGCGTGGTCGCGGCCTGGAGCGTGGAGACGCGGTGCCGCAGGCGCGAGGGCAGTACCTGTTCCAGCTTGGCCAGCGCCCGTACGGACGCCTCGTCCACCCCCTCCAGCGCGTGCCCGGCGCCCGCGCGCAGACCGACCGCGATGGCCACCGCCTCCTCGTCGTCGAGCACGAGCGGCGGCATCGCCTTCCCCGCGATCAGCCGGTAGCCGCCGTCCGCACCCATCGTGGCCTGCACGGGATAACCCAGCTCGCGCAGCCGTTCGATGTCGCGCCGTACCGTGCGCCGGGAGACCCCGAGCCGGTCCGCGAGCTCGCCGCCGGGCCATTCGCGGGGCGTCTGGAGGAGGGAGAGGAGCTGCAGCAGTCGTGCCGGGGTGTCCGTCGTCATGAGTTCGAGGATGCCGTACCACTAGGACAGGATCTGACCTATAGGGGTCGTAGCTTCACGGTATGACCTCCACCGAAACACCTGACGTGAGTTCCGACGTGAGTACGGCCGTCGTAACGGACCGGCGTCGCTGGTTCGCGCTCGCGATCGTGATGACCGCCGCCTTCATGGACCTCGTCGACGTCACGATCGTCAACATCGCGATCCCGTCCATCCAGCGGGAAGCGGGCGCCTCCTTCAGCCAGATCCAGTGGATAACGGCCGGCTACGCACTGGCCTTCGCCGCCGGGCTGATCACGGGTGGTCGCCTGGGTGACATTCACGGCCGTAAACGACTGTTCCTGGTCGGTATCGGCGGTTTCACGCTCGCCTCGGCGCTGTGCGGCTTCGCCGCGAACCCGGAGATGCTGGTCGTCTCACGGATCATGCAGGGCGGCATGGCGGCGATGATGGTCCCGCAGGTCCTCTCGATCGTGCACGCGACCTTCCCGGCCCATGAGCGCGGCAAGGTGTTCGGTCTGTTCGGCGCGGTCGTCGGCCTGGGCGCCGTGACCGGCCCCCTGCTCGGCGCCCTGCTGACCGAGTGGAACCTGTTCGGCCTCGAATGGCGCCCCATCTTCCTCATCAACCTGCCCGTCGGCATCGCGGGGCTCGTCCTCGGCAGCCGCTTCATCACCGAGTCCAGGGCCCCGCGCGCGCTGAAGCTGGACCTCGTGGGCGTCGGGCTGGTGACACTGGGCCTGCTGATGTTGCTCTACCCGCTGACCCGTGGCCGCGAGCTGGGCTGGCCGCTGTGGGGCTACGGCTCGATGGCGGGCGCGATCGTGGTGTTCGGGGCGCTGGTGGCGTACGAGCGCCGGAAGGCGGCACGGGACGGTTCGCCGCTGATCGAACTCTCCCTGTTCCGGGTGAAGAGTTTCGCGGCGGGGATCGCGGTGCAGACGGTCTTCGGGGTCGCGCTCGGTGTGTTCTTCCTGGTGTGGACGCTGTACATGCAGATCGGCCTGGGGTGGAGCCCGCTGCGGGCCGGGCTGACCGGAGTGCCTTTCTCGATCGCCGTCTCCACGGCGGCGGGGCTGTCCGTGCAGCAGCTGGTCCCGCGGTTCGGTCGCAAGGTGCTCCAGACGGGCGCGCTGCTGATGGCCCTGGGTGTGCTGCTCTACATCGCCGAGTCCGACCGGTACGGCCTCGGCATCGCCTCCTGGCAGATGGCCCTTCCGCTGGTCGTGATGGGCGTCGGCATGGGCCTGATCGTCGCTCCGCTGACGGACGCGGTGCTGTCCGAGGTGCCGCGCGAGCACGCGGGATCGGCGTCGGGCCTGATCAACACGGTCCAGCAGATGGGGAACGCGCTCGGACTCGGACTCGTGTCGGTGGTCTTCTTCGGCGAGATCGGCGACCGGCTGACCCGGACCCAGGTGGGCCCGGCCTTCGTGAACGCCTTCCAGCACGCGCTGGTGTGGGTGGCGGTGGTCATGGGGCTGATCTTCACCCTGATGTTCGCGCTGCCGAAGCGGCCGGCGCAGCATGTGGAGGGGGCGGACGATGTCGCTGATGTCGCTGATGTCGCTGATGTTGACGGCGGTGACGGCGGTGATGGTGGTGGCGGTGCCGGGCTCAGGTCGGGGCAGTCGGAGGAACAGCAGCCGTCGCTGGTCGGGTGAGGGGGCGTCGCCCCAGGTCGGACCGATCGTCAGGGCCCGTCCTCGCATCGCGGGGGCGGGCCTTCGCCGTGCCGCCCCCGGCGTCCCCTCGGGCCGGGGGTGCCCGTATGTGTCCGGCTGGTGCCCGAAACTGTTTACTTTCCGGAAATCCGGGCGTAGCCTCCCGAGTGAAGCCACAAGTTCGGGCATCAATCGGAAACGGTCGGACATCGGGTCACCGGGGTCAACGGGTACTCGGACCGGAGGGGAACGGACATGTACGCACCGGAGCGGCAGCAGGAGATCCTCCGGCTCGCCCGTGACGGCGGCCGGGTGGACGTCGTGTCGCTGGCCGAGGAGTTCCAGGTGACGGCGGAGACGATCCGCCGGGACCTGAAGGCCCTCGACCGCGCCGGCCTGGTCCGCCGCGTGCACGGCGGTGCCATCCCGGCCGGACGTCTCGACTTCGAACCGGACCTCGCCGAACGCGAGGGGACCTTCATCGACGAGAAGGACCGCATCGCCAAGGCCGCCGTCGCGGAACTGCCGACCGAGGGCACCCTGATCCTCGACGCCGGTACGACGGTGGCCCGCCTCGCGGCAGCCCTCCCGCTGGAGTCGTCCCTCACCGTCGTCACCCACAGCCTCCCCATCGCGGCCCGCCTCGCGGACCACCCCGGCATCCAGCTCCATCTGGTCGGGGGGCGCGTACGGCACCGTACGCGCGCCGCCGTGGACGCCTGGGCGCTGCGCGCCTACGGCGAGATCCGGGCGGACGTCCTCTTCGTCGCGGCCAACGGATTCTCCGCCGACCACGGCCTGACCACCCCCGACCTCGCCGAGGCCGCGGTCAAGCGCGCGGCCGTCGCCGCAGCCCGCCGCGTGGTGCTGCTCGCCGACTCCTCCAAGCACGGCCAGGAGCACTTCGCCCGCTTCGGCGACCTGAGCGACGTGGACCTGCTGATCACCGACAGCGGGCTGAGCCAAGACGACGCCGTCGCCATCGAGCGCGGCGGCACGGAAGTAGTGCGCGCATGATCCTCACCGTCACCCCCAACCCCTCCCTCGACCGCACCTACGAGGTCCCCTCCCTGGAGCGCGGAGAGGTCATCCGCGCCACCGGCGAACGCATGGACCCCGGCGGCAAGGGCGTGAACGTCTCGCGCGCCGTCGCGGCCGCCGGACAGCGCACGGTGGCTGTCCTGCCCCTGGGTGGTGCGCCGGGAGCGCTCGTCGCGGACCTGCTCGACGCGCAGGGCATCGAGGTCGCGCCGGTCCCGGTCGCCGGAGCCACCCGCTCCAACATCGCGCTGGCGGAGGCGGACGGGGTACTGACCAAGATCAACGCGCCGGGTCCGGAGCTGTCCGCGGAGGAGCAGGAACTGCTCCTGGAGACGGTGCGCGCACAGTCCCGGGACGCGGACTGGATCGCCTGCTGCGGGAGCCTTCCACGTGGGCTCGCGCCGGCGTGGTACGCCGACGTCGTCGCGCGGGCGCACGCCGGGGGCGCGCGGATCGCCCTGGACACCTCGGGGCGCGCGCTCCTGGAGGCGCTGCGCGAGCGGCCCGACGTGGTGAAGCCGAACGCCGAGGAGCTCGCGGAAGCGATCGGGCGCCCCCTCGCGACGGTGGGCGACGCGGTGAAGGCGGCCGAGGAGTTGCGCGAGATGGGCGCGCGCGCCGTGCTCGCGAGCCTGGGCGCCGACGGGCAGCTGCTTGTGGACGGCGCGGGCGCCTGGTTCGGCAGCGCACGCGTGGACGCCGTCCGCAGCAACGTGGGCGCCGGTGACTCGTCCCTGGCCGGCTTCCTGATCGCCGGCGGCAGCGGCCCGAAGGCCCTCGCCTCGGCGGTGGCCCACGGCGCGGCGGCTGTCCGGCTACCGGGCAGCGTCATGCCGACCCCGTCCGACCTGAACCCGGCAGCGGTCACGGTGACGACCGAGGTACCGATGGACCGCGCGCTGACGGAGCCGGTGTCATGAGCGTGTGTACGACGCCCGGGACGGCGCTCGGTGTGGCGCACGGGGCGGCGCTCGGTGTGACGCGCGGGACGGTGCTCGGCGTCGCGCGCGGGAGGGCGCTCAGTGTGGCGCACGGGACGGCGCTCGGTGTGGTGCGCGGTGTGGCGCGTGAGACGGTGCCGCACGCCGCCCGCTTGATCACCGCGTCGTCCACTGCAGCACCGGCCATGGCGTTCCCCGATCCGGCTCTCGAACGGCGAGGCTCCCCGTTACTCGCCACGAACGACGGGAGGCAGGGGCACCTGAACCGTCCTGCCGCCCTGAGAAGGCGGCGTTTCCCCGGCCCCGCCTCCATCGGCACCGATATCCTCCCCACCTCCCACAAAACCCCCGTCCCCACCCCCGCCCACCCCATTCCCCGGGCGATACGCGTGCTAAGGAGCCCGCGATGAGCGACATGATCACCGCGGACCTGGTCGATCTCGACCTGTCCGCCGACACCAAGGAAGCGGCGGCGCGCGCCCTCGCGGAGCGCATGGTGGCCCTGGGCCGGGTGACCGACCTGGAGGGCTTCCTCGCCGACGTGGCCGCCCGCGAGGCACAGATGCCGACCGGCCTCGACGGCGGCATCGGCATCCCGCACTGCCGCAGCGAGCACGTCACCGAGCCGACGCTCGCCTTCGGCCGCAGCGCCGCCGGCGTCGACTTCGGCGCGCCGGACGGCCCCGCCGACCTGATCTTCCTGATAGCGGCGCCGGCCGGTGCCGACGACGCCCACCTGACCATTCTGTCGTCGCTGGCCCGCCAGCTGATGAACGCCGAGTTCACCGGCGCGCTGCGGTCGGTGGGGGACGCGGCGGCCGCGGCTGCGCTGATCCGCGGGGACGCGCCGGCGACGGACGCCGAGGGCGCGAGTGGCGCGGGCAGCGCGTCGGAGGGTGCGAAGGGCGCCGCGAGCGCCGCTCAGGGCGCCTCCACAGACTCCGTGGCGTCGTCGGTGGCGGCCTCCGCCGACGCCGCCACGGACAGCACGGCCCCGGCGCCGGGCGCGAGCGTCGAGGACGCCTCCGCCCCGGCGTCGGGCGCCCCCTCCGCCGACGAGCGCCCCTTCCGCATCGTCGCCGTCACCTCCTGCCCGACCGGCATCGCCCACACCTACATGGCGGCCGAGTCGCTGGAGAACGCGGGCCGCGAGTCGGGCGTCGAGGTCGTCGTCGAGACGCAGGGCTCAGCGGGCTTCACCCGGCTCGATCCGGCGGTCATCGCGGCCGCGGACGGCGTGATCTTCGCCCATGACGTGCCCGTACGCGAGAAGGAGCGCTTCGCCGGGAAGCCGACCGTCGACGTCGGCGTGAAGGCCGGCATCAACCGCCCCGGCGAGCTGATCTCCGAGGTGCGCGGGAAGGCGGCGCGCGGTGAGCTGCCCGCGGGCGCCCCCGCGGGCAGGGGCACGCCGGTCGAGCGCGCCGGCGACGCCGGCGAGGGATACGGCACCAAGTTGCGCAAGTGGCTGATGTCCGGCGTGAGTTACATGGTCCCGTTCGTCGCGGCGGGCGGTCTGCTGATCGCCCTCGGGTTCGCGATCGGCGGCTACGAGATCAAGACGGCACCGTCGGTGATGGACCACTTCGTGTGGACCCAGACGGACAGCTGGGCGGCCCTGCTCTTCCAGATCGGCGGCGTCGCCTTCGGCTTCCTCGTCCCGGTCCTGGCCGGCTACATCGCGTACGGCATGGCGGACCGGCCAGGGCTCGTCCCCGGGTTCGTGGGCGGCATGATCGCGTCCACGATCAACGCGGGTTTCCTCGGCGGCCTGGTCGCCGGTCTGCTCGCCGGCGGTGTGGTGATGGCGATCCAGCGGATCAACATACCGGCGGTGCTGCGCGGCATCATGCCGGTGGTGGTGATCCCGCTGATCTCCTCGGCGATCGTCGGGTTCCTGATGTTCGTCGTCGTGGGCAAGCCCATCGCCTCCGCACAGAAAGGCATGACCGACTGGCTGAACAGCCTCTCCGGCTCCAACGCCATCCTGCTCGGCGCCCTGCTCGGCCTGATGATGTGCTTCGACCTGGGCGGACCCGTCAACAAGGTCGCCTACACCTTTGCCACCGCCGGCATCGCGGTCTCCAGCCCGAGCGACTCCGCCATGAAGATCATGGCCGCGGTCATGGCCGCCGGCATGGTCCCGCCGCTCGCGATGGCCCTGGCCACGACGGTCCGCGGCAAGCTCTTCACCGAGACCGAGCGCGAGAACGGCAAGGCCGCCTGGGTCCTCGGCGCCTCCTTCATCTCCGAGGGCGCGATCCCGTTCGCCGCGGCCGATCCGCTGCGCGTCATCCCCTCCTCCATGGTGGGCGGCGCGATCACCGGCGCCCTGTCGATGGCGTTCAGCGCCACCCTGCGCGCCCCGCACGGTGGCATCTTCGTGGTCCCGCTGATCGGCAACCCCTTCCTCTACCTGATCGCCATCGCGGTCGGCGTGTGTGTCACGACCGCCCTGGTCGTGGTCCTGAAGGGGATGCGCAAGCCGGCGCCCGGCGCCGTGAGCCCCGGCACCGCCGCCGATCCGGCTGCGGCGACGGCCGACGCGAAGCAGCCGGTGGCGGCGTAACCAGCGCCCCGCACTCCGTGTGGCGGTCGGCCGTGGTCCCCTAGGAGGGGCCACGGCCGACCCATGTCCCTTTGGCGCACTGTGAGTTGGTAGGGGCGCCTAAGGGGAAAGTGTCGCACCTGTGTGACCTGCGAGATACATCACGGTACAGGCCTGAAGTCCCGGACCGTGGTGTCTACTGGGCTCATGCCCGATGAGCACGTCTCGATCCTCCAGTCGCTGGGCGTGGCCCTGCTGGCCTTCGCCACCGTCGTCTGGGGCTTCGGCCTGGTCCGCCTCCTGCGCCGCTACCGCTCCGGAGCCGGCCTGTGGGGCGCGGACGACACCCTGCACGGCCTCCCGCCCCAGCGTCAGGCCGGTCCCCACCTGGAGGCCGTCGAACTGACCCCCGCGGAGCGAGACGCGTTCGCCGTTCTCGTACGCCGGCTCAACGACGGACACTGAGGCGCGAGATGCCGGCCTGGCGCCGAGGCGCGCGCCGGGACCGCGCGCCTCGCTGCACGCGCCGTCGGCGCCGGGGCTCAGGAAACCCGTGCCGCGCGCCGCTCCATGGCGTCCCGCGCCGCGTCCTCGGTGACGTACACCTCGCACATGTGCCGCCCGTCGGGCGTCGCCGTGTGCTCGACCTCCCAGAGGGAGACCTCCGCGCCGTCGCGCAGCAGGAAAGCGTGCTCGTAGAGCGAGAAGCACAGTCCGGCCCGGCCCGCCCGACAAGGGCGTCCGAAGGCCTGCGTGATCTGGTGCGCGAACGCCGTGGCCAGTAACGCCGCCGTCTCCGCACCTGGCCGGTCCGCGTTCTCCGCGCGGCGCAGGAGCCGGCGCGCGTGGTCCGCAGAGTCGTCCGGCAGGTACGCGTGCCGGGGCGCGGGGACCGGCGACAGATGCACGGTCACCGGCAGCTCGAAGTCCGGTGCGTCCCGGGGCAGCGGCAGGCGGGCGGTGGCGGTGCGGACCTCATCTTCGTCCACATACACCTCGTGCTGCGTGACGCTGCCCGGCGCGGTGTTGTGCACGAGCTCCCACAGGGTGAGCGCCGACCCGTCGGCGAGCAGCCAGGTGTGCCGGTACGTCTCCCGGTGCAGCCCCGAACTGTGGTGCGCCGAATGCAGCGAAGTGTCATACGCCAGCGCGCAGTCGAGTCGCCGTATGGTGTCGTCCGGCAACTCGAAGGAGTTCAGGGCACGACCGAGGAGCCGCTCGAGGTGCTCCTCCGGAGACTCGGGCGACTCGGGTGGTTCGTACGCAGTGGTCTCGTACGGAACGCTCAAGGTTTCTCCCGGCGTTGCTGCATGTCACCTTGTGGGTGCATACCGTAGCCCCTCGGCCGGACATCATGTCCTGGAACCGAGAAAACGTACGCCGGGAAAACGCGCGGGCCGTGCGAGAAGTTCCCGCTTGGCCCGATGATCCGTCAAAATCCGCCGCTCAGAGGCCCTTTGCGGCGATCAAGGGGGCGCACGCGATCGGCTGGCGCTCTGGCTGTACGTCCGGGGCGCCCGTCCCCGCCGCTCACTCGCCGCCGTACAACTCCTCGTACGACGGCCACACTCCGCCTGGCCCGTCCACCGACCGGGCGGCGCGCACGGCGCGTACGATCGCGCGCGTCACCAGGTCCGCACCGGCCTCGAGGATCGCGTTCAGCGCGAGGGGATTCCCGGCGTCGAGCCGGTGCGCCCCCGTGGCCAGGGCGAAGACCGTGTCGCCGTCGTTCAGCATGTGCACCGGCCGCACGGCGCGCGCGATGCCGTCGTGCGCCGTACCGGCCAGCTTCTGCGCCTGCGCTTTCGGCAGGTCCGCGTCGGTGGCGACCACGCAGAGTGTGGTGTTCAGCGGAGGGCGCCCGTTCTTCGCCGCGGCTTCGGCGAGGCGCCGGCACGCGGCCTCGTGGACGTGCGCCTCCGGATAGTTCACGCGGCCCGAGAACAACTCCCCGTACAACGCGCCCGTTTCCGGATCCAGCACCGACCCCACCGCGTTGACCACCACCAGCGCACCCACCGTGATCCCGGAGCCCAGCACGGTGCTCGCGCTGCCAACCCCGCCCTTCATCGGCCCGGCGGCGGCTCCCGTGCCGGCTCCCACGCACCCTTCCCGCACGCTCGCGCCGACCGCGCTCGCCGCCGCGGCCTCGACTGCGGCCCGCCCGGTGACGGCGTCGGGCCTGGCCCGGAAGTCACCGCCCCGCCCCAGGTCGAAGACGCAGGCGGCGGGCACCACCGGTACGACATGAGAAGGGTCCTCCCCGACTCGCACGCCGCGCCGCTGCTCCTCCAGCCACGCCATCACCCCGGACGCCGCGTCCAGCCCGTAGGCGCTGCCGCCCGTCAACACGATCGCCTCGACCTTCTGCACGAGGTTGCGCGGGTCGAGGGCGTCGGTCTCCTTGGTGCCGGGGCCGCCACCCCGGACGTCCACGGCGGCGACAGCGCCGCCTTCCGGGGCGAGGACGACCGTGGTGCCGGTGAGCCAACCGCCGCCGGTGCGTGTCGCGTGCCCCACCCGCAGCCCGGCGACGTCGGTCAAAGCGTCAACTGCCATGAAGCCAGTCTCGCCCGCACCACCGCCACAGCGCGTGTGCGTCAGGCGACGGGACTTGGCGCCTGCTCCCCGCTCGTTCCGCTCGCCCCGCGCTCCCGGGTGACCGTGCGCGCCGTCAATGTCACACCGGTCGCCACCGCCAGCGCCGCCACGATGCCCGCCGTCAACACCGCCCACCTGCCGAGGAACGTGCAGACGATCACCAGCAGTGCCGTGACCGGCAGCACCGACTGCTGGGTGATGCCCACCTTGAAGTAGCGCGAGTGCAGCGCCCACACGCACACCAGGTACAGCGCCGTGGGCAGAGTGACCGCGGCCGACGCCGCCAGTGTGGAGATGTGCGCCCTGCCGACGGCCTGCTCGACCGCCACCTCCAGGCCCGCACCGATGGCGGCGGCCGAGCCGAAGATCAGGTAGTGGCCGTAACCCCACAGGAACGCCTGGCCGCTGGAACGAAGACGTCCGTGGATCGGCACGACGAAGTAGATCCACCAGGCCGCGAAGACGATGAGCAGCCCGCCGGCCGCGATCGGCAGCAGTTCGCCCAGCGCGTCGTGCTCGTCCACCCCCGACTGCACGGCAACCGTGGCCGCGGCGATCGTCTCGCCGATCACGATGATCGTGAACAGCCCGTACCGCTCGGAGATGTGGTGCGGATGCCAGGACGTGGCGAAGTCCTTCTCCGCGTAGAGCGGGACACACGTCTCGACGATCGCCATCACCAGGAAGACCCACGAGCGGGCATGCTCCGGCAGAACGACCAGGCCGAGCCAGCCGACCATGCACAGCAGCACGCCACCGGCGTACCGCAGCGCAGTCGTTCTCTCGGCTCCCTCCGCGGATCTCGCCGCTCTCAGCCAGTGCGCCGCCATCGCCAGCCGCATGATCACGTAGCCCAGCCAGACCACCATGTAGTCGTGGTCCTCGAAGGCCCGCGAGATCCCGGCGGCCAGTACCAGCACACCGGCGATCTGCACCAGCGTGACCACTCGGTACAGGACGTCGTCGTTGTCGTAGGCCGAGGCGAACCAGGTGAAGTTCATCCAGGCCCACCAGATCGCGAAGAACTGCATCGCGTAACTCGCGATCCCGCTGCCCGCATGCCCTGCGGCGACGGCGTGCACCAGGCCGACGCCCGCCTGCGCGACGGCAACCACGAAACAGAGGTCGAAGAAGAGCTCAAGCGGCGAGGCGACGCGGTGCGCCTCGTCACGGCCCCGGGCGGTGAGCCGACGCAGCGGCCCGTGACTCGCGGACGCGTCGGAGGAGCCCGAAGGCGGAGTCGAACTGGATGTCATGCGTCCTAGCACACCAGATAACCTCGCCAATCCCTTGTGAAAGGATTCACAAGAGGATGGGCGGTTGGCATCGCGGAGGAAAGCCCAGGTCAGCCGACGCGAACGCCCCTGTCGTCGTTTGCCGCCAGGACCTTCGGCCCTAGATCGGGGACCAACGCCTCGCCCTGGGACGGCGCCTTCAGCGTGCAATGGATCCGTACCCACGAAGCGACGCGGAAGGCCCCGGCCATGACTGCCACTCCTGCGGAATCCACGAACCTCACCCCAGCCGAGGAGGCGCCGGGCGAGCCGTCGCCGCAGAGGGACGCCTGGAGCGGCTTCCGGGGCGGGCTGTGGTGCGACGCCATCGACGTCCGCGACTTCGTCCAGCACAACTACGTCCCTTACGAGGGAGACGCATCCTTCCTCACCAGCCCCACCGAGCGCACCACCAAGGTCTGGAACAAGCTCCTCACGATGTTCCCCGCCGAGAACGAGCGGGGCATCTACGACGTCGACGTCAGGACACCCTCCCGCATCGACGCCTTCGCACCCGGCTACATCGACCGCGACCGCGACCTCGTCGTCGGCCTCCAGACCGACGCCCCACTCAAGCGAGCCATCATGCCGAACGGCGGCTGGCGCATGGTCGAGAGCGCCCTGAACGCCTACGGGTACGAGGCCGACCCCGCCGTCAGGGAGATCTACACCAAGCTCCGCAAGACCCACAACGACGGAGTCTTCGACGCCTACACCCCCGAGATCCGCGCCTGCCGCTCCTCCGGCATCATCACCGGCCTGCCCGACGCCTACGGCCGCGGCCGCATCATCGGTGACTACCGTCGCGTCGCCCTCTACGGCGTCGACCGGCTCATCGTCGCGAAGCGAGCGGACAAAAGCGCAGTCGAAGTCCTCTGGCCGAGTGCGGAGGTGATCCAGGAACGCGAGGAAACCGCCGAGCAGATCCGCGCCCTCGAGGAGCTCAAAGCCATGGCCCTCTCCTACGGCCACGACATCTCCGGCCCCGCCCGCACCGGCCGCGAGGCCGTCCAGTGGCTGTACTTCGCCTACCTCGCCGCCGTCAAGGAACAGAACGGCGCCGCCATGTCGATCGGGCGCATCGACGCCTTCCTCGACATCTACCTCCAGCGGGACATCGAACGCGGCCTGCTCACCGAGTCCGAGGCCCAGGAACTCATCGACGACTTCGTCATCAAGCTCCGCATCGTGCGCTTCCTGCGCACCCCCGAGTACAACGAGCTCTACTCCGGCGACCCCACCTGGGTCACCTGGTCCATGGCCGGCATCGGCGCCGACGGGCGCCCACTGGTCACCCGCACCACCTTCCGCGCCCTGAACACCCTCTACAATCTCGGCCCGGCCCCCGAACCCAACCTCACCGTCTTCTGGTCCCAGCACCTGCCCGAGGCCTTCAAGAGGTACGCCGCCCAGGTCGCCGTCGACACCAGCGCCCTGCAGTTCGAGTCCGACGAGCTCATGCGCCCCAAGTACGGCGACGACACCGCCATCGCCTGCTGCGTCTCCGCCATGGCCATGGGCAAGCAGATGCAATTCTTCGGCGCCCGCGTCAACGTCGCCAAGGCCCTGCTGTACGCCATCAACGGCGGCCGCGACGAGACGTCCGGCAAGACCGTCGTCGAGGGCTTCGAGCCGATCACCGACGAGTACCTCGACTACGACAGCGTCCTCACGGCGTACGACGCCATGCTCGACTGGCTCGCGAAGACGTACGTGCACGCGCTCAACGTCATCCACTACATGCATGACAAGTACGCCTACGAGCGCCTGGAGATGGCCCTGCACGACCGGGCCGTCCTGCGCACCATGGCGTGCGGCATCGCCGGCCTTTCGGTCGCCGCCGACTCGCTGTCCGCCATCAAGCACGCACGCGTGAAGGTCGTCCGGGACGGCACCGGTCTCGCCGTCGACTACGTCGTCGAGGGCGACTACCCGGCGTACGGCAACAACGACGACCGGGCCGATTCCCTCGCGCGTTGGATCGTCCACGAGTTCATGGAGAAGGTCCGCCGTTACCCGACCTACCGAGACGCGGTGCACACCCAGTCGGTCCTGACGATCACCTCGAACGTCGTCTACGGCAAGAAGACCGGCAACACGCCCGACGGCCGCCGCGCGGGCACCCCGTTCGCGCCCGGCGCCAATCCCATGAACGGGCGTGACGAGCACGGCTACATCGCCTCGGCGCTCTCCGTCGCCAAGCTCCCGTACGACGACGCGGAGGACGGCATCTCGCTGACCAACACCATCACCCCGGACGCGCTGGGCCGCACCCCGGAGGAACGCGTCGCCAACCTCTCCGGCGTCCTGGACGGCTTCATGGCCGACGGCGGCTTCCACATGAACGTCAACGTCCTCGACCGCGCGACCCTGCAGGACGCGATGGAGCACCCCGAGAAGTACCCCCAGCTGACCATCCGGGTCTCCGGCTACGCGGTCAACTTCGTGCGCCTCACGCGCGAGCAGCAGCTCGACGTCATCCACCGCACCTTCCACGGCTCGCTGTAAGGGACAGGGACGATGACCGCGCTTCCTCCGACGGCGCCGGCCCTGCCGACGCCGGCCCGCGGGGCCGTTTCCGAGGCGGTCACTCCGGCCGCCTCGGTCGGACGGCGACCGGTGGTCGGTTCGGTCCACTCGTGGGACCTGTCGACCGGCGTCGACGGCCCCGGCACCCGCTTCGTCACCTTCCTGTCGGGTTGCCCGCTGACTTGCCTGTACTGCCACAACCCCGACACCTGGCGCATGCGCGACGGCAGGCGCACCACAGCCGACGAGATCCTCGCCGAGGCCGGCAAATACACGCGGTTCATCGCGGCCGCCGGCGGCGGCGCCACCGTCAGCGGGGGTGAGCCGCTGCTCCAACCCGACTTCACCGGCGAGTTGTTGCACCGCTTCAAGCACGAACTCGGTCTGCACACCGCGCTGGACACCTCGGGCTTCCTCGGCGTCCGCGCCACCGACGCCCTGCTGCTCGACACCGACCTGGTGCTGCTCGACATCAAGTCCTGGGACCGCACCACCTACCGCGAGGTCACGGGCCGGCCCCTGCAGCCCACGCTCGACTTCGCCCGGCGCCTGGCCGACCTCGGCAACGAGGTCCATGTCCGCTTCGTGCTGGTACCCGGCCTCACCGACGACCCGGCCAACATCGAGGGCGTCGCCGCCTTCACCGCCTCGCTCGGCAATGTCACCCGCGTCGACGTCCTGCCCTTCCACAAGCTCGGCGAGGCCAAGTGGCAGGCACTCGGCCGCCGCTTCGCGCTCCACGGCACACCCTGTCCCACCCCCGAGCAGACCGTCCTCGCTCGGCGCATCTTCGCCGACCGTGGTCTTTACGCCGTATGAGGCGAGGGGGCGGCCGGGAGGGCTTCCGCTTTCAGGGCCGTACTCTGGAGACATGACCTCTGCCCCCGAGCCGCGCTCCCCGAAGCCCTCGCTGATCTTCGACGATCCGCTGGACCAACAGTCCTCGGACGACACGGACCGGGGTTGGGGCGAGCGGCCGGGCGGAGACGCCGACGCGGCGGCCGACCTCAAGCGCTTCCTCGACGAGAAGCCGCCCCACCACCTCTGAGCCGCGTCGGCTGCCGCCCGCCAGGCCCGCCGGGTCAGGTGGGCCGCCTTCGCTACCGCCCGCCGTACCCGGAGCCGCGCTGGGCGACCAGGGCGTCGCGAATCTCCTTGAGCACCTCCAGCTCGGTCACTTCGATCACCTCGTGCGTGCCCTCCCTCGCTTTCCTGCGGGCCTCCTGCCGCGCCAGGTACTTCGACATCGGCAGCACCATCAGGAAGTAGACGACCGCTGCGGTGATCACGAAGGTGAGGGTCGCGCCGAGAACGGAGCCCCACAGGATCCGGACTCCCCTCGCGCTGTCGCCCGTCCCGGTGCAGGGACCCTTGAGGCAGGACGTGTAGCTGTCCAGGTTCTTGGTCCCGAACGCGCCCACAACCGGGCTGATGATCCCCTTCACCACCGAGTTGACGATGTTGGTGAACGCGGCACCGATGACGACCGCCACCGCCAGGTCGACCACGTTCCCGCGCATCAGGAAGGCCTTGAAGCCCTGCCAGACGGTCGTTTCCTTCTTCTCGCTCACCGCGGGGCCTCTCCTCGCACGCACAGGTTGTGGAACAAACAGCTCCGCAACCTACGTCAACGCTGGGCCGTTCTGTCCAACGGGGTCGCTCGATCGAAGGGCTTGTCAGAGAGGCGCGCATAAAACGGGCTACGACGCTCAGCACAGTGTCACCGCCAGCCGCGCCGTGGCGCTCGCACCGGCGAGGCGTGCCGCGGTCGTACGGGGAACGGACAGCACGACCAGCGCTCCGCTGTCGGTCGCGCTCTCCAAGGGTTCCGGCACCTTCGTCACCCGCGCCCCGCGCGCGACCACGCGTGCGTCACCGCCCGTCGCCGTCTCCTGGGCGGCGATGACGTCCACCCGGTCGCCGGGCCGCAGCAGCCGGACCGTGGCCGCGTCCGCGATGCGCACCGGTGCGGCCACCATCTCGACGGCAGGGTGCTTTCCCACGGGATCCGCCACCGGATGCCCGCGTGCGCCGTCACCGCTCCGCGGTCCCGCGGCCACCAGTGCGGCAGCAGTGACGGCGAGACCGGCTGCCAGGGCCCGCCTGCGGCTCCGCACGAGCCGTCGCAGTTGATGGCGCCCGCCACGCACCCGCACGGGAGCGAAATGCGGAACCTCGCATGTGGCGGGAGCGTCGGCACCCGGCGGGCGTGGAGAAGAGGGGGAGAGGGGCGGGGTCGGAAGGGACATGGGGCATCACCACCTGCGTCGGAGAATCGGCTTGCAGGCCCACGATGAGCCTTCGAGCCGATCTCCGCCGAGGCCTGTGGACCACCGACGAGTTGTGGAAAAGTCCGTCCCTCGAACGGGGAGTTCCGTACGGCAAGAATCCCTGTCCGTCACCGCGTCATGGCAGCTCGAACCCTGGATCCATTCCGCCCAGCGCCGTTGTGCACAGGCAGTCCCGGTCCTCGTTCGCCGGCAGGGCCGCCACGGCGTCGAAGAGAACACCCCGCAGCCGGTCCACGTTCGCGGCGAAGACCCGCAGCACCTCGTCGTGCGAGACGCCCTCGCCGGTCTCGGCACCCGCGTCGAGATCGGTCACCAGGGTCATCGACGTGTAGCACAGCTCCAGTTCACGGGCGAGCGCCGCCTCGGGGTGACCGGTCATGCCCACGACCGACCAGCCCTGTGCCTGGTGCCACAACGATTCCGCACGGGTCGAGAAGCGCGGTCCCTCGACCACGACCAGCGTGCCGCCGTCCACGGGCTCCCAGTCCCGGCCACGTGCGGCCTTCAGCGCGGCCGCCCGCCCCACCGGGCAGTACGGGTCCGCCAGGGACACGTGCACCACGTTGGGGACGGTGCCGCCAGGCAGTGGCAGCCCGTCGAAGTACGTCACCACCCGGGACTTCGTCCGGTCGACCAGCTGGTCCGGCACCAGCAGCGTGCCGGGCCCGTACTCGCGGCGCAGACCGCCCACCGCGCAGGGCCCGAGGACCTGCCGCACGCCCACGGACCGCAGGGCCCACAGGTTGGCCCGGTAGTTGATCCGGTGAGGCGGCAGATGGTGGCCGCGTCCGTGCCGGGGCAGGAAGGCGACGCGCCGTCCGGCGACCTCGCCGAGGAAGAGGGAGTCGCTGGGAGGGCCGTACGGGGTGTCCACCTGGACCTCGGTCACGTCGTCGAGGAACGAGTAGAAGCCCGAGCCGCCGATTACACCGATCTCTGCGTTCGCCATGGCCAGCACAGTATCCGTCCCCGGCGAGGCACGGAGAACCGCCCGCGAACGCCGAGGACCCTGCCGTCGTACGACGGCAGGGTCCTGGAAGCGGTGCCTAGGCGGCGGAGCTGCTGCTGGACGAGGTGCCCGTGCCCGAGGACTTCGAGTCCGAGGACGACGTGGACGACGGCGTGGACGACGACGAGGACGAGGTCGTCGGCTTGGACGACGACGGCGAGCTGCTCGACGAGGAGCCGCGGCTGTCGTTGCGGTAGAAACCCGAGCCCTTGAAGACAATGCCGACCGCGGAGAACACCTTTTTCAGGCGGCCACCGCAGTTGGGGCACTCGGTCAGAGCGTCGTCGGTGAACTTCTGCACCGCCTCGAGGCCCTCGCCGCACTCGGTGCACTGGTACTGATAGGTGGGCACTGTCTTCCTCCTGGCACTCTCACTCAATGAGTGCTAACGAGGGTCCATAGTGACGTATTCCTGAGGATCAGTCCACCGTGACCGGCACGCGGTGACCGACGCCACGCGCGACGGTCCGGCCGCGGGGGTGCGCCATGAGCCTGGATCGCAGCGCCAGGATGGTCGCCAGCGCGAGCACGGTACCGGCCATCGGTACCAGGAACCCCGCGCCGTCCCAGAAGCGGTCCTCGAGCTGCCCGGCGACTGTGACGGCGGCCGCCTGCCCGAGCGCCACCGCACCGGTGAGCCAGGTGAACGCCTCGGTACGGGCGCCGACCGGAACCAGTCCCTCGACCAGTGTGTAACCGGTGATCAGCGCGGGCGCGATGCACATGCCGACGAGCAGGCCGAGGCCGGCCAGGACGAACAGGGAGTGCGCGGCCCACAGGCCGGAGGCCACCAGAGCGAGCGCGCCGTAGCCCACGACGAGGCGGCGTTGCGGGGCGGTCTTCCATGCGACGGCGCCGCAGACGATGCCGGAGAGCATGTTGCCCGCGGCGAAGACGCCGTACAGCACGCCGTTCAGTCCGGGCTCCCCGATCGACTCGCTGAACGCGGCCAGCGACACCTGCATGCCGCCGAAGACGGAGCCGATGCCCAGGAAAGCCACCACCAGCACACGCACACCGGGCACCCGCAGAGCGGACGCGTGCTCCACGCGCGCGTGCCCGGCGAGGGTGATCGCCGGCTGGGTGCCCTTCTGCGCCGCGAACAGCAGGCCGCCGAGCAGGGTGAGCCCCGCCTCCGTCACCAGGCCCGCGGCCGGAGTCACGGTGGTGCACAGGGCGGTGGCCAGCAAGGGACCGAACACGAAGGTGAGCTCGTCCGTGACGGACTCGAAGGCGGCCGCGGTGGTCATCAGGGGGCTGTCCTGCAGCTTCACGCCCCAGCGGGCGCGCACCATGGGGCCGATCTGCGGCACCGAGGCACCTGTCGGAACGGCCGCCGCGAACAGCGCCCACAGGGGCGCGTGGGCGAGCGCGAGCGCCGTCAGCGTCAGGCCCGCGAGCGAGTGCAGCAGCACGCCGGGGATGAGGACGGCGCGCTGCCCGTACCGGTCGGCGAGCCGGCCGCTGTAGGGCGCGAACAGGGCCATGGAGACGCCCGTGACGGCCGCGGTGGCGCCCGCGGCGCCGTACGAGCCGGTGGTGTGCTGTACGAGCAGCACGATGGAGATGGTGAGCATCGCGAACGGCTGGCGCGCCGCGAAGCCGGGAATCAGGAACGTCCAGGCGCCGCGGGTGCGCAGCAGCTGTCCGTACCCGGGGCGGGCCGGCGACGCCGAGTTCCTGGACGGCCCGGTGGTGACCGTGGATGCCACGGCCCGTGCCTTTCTGCCGCCTGGTAGCGCGCCCGTGCGGGGGCGCCGAGAGCTGTCCTCTTGCGCGGAACTGCGGTAGATACCGGTGTCCACTGCGGAGGACTGGCCGGCCGCCATACGGTCGCGCCAGCTCTGCGTCAGGCAGAGTTGGTTCGATCAGGGTGCGCCTTCATCGTACAGGGATCAATGGCTTGTGTGCCTGTGAAAACGAGCACCACGCGCGCGTTGACCTGTGATTGGCGCCCTGTGTGAACCGTATGAAACACGCCCTTAACGGATCGGTGCGACGTGCCGTGCGCCGTGCGCGGCGCGACAGTGCGCGTTCAGCGCCCCGGGCCCGCCCCGTTCGTCCCCAGCCACCCGGCCAGCTTGCCGCCGTGGCCCACGGCGCGCAGCCGCCGCTCCGCGGCGTCGCGCACCGGATCGGTGGCGACGACCAGCAGTTCGTCGCCGCGCCGCAGCACCGTCGTCGGCATCGGAACAAACGATTTTCCTTCGCGGACGACGAGCGTGACGGCGGCTCCGGCCGGCAGACGCAGCTCGTTGACCTCGACGCCGTGCATCTTCGAGCCCTCGGGGATCGCCACGGACAGCAGGTGTCCGCGCAGTCGCTCCAGCGGGGCCGACTCGATGCCCAGGTCCGCCGCCTCGCCGCCCTCGCCGAGATTCAGCTTGCGGGCCAGCCACGGCAGGGTCGGCCCCTGGACGAGGGTGTAGACGGCGACGAGGACGAAGACGATGTTGAAGATGCGGCGGCTGGAGTCCACGCCTTGCACCATCGGGATCGTCGCCAGGATGATGGGCACCGCCCCGCGCAGCCCGGCCCATGACATCAGCGTCTGCTCCTGCCAGGGCACCCTGAACGGCAGCAGGCACAGCACGACGCTCAGCGGACGCGCGACCATGGTCAGCGCCAGGCCGATGACGAGGGCGGGCACGACGTCGTCCCCGAGGTCGTGCGGGGTGACCAGCAGGCCGAGCAGGACGAACATGCCGATCTGGGCGATCCAGCCGAGCCCGTCGGCGAAGCCGCGCGTGGCGGGCCAGTGCGGCAGCTTCGCGTTGCCCATCATCATCGAGGCGAGGTAGACCGCCAGGAAGCCGCTGCCGTGTGCCAGCGCGCCCCCGGCGTACGCCGTCACCGCGATCGCCATGACTGCGATCGGGTAGAGGCCGGAGGCGGGCAATGCCACGTGCCGCAGCCCCCAGGATCCGAGCCACCCCACCGCGAGACCGATGGCCGCACCGATGGCGAGTTCGAGAGCTATCTCGCCCAGCAGCACGTACCAGTGCTCGACGGGGCCGGCCTTGGAGAACGCCACCACCAGGATGACCACGGGAGCGTCGTTGAAGCCGGACTCGGCCTCCAGCGTGCCCGTCACGCGCGCGGGGAGGGGAATTCTTCGCAGTACCGAGAAGACCGCCGCCGCGTCTGTCGAGGAGACGACCGCGCCGATGATGAGGGCCTGCCGCCACTCCAGCCCGACCAGGTAGTGCGCGGCCGTGGCCGTGACCCCGACGCTCACCGCGACTCCGGCCAGCGCCAGCGCGGAGGCGGCGGGCAGGACCGGCCGGACCTCCTTCCACTTCGTGCCGAGACCGCCCTCGGCCAGGATGACGACGAGGGCCGCGTATCCGATGACCTGGGTGAGTTCGGCATTGTCGAAGCGGATGTCGCCGATGCCGTCCTGGCCCATGAGGATCCCTATCGCCAGGTAAACGAGCAGGCTGGGGAGCCCGCTGCGCGAGGAGATCCGGACCGCTGCCACAGCGACGAGCAGAACGAGCGAGCAGACGAGCAGAAGCTGGTTGAGGTGGTGGACAGTCAGCGGCCGTTCCCTTCCCTGGCTCACACGCGTCCCGCGCGGGAGCTCACGTACATGGGACACGAGGTCGTGGGACTCCGCATCCAAGTACTTCGTTACCTTACCTAACTCTTGACGATTTCTTGACGCTCCGCGAGGCAAGATCGAACGCCCGCTCGCGCTCGTTCCCGACACCGCGTCAAGGGGCTCGAGGCCCTGCGCCTATGGTTGCTCCAGCGCTCATTCAAAGTCACAGCCCGCCTGCCGCTCGCGTTAGGACAGCAAGGACAGCGATGCCCCCCAACATCACCGCCACAACGGGTGACAAGCCCGGCAAGTCCGGCAGGAAGAAGGGGCGCAAAGCCCGACTCATCGTGCTGGTGCTGGTCTTGGCCCTCATTGCGGGCGTTGCCTACGGGGCGTACTGGTCCATCAGCACCGTCCGCGCCTCCTTCCCGCAGACGACGGGTTCGATAACACTCGACGGTCTGTCAGGCCCCGTCGACGTCAAGCGCGACAGTTACGGCATCCCGCAGATCTACGCCTCCTCGGACGAGGATCTGTTCATGGCGCAGGGCTACGTCCAGGCGCAGGACCGGTTCTACGAGATGGACGTACGCCGCCACATGACCGCCGGGCGCCTGTCGGAGATGTTCGGCACGAGCCAGGTCAAGAACGACGAGTTCCTGCGCACCCTGGGCTGGGACCGGGTGGCCCAGCAGGAGTACGACACCAAGCTGTCGGCCTCCACGAAGAAGTACCTCCAGGCCTACGCCAAGGGAGTCAACGCCTACCTGCAGGGCAAGGACGGCAAGGACATCTCCCTCGAGTACGCGGCCCTGGGCTTCACCAACGACTACAAGCCGGAGAAGTGGACCCCGGTCGACTCGGTCTCGTGGCTGAAGGCGATGGCCTGGGACCTGCGCGGCAACATGCAGGACGAGATCGACCGCGCCCTGATGACCAGTCGCCTCGGCCCCAAGCAGATCGCCGACCTGTACCCGGACTACCCGTACAACCGCAACAAGGCGATCGTCCAGGAGGGCCAGTACAACGACCTCACGAAGGCGTTCGAACAGAACGGCAGCTCCTCCACCAGCGGAACGTCCACGGGCGGAACGTCCACCAGCGGGACGTCGACCGGCGGAACCTCCACGACCGGAACCTCCACAAGCGGCTCTACGGGCGTTTCCGCCTCGACGGCGTCCTCGGCGCTGCAGAGCCAGCTTTCGGGCCTCTACAAGGTCCTGGACGACGTTCCCGCCGCCGTGGGTGTGAACGGCCAGGGCATCGGATCCAACTCGTGGGTCGTCTCCGGGGATCACACCATCACCGGCCACCCCCTGCTCGCCAACGACCCCCACCTGTCGGCCTCGCTGCCGTCCGTCTGGTACCAGATGGGCCTGCACTGCCGGACCGTCTCCAGCAAGTGCCAGTACGACGTCACCGGTTACACCTTCGCGGGCATGCCCGGCGTGATCATCGGCCACAACCAGAACATCGCCTGGGGCATGACCAACTCCGGCGTCGACGTCACCGACCTCTACCTGGAGAAGCTCGCCGGCGACGGCTACCTCTACGACGGCACGGTGAAGCCCTTCAAGACCCGCACGGAGACCATCAAGGTCGCCGGCGGCGCCTCCAAGGAGATCATCGTCCGCCAGACCGCCGACGGCATGCCGCTGCTGTCCGACCGGGACGACGAACTCGTCAAGGTCGGCAGGAAGGCCACCGTCGACACCGCCGCCCCCGACCGCGGCGACGGCTACGGCGTCGCGTTGCGCTGGACCGCGCTGGACCCGGGCACCTCCATGGACGCCGTCTTCGCCATGGACAAGGCGTCCAACTGGAGCGGCTTCCGTTCCGCCGCCGCCCTGTTCGACGTGCCGTCGCAGAACCTGGTCTACGCCGACAAGGACAACATCGGCTACACGCTGCCCGGAAAGATCCCCACGCGCGCGAAGAAGGACGACGGCTCGATCCCCGCGCCGGGCTGGGACTCCAGCTACAAGTGGACCGGGTTCATCCCCAAGAAGGCGCTGCCGTACGAGTACAACCCGAAGCGCGGCTACATCGTCACCGCCAACCAGGCGGTGGTCGACGCGGACAAGTACCCCTACACGCTCACCACGGACTGGGGTTACGGCACCCGCAGTCAGCGCATCACCGACCTGATCGAGTCGAAGATCAAGGACGGTGGCAAGATCTCCACGGACGACATGCGCCAGATGCAGCTCGACAACAGCAGCGAGATCGCCAAGCTGCTCGTGCCCAGACTGCTGAAGATCGACATCAGTGACAAGAACGTCCGCGAGGCGCAGCAGCTGCTTGAGGGCTGGGACTACACCCAGGACGCCGACTCGGCCGCGGCCGCCTACTTCAACGCCGTCTGGCGCAACATCCTCAAGCTGGCCTTCGGCAACAAGCTGCCCAAGGAACTGCGCGTCAAGGGCCAGTGCCTGTGGGTCGACCCGGTCAACACCACCGGCCCCGCGGACGCGACCAACAAGGTCCGCGAGTGCGGTCAGCGCGACGCCGACCAGGCGCAGCCGGACGGCGGCGACCGCTGGTTCGAGGTCGTGCGCAACCTGATGAACGACCCGAAGAGCGACTGGTGGACCACGCCCAAGTCGCTCACCCGGCCGGGTGCGCAGAACAACCGCGACGACCTGTTCAAGCGCGCCTTGATCGACGCCCGCTGGGAGCTCACCGCCAAGCTGGGCAAGGACATCGACACCTGGAGCTGGGGCCGGCTGCACCGCCTGTTCCTGAAGAACCAGACCCTCGGCACCGACGGCCCCGGTTTCCTGCAGTACATCCTCAACCGCGGCCCCTGGAAGCTCAGCGGCGGCGAGGCGACGGTCAACGCCACCGGCTGGAACGCGGCCGGCGGATACGGCGTGGTGTGGGTCCCGTCGATGCGCATGGTGGTCAACCTCGACGACCTCGACAAGTCGAAGTGGATCAACCTCACCGGAGCCTCCGGGCACGCCTTCAGCGCCCACTACACCGACCAGACCGGCAAGTGGGCCGACGGTGAACTCCTCGACTGGAACTTCTCCGACAAGGCCGTCGACAAGAACACGAGCGACACGCTGGTGCTGAAGCCATGAGGCCGAGCCTCCGGCCGTGAGCCACGGAAGGGGGTCCTCCACAAACGCGTGGAGGACCCCCTTCCGTATGTGTCGGCGTCAACGGGTGCCGACGGCGCCGACGGCGCGGGGGCGGGCACGGCAGGAGGGCATGGGCACGGCAGCGGGGCGCGAGGCGCTGCTTGGGCGCCGGGCGTATCGGCGAGCGCGGGGCGCGTGATGATCGGTGCGCGCCCCTCCCCGGCTCACGCGCCGCTGTGGAAGCGGCGTACGCCCGACGGTGTCACCACGGCGTGCACCGGCCGGTCGTGCGCCTCGGACGGAACGCGCTCGACGACCTCCGAGTCGTACAACAGGACCACCAGCGCCGGATGCGTGCCCGCGTCCTCCAGACGCGCAAGGACGCGGTCGTACGACCCCCCGCCGCGCCCCAGCCGCATCCCGCGTGCATCGACCGCCAGCCCCGGCAGCAGCACCACGTCGGCTCCGGCCACGGCGTCCGGGCCGAGACGCCCGCCTGTCGGCTCGAAGAGGGCCATCTTTCCGCCGTGTTCGACTCGCGCCAGGGAGCCCTCGCCGGTGTACGCGCCCCAGTCCAGGTCGTTGTCCGGCAGAAGCGCCGGGAGCAGGACCCGCACGCCCCGCGCGCGCAGCGCGTCCAGGAGCGCGAGGGTGCCGGGCTCGCTCCCCACCGAGACGTACGCCGCCACCGTGCGCGCCCGCGCCAGTTCGGACAGCCCGAGGGCGCGGCCGGCGAGCGCCTCGGCGGCCTCTCGCACGTCATCCGCCGTCAATCTGTTTCTCACCGCGAGGAACTCTCGCCGCAACATTCGCTTGTCAGACTCGGCCGCACGTCCGGCGTGACTCACTGATCGCACCCCGTACCCTTCCAATCCGCTCATATGAGAGCTAATTAACCGGAGTCGCGGATTCCCCGCAAAGGCACCGGATAAGGTTGCGGGCATGACTCAGTCCCACCCCAGGATCACCAAGGCTGTCATTCCCGCAGCCGGCCTCGGCACCCGGTTCCTGCCGGCCACCAAGGCCACTCCCAAGGAGATGCTGCCGGTCGTCGACAAGCCCGCGATCCAGTACGTGGTCGAGGAGGCCGTGGCCGCGGGTCTCGACGACGTCCTCATGGTCACCGGCCGCAACAAGCGCCCGCTCGAGGACCACTTCGACCGCAACTACGAGCTGGAGTCGGCCCTCCAGAAGAAGGGCGACGCCGGCCGTCTCGCCAAGGTCCAGGCATCCAGCGACCTGGCCACCATGCACTACGTGCGGCAGGGCGACCCCAAGGGGCTGGGTCACGCCGTGCTGTGCGCCGCTCCGCACGTGGGCGACGAACCCTTCGCCGTCCTGCTCGGTGACGACCTCATCGACCCGCGGGACCCCCTGCTCGCGCGCATGGTCGAGGTGCAGGAGCGGCACGGCGGCAGCGTCATCGCGCTCATGGAGGTCGCGCCGGAGCAGATCCACCTCTACGGATGCGCGGCTGTGGAGACCACCGACGACGGCGACGTCGTCAAGGTGACCGGAATGGTCGAGAAGCCCGACCCGGACGACGCCCCGTCGAGCTACGCGGTCATCGGCCGCTACGTCCTCGACCCGCACATCTTCGAGATACTGCGCAAGACCGAGCCGGGCCGCGGCGGGGAGATCCAGCTCACCGACGCCCTCCAGCAGCTCGCGCAGGACGAGAAGGTCGGCGGCCCGGTGCACGGCGTGGTCTTCAAGGGCCGTCGCTATGACACCGGCGACCGCGGTGACTATCTGCGTGCCATTGTCAGACTCGCGTGCGAACGTGAAGACCTGGGCCCGGACTTCCGGACCTGGCTTCGCAGTTACGTAGCCGAGGAGATGTAGCAACGTTGAGCAGCGCCGCGCCCCGCACCACCGGCCCGGACCACCTGTGGTCGGTGGACGAGCACATGGAGGACATCCTCACCACCGTCCGCCCCCTGGAACCCATCGAGCTGCAGCTCCTCGACGCCCAGGGCTGCGTCCTGGTCGAGGACGTCACGGTGCCGCTGTCGCTGCCGCCGTTCGACAACAGCTCCATGGACGGGTACGCGGTAAGGGTCGCGGATGTCGCGGGCGCGAGCGAGGAGTTCCCGGCGGTGCTGGACGTCGTCGGGGACGTCGCGGCAGGCCAGGCCGAGCTGCTCCACGTGGGCCCCGGCCAGGCCGCCCGCATCATGACCGGCGCCCCGTTGCCACCCGGCGCCGAGACCGTCGTCCCCGTCGAGTGGACCGACGGGGGCCTCGGCGAGGGCCCGGTCGCTGGAATGCGCGCCCGCAGCCTCGGCCCCGAGGGCGCCGAGGGGCACGTGCACGTGTACCGATCGGCCGACGCACGCGCGCACGTGCGCGCCAAGGGCAGCGACGTGCAGGCCGGGGACCGGGCCCTCGAGGCCGGCACCGTCCTCGGGCCGCCGCAGATCGCCCTGCTCGCCGCCATCGGCCGCGGCACGGTCCGCGTGCGCCCGCGCCCGCGCGTGGTCGTCGTCTCCACCGGCAGCGAACTCGTCCAGCCCGACGAGGAACTGCGCAGCGGCCAGATCTACGACTCCAACAGCTTCGCCCTCACCGCCGCCGCCTGCGACGCCGGCGCCATCGCCTACCGCGTGGGCGCCGTCGCCGACGACGCCGAGACCCTTCGCGCCACCATCGAGGACCAGCTCGTGCGCGCCGACCTCATGGTCACCACCGGTGGTGTGAGCGTCGGGGCGTACGACGTCGTCAAGGAGGCCCTGTCGTACGTCGGCGACGAGGACGAGGCGGGCGGCGGCATCGAGTTCCGCAAGCTCGCCATGCAGCCCGGCAAACCCCAGGGCTTCGGCACCATCGGCCCCGACCACGTCCCGCTGCTCGCCCTCCCGGGCAACCCCGTCTCGTCGTACGTCTCCTTCGAGCTGTTCGTCCGCCCCGCGATCCGCACTCTGATGGGGCTCGACGACGTCCACCGGCCGCGCACGAGGGCCACTCTCACCACCGGCAAGGCGCTGACCTCGCCGAAGGGCCGCAGACAGTTCCTGCGGGGCACGTACGCGGACGGCTCCGTCAGCCCCGTCGGCGGCGCCGGATCGCACCTGGTCGCGGCCCTCGCGCACGCCGATGCGCTGATCGTCGTACCGGAGGACGTGGAGTCCGTCGAGCCCGGCAGCGAGGTCGAGGTCGTGCTGCTCGGCTGACCCACGCGCGTGGGGGCCGCTCATGGGACGGTCCTGCTCCGTCGTCCGCGCCGACTTGGCGTACCGTGTCGCGCACAGCAGGCCCACGCGCCGCACCGCGAGGGGCCCGGACCGGGAGCGTCACACACCATGACCGTGCCTTCCCGGGGGGAGACCCCCGGACCGTCTGTGCAGGACCGCCTGACACACATCGACGAGGCGGGCGCCGCCCGCATGGTCGACGTGTCCGGCAAGGACGTGACCGCGCGCACCGCCCGCGCCAGCGGCCGGGTCCTCGTCTCACCACGCGTGGTCGAACTGCTGCGCGGTGAGGGAGTGCCCAAGGGAGACGCCCTGGCCACCGCGCGCATCGCCGGGATCATGGGCGCCAAGCGCACCCCGGATCTCATCCCGCTGTGCCATCCGTTGTCGGTTTCCGGTGTGAAACTGGATCTGTCGGTCGCGGACGACGCCGTGGAGATCCGGGCCACCGTGAAGACCACGGACCGCACGGGCGTGGAGATGGAGGCTCTTACCGCGGTCTCCGTCGCCGCGCTCACCGTGATCGACATGGTCAAGGCGGTCGACAAGGGAGCGGTCATCACGGACGTGCGCGTGGAGGAGAAGACGGGCGGCAAGTCGGGCCATTGGAGCCGGACATGACGCTCGATGCCGGGATCGGCGGTGCGCTGCTCGCCCCGTACAGCGCGCTCGTCGTCACGGCCTCCAACCGCGCCGCCGCCGGTGTCTACGAGGACAAGGGCGGCCCGCTGATCGCCGAGGGACTCAAGGGCTTCGGGTTCGCCGTCGACGGCCCGCGGATCGTCCCCGACGGCGACCCCGTGGAGGCCGCCCTGCGCGCGGGCGCCAAAGCCGGCTACGACGTGATCGTGACCACCGGCGGCACCGGCATCTCGCCCACCGACCGCACCCCCGAGGCGACGCGCAAGGTGATCGACTACGAGGTGCCGGGCATCGCGGAGGCCGTCAGGGCGTTCGGACGGGAGAAGGTGCCGACCGCCGCGCTCTCCCGGGGCCTGGCCGGGGTCGCGGGGGGCACGCTGATCGTCAACCTGCCGGGTTCCACCGGCGGGGTCCGGGACGGGCTGGCTGTCCTGGAACCCCTGCTGGTCCACGCCGTCGACCAGATCCGCGGCGGCGACCACCCCAGACCCGGCTCCACCAGTGGGGGTGCGAGCTGAACAGCCCATCCTGGCCCGTCGTGCTGACGGACGGCGACATCGTCCTGAGGCCGATAAAACTGCGCGACCAGCGGCCGTGGCGCGAGGTCAACCGGCGCAACCGGGACTGGTTGCGCCCCTGGGAGGCGACCATTCCGCCGCCCACGCCCAGCGGCCCGGTCGCGCATCGGCCGACCTACCGTCAGATGGTCCGGCACCTGCGCTCGGAAGCGAACGCGGGCCGGATGCTGCCGTTCGTCATCGAGTACCAGGGGCGGCTCGTCGGGCAGTTGACGGTCGCCGGCATCACCTGGGGCTCCATGTGCTCCGGGCACATCGGTTACTGGGTGGACGAGGCGGTGGCCGGCCGCGGAGTCATGCCGACGTCCGTGGCACTTGTCGTGGACCACTGTTTCCGGGCCGTCGGTCTGCACCGCATCGAGGTCTGCATTCGCCCCGAGAACGGGCCGAGCCGGCGGGTCGTGGAGAAACTCGGATTCCGCGAGGAGGGAGTCAGGCCGCGTTATCTCCACATCGACGGAGCCTGGCGCGACCATCTCGTGTTCGCGCTCACCGCGGAAGAGGTCCCGGACGGGTTGCTCAGCCGCTGGAAGCGGGCAGCCTCTCAGCGGGCCTCGCAGGACGCGCCCCGCACGACCCCCCGGAACGCCCACAACACTCCGGGGAATCCCGCATAGTCGCCCCAGGTGCCGAGGTAATTGAATACTTGTTCGAAATTGATCGCACGGTGACCGTCTCGAAGCATTAAATTCGCGGCCTCGGCGGGTGGCTGATCGCATCGGTCACAAAAAAAGTTCGAAATATCAGCCAGATCGTGCGACACACCGGCCCAATTGGCAGATGGCCTCACGCAAACCCCTCTACCGTGTGAGGCGTGAGCAGCAGCGGCCTCATCTACGCAGTCATTGTCGGGGCCTGGGCCGCCTACTTGGTGCCGATGTGGCTCCGTAGGCAGGACGAGCTGAACGAGGCCCGTCCGACGGAACGCTTCAGCACCGCCATCCGGTTGCTGTCCGGACGAGCGGGCATGGAGCGTCGGTACGCCAGGGACCTGCGCGCGCGCTCCACCGAAGAGGGGGAGCCCGGCGTGAACGCTCCGGGCGCGATCACCGACTCGGTGGACGTCCGGGCCTTCGCCATGCCTCCGACCCGCCCGCAGGCGAGCGCGGAGGTGCAGGCGCAGGCGTCGGGGCGTGCGCAACCGGCGCGCGACAAGTCCGACGCGCCGGCGTCCGGAACAAGTTCCGCGCCCGCGCGCGCGGGCTCCGCGAACCACCGAGCGGGCGACTCCGCCCCGGCGGCCGCAGCAGGCACCGGCCCGGCGCGCGGATCCGACTCCGCCCCGGCGCGCGGATCCAGTTCCGCGCCGGCGCGAAAGCGAGTGCCAGGCGCACGGCGCACGCCCTCGCAGGAAGCCGCCGCCGCGCGCGCCCGGCGTACGAAGGTGCTCGCGCGCCGTCGGCGCACCACCGTGATGCTCTTCCTCGCCTTCACGCTCGGCGCGATCGTCGCCGCAGTCGGAGGCCTCGCGTTCCTGTGGGCACCCGGCGTTCCCGCCGTACTGCTCAGCGGGTACATCGCCTACCTGCGCGCCCAGGAGCGCCGGCGCTTCGCCTTCCAGATGGACCGGCGCCGGGCCGAGGCCGCCGCGCAGCGCCTCCGCGAGCGCGCCCGCCAGCCGCGCCGCCGCCCCACCGTCGAGTCACAGGTCGACGAGACCGAGAAGGGCCCGGAGCCCGAGGCCGACCCCGGGCTGTCCGCGCTGGCCGCCGACCGGCGCGCCCTCGTCGAGCAGACCGACCACGCCGAGTGGGTCGACCAGCAGCGCGAGCGGCAGCGGCGGCCGGGGCACGGGGACAGCTGGGATCCGGTGCCGGTGCCGTTGCCGACGTACGTGACCGCGCCGGTCGCTCCGCGGGCGACCGCGGACGTGGACCTCGGGGCACCGGACGCGTGGAGCTCGGCGCGGTCGAGTTCCGTGGCCCGGGACCAGGAGGCGCAGGACGTCGCCGCGGCCGAACGCCGGGACGGTGTGGAGACGCCGGAGGCCGACGCGGAGGACAGGGCCGAGGACGACGGGCGCAGTGACGCCCGGCGGGCGGCCTCCGCGCGGCGGGCGCGGGAGCGGGGACGTACGCCGCTGTTCGACCAGTACGAGGACGGGGACCGGCCGAAGGCCGCCAACGAGTAGCCGACGGCCCCCGAGCCGTCGTCGCCACTCGACCCGCGCGGCGTCTCCCGCCCGTCCCACCTGTGCCGCTGCCCTCCCCGCCTGCCCGGGAACGGATTTCCAAGCACGCGGATCGGGGTGCTAGAGTTTCACTCGTTGCAAGGGCCTGTGGCGCAGTCCGGTAGCGCACCTCGTTCGCATCGAGGGGGCCAGGGGTTCAAATCCCCTCAGGTCCACCGCAACAACTGGTCAGGGAAACCTGGGGCAGTTGATGAGATCCCGTCCGATCGGAAGATCGGGCGGGATCTTTGTTGTGCCGCGAGCGACACCCGGCTGACAGCGCGTCAGCCGGCGGCGGGGCGGCCGACTCCCGGGACGGACGGTCGGCTCCCGGTGCGGGCGGCCGGTCTCCGGGACGGTCGGCTCAGGACCCCAGCGGCTTCGCGAAGCAGCGGCTGCTCTCGTGGAAGCGGTAGTAGCCGAACTTCTCGCACGGCTCGTAGCCGCTGGACGTGTACAGGGCGATGGCCTCCGGCTGCTTCAGGCCGGTCTCCAGGACCATCCGGGCGCGTCCCGCCGCCCGCGCGTCCTCCTCCAGGGCGGTCAGGATGCGGCGGGCGAGGCCGCGACCGCGGGCCGAGGCCACCACGAACATGCGCTTGAGCTCGGCGTCGCCGTCGCGGTTGCCCTCCTCGTTGGCGTCCTGCGCGCGCCAGCCGCCGGACGCGACCGGGCTGTCGTACTCGTCGTACGCGATCAGGTAGACGCCGTTCGGGTGCTCGAAGTCGGACGGGTCGAGCGGGGTGGCGTCGCCACCGTCGCCGTAGCGGACGTGGTACTCGGCCTGGACCTCGTCGTTGAGCTTGACGGCGTCCGGGTGGTCGAAGGGGACGCGGCGAATGTTCATGCTGGGGACCGTACACCTGTGCGTAGACCGGATCTGGACGGTGTCCAGTGTGCCGGTAGGGTTCCCGCGTGTTCACTGTGACCTCCGTCAACGTCAATGGACTGCGTGCCGCCGCGAAGAAGGGCTTCGTCGAGTGGCTCGCCGGGACCTCCGCCGACGTGCTGTGCCTGCAGGAGGTGCGGGCCGAGCCCCAGCAGCTGCCCGAGCAGGTGCGCATGCCGGACGGGTGGCACGTCGTGCACGCGCCGTCCGCCGCCAAGGGCCGCGCCGGCGTCTCCCTCTACACCCGCCGTGAGCCCGACCGCGTCCGGGTCGGCTTCGGCTCGGCCGAGTTCGACACCACCGGGCGGTACCTCGAGGCCGACCTGCCCGGGATCACCGTCGCCTCCCTCTACCTCCCCTCCGGCGAGGTCGGCACCGCGCGGCAGGACGAGAAGGTCCGCTTCATGGCCGAGTTCCTCGTCCACCTGAAGGCGCTGCGCGAGCGGGCCGCCGCCGACGGGCGCGAGGTCGTCGTCTGCGGCGACTGGAACATCGCCCACCAGCCGGCCGACCTCAAGAACTGGCGCGGCAACCAGAAGAACTCCGGCTTCCTCCCGGAGGAGCGGGAGTGGCTCACCCAGGTGTTCGACCAGGCCGACGGCGGCTACGTGGACGTCGTACGCGCCCTGCATCCGGACGTGGAGGGCCCGTACACCTGGTGGTCCTACCGCGGACGGGCCTTCGACAACGACAGCGGTTGGCGCATCGACTACCACGTCTCGACGCCCGGGCTGGCGGCCAAGGCCGTGAAGGGGTACGTCGAGCGGGCGGCCACGCATGACGAGCGCTGGTCGGACCACGCGCCGGTGACCGTCGTCTACGACCTCCGGTAAGGCTCCCCGGCCGTCCATGACCTCCGGTAAGGCACCCCGGCCGTCCACGACCTCCGGTAAGGCTCCCCGGCCGTCCACGACCTCCGGTAAGGCTCCCCGGCCGTCCACGACCTCCGGTAGGGACGGACCCCAGTCACTCCCGCTTCCGCAACCGCCGGTCCAGCGCCAGTGACAGTTCCGCCTCCACCACGCTGCGGGCCAGGGGGCGCAGGCGGTGGAGGTCGGTCTCCGTGCCGTGGCGGAGGACCAGGGCCGCGAACATCTCGGCGAGTTCGTCGACGTGTTCGCGGACGCGGGCGCCCGCTGCCAGGACCTCGGCGAGGGGGATGCCCTCGCGGACCAGGGCGGAGGAGACGTCCAGGAGGCGGCGGCTGATGTGGACGATCTCGTCGCCGTCGGTGCCCAGATAGCCGAGGTCGAGGGCGGCGGCGAGGTTCTCGGGGGTGACCTGGCCCTCGAAGCGGGCGGCGAGTTCCTCGGGGGTGAGGCGGACCGGCTCCTCCTCGGTGGGGGCGACGCCGAGGACGTCGGCCACGTCGCGGCCGTGGTCCAGGGCCTCCGCCAGTTCGGCGATGCCGGTGAGGGTGTGGCCGCGTTCCAGGAGCGCCGCGATGGTGCGCAGCCGGGCCAGGTGGTGGTCGTCGTACCAGGCGATACGGCCCTCGCGGCGGGGCGGCGCGATCAGCTTGCGTTCGCGGTAGAAGCGCAGGGTGCGCACCGTGATGCCGGCCAGCCGCGCCAGCTCCTCCATGCGGTACTCGCGTCGTCCGTCAGCCCCTGTCACGCCCGCAGCCTATGTTGTACCGCCGGTAACTTCCCTTCCGCACCCCCTACCCATCGGTACGGAGCTGCTCTACGCTCCCATTGCGCCAGTGTTCACTGGCGGAGTTGGGGAGGAAGGGCGACGGCATGGCCGAACACGAGCATGTGCGGGTGGCGGTGATCGGGTCCGGATTCGGCGGACTCGGGGCCGCCGTACGGCTGCGGCGCGAGGGTGTCACCGACTTCGTCGTGCTGGAGCGGGCCGGGAGCGTGGGCGGCACCTGGCGGGACAACAGCTATCCCGGATGCGCGTGCGACGTGCCGTCCCACCTGTACTCGTTCTCCTTCGCGCCCCATCCCGACTGGCCGCGCACCTTCTCCGGGCAGGAGCACATCCGCGCCTATCTGGAGCATGTGACGGACGTCTTCGGGCTGCGCCCGCACCTCCGCTTCGACTCCGAGGTCAAGATGATGACCTGGAACGGCGCGAAGCTCCGGTGGGACATCGAGACCAGCTCCGGGGCGCTCTCCGCGGACGTCGTCGTCTCCGCCACCGGGCCGCTGTCCGACCCGAAGATCCCCGAAGTGCCCGGGCTGGACTCCTTTCCCGGCAAGGTCTTCCACTCCGCCCGCTGGGACCACGACTACGACCTGCGCGGCAAGCGCGTCGCGATGGTCGGGACGGGCGCCTCCGCCATCCAGATCGTGCCGGCGATCCAGCCGCTGGTCGGGCACCTCACCCTCTTCCAGCGCACCCCGCCCTGGGTGCTGCCCCGCGTCGACCGCGCCATCACCGGGGCCGAACGGGCGCTGCACCGCGCGCTGCCCTTCACCGCCAAGGCCCGGCGCGGACTGCTGTGGGGCATCCGGGAGTTGCAGGTCCAGGCGTTCACCAAGCACCCCGACGAGCTCGGTTTCGTGGAGCAGTTGGCCAAGCGGAACATGGGCCGCGCCATCAAGGACCCGGCCCTGCGCACGAAGTTGACCCCCGACTACCGCATCGGCTGCAAGCGGATCCTGCTCAGCAGCGAGTACTACCCGGCGCTCGCGCGGCCCAACGTCGATGTCGTGGCGAGCGGGCTCAGCGAGATCCGCGGTTCCACGGTCGTTTCCGCCGACGGGAGCGAGGCCGAGGTGGACGCGATCATCTTCGGTACGGGGTTCCACGTCACCGACATGCCCATCGCCGAACGGGTCGTGGGCACCGAGGGCAAGACCCTCGCCGAGGCATGGAAGGGCGGGATGGAGGCCCTGCGCGGGGCATCGGCCGCCGGGTTCCCGAACTGGCTGACGATCATCGGGCCCAACACCGGCCTGGGCAACTCGTCGATGATCCTGATGATCGAGTCCCAGCTCACCTACATGACGGACTTCCTGCGGCAACTGGACGTCCTCGGCGGCCGAGCGGCCCTGGACGCCCGGCCGGGCGCGGTCGCCGCCTGGAACCGCCGGGTGCAGGAGCGGATGCGGCGGACGGTGTGGAACACCGGTGGCTGCACCAGCTGGTACCTCGACCCCAGTGGCCGTAACACCACCATCTGGCCCGGGACCACGACCGAGTTCCGGCGGGCCACCCGGCGGGTCGATCTCGCCGAGTACGAACTCCTGCGCGTTCCCGCCGCGTCGGCCGCGGAGGTGGGCGCGTGAGCCGCCTGACCGCCGTGGCCTCTGGGCCGTACGCCCCGCCCGCCCCGACCCGTGAGCTCACCGCCGTCTCCGCCGACGGCGCCCGGCTGCACGTGGAGATCCACGGCCCGGAAGGCGCCCCCGCCGTCGTCCTCGCCCACGGCTGGACCTGCTCCACCGCCTTCTGGGCGGCCCAGATCCGGGACCTCGCCGTCGACCACCGCGTCATCGCCTACGACCAGCGCGGCCACGGACGCAGCCCGGTGAGCCCGGCCTGCAGTACGGAGGCCCTCGCGGACGACCTCGAGGCCGTACTGGAGGCGACCCTGAAGCCCGGTGAGAGGGCCGTGGTCGCCGGGCACTCCATGGGCGGCATGACCGTGATGGCCGCGAGCGGGCGGCCCGGGTTCCTGGAGCATGTCGCCGCCGTGCTGCTGTGCAGCACCGGATCCTCGCGGCTGGTCGCCGAGTCGACGGTCGTACCGATCGGGGCCGGCGCACTGCGGACCTGGCTGACCAAGCACATCCTCGGCTCGCGCGCGCCGCTCGGACCGGTCACGCCCCTCGCGCGCCGGATCCTCAAGTACGGGACGATGGGGCCGGGTTCGGCACCGCACATGGTGGAGGCGTGCGCGCGGATCGTGCACGCCTGCCCGCGCACGGTGCGCCATGCCTGGTCTCAGGTGCTGGACCTGCTCGATCTCGACCACGCCGTACGGGAGTTGAGGGTGCCGGCGGCCGTCGTCGTCGGGACCGCCGACCGGCTCACACCGCCCGTGCAGGCGCGGGCGCTGGTCGCCGCGCTGCCCGACTGCGTGGGCCTGACCGAGCTGCCGGGGCTCGGCCACATGACCCCGGTGGAGGCGCCGGAGCTGGTCACGGCCCGGATCCGGGACCTGGTGACGACGTTCGTGACGATCAAGGAGGGTGCATGAGCAGGGTGAGCCTGGAGGGACAGGTCGCGGTCGTCACCGGCGCCGCGCGCGGGGTCGGCGAGCTGCTCGCGCGCAAACTGTCGGCGCGCGGGGTCAAGGTGGCGCTGGTCGGACTGGAACCGGACGCCCTCAAGCAGGTCTCCGGGCGGCTGCACAGCGACAGCGACCACTGGTACGCCGACGTCACCGACCACGAGGCGATGAGCCGGGTGGCCGCCGAGGTCAAGGAGCGGTTCGGGAAGGTCGACATCGTCGTCGCCAACGCGGGCGTCGCGACCGGCGGGCCCTTCGTCGACTCCGATCCGGAGGCCTGGCGGCGGGTGATCGAGGTCAACCTCATCGGATCGGCCGTCACCGCACGGGCGTTCCTGCCGGTGCTGATGGAGAGCCGCGGATATCTGCTGCAGATCGCGTCCCTCGCGGCGATCACCCCGGCGCCGATGATGACGGCGTACTGCGCCTCCAAGTCCGGTGTGGAGGCGTACGCGCACAGTCTGCGGGCCGAGGTCGGCCACAAGGGCGTACGAGTCGGCGTCGGGTATCTGTCCTGGACCGACACGGACATGGTGCGCGGCGCCGACCAGGACGAGGTCATGCGGGAGTTGCGGCAGCGGCTGCCCTGGCCGTCCAACAAGACGTACCCGCTGGGGCCGGCCGTGGACCGGCTCGTGGCCGGGATCGAGCGGCGGTCGAGCCATGTGTACGGGCAGTGGTGGCTGCGCGGGATGCAAGGCGTCCGCGGATACCTGCCGGGGATCATCGGGACCGTCGGGCAACGGGAGATGCGGCGGTTCGGGTCACGGCTGGAGGGCATGCGCGGCGGGCTCGTCGGCGCAGGTGGGGCGGCGGACGAGGCGGCTCGCGCTACGCAACGTAACTGATCGAAATGCGAGGGTTGTCGGGGCATGTGAATCTGGTCGAGGCCCGACCAAGGGCCTTTCCCCTCACCCTCAATGGGAGTGAACCCACATGGGTATGAAGGACCAGTTCCAGGACAAGTCTCAGCAGCTGCAGGAGCAGGCCAAGCAGAGGGCCCAGCAGGCCCGTGAGCAGGGTCAGCAGCGCGGCCGTCAGCAAGGCCAGGGCCAGGGCCCGGGTCAGGACCGTGACCGTGACCGTGACCGGATGCGGGACGAGGAGTCGGACCGCATGCGGCACGAGGAGGACCGGCTCGAGGACTTCGAGGCCTAGCCGCTGCGCTTGGCTTCAGCCGACGAGGTGGGGTGCCCTGTGTTTCGGGGCGCCCCACTCTTCGGTTGCCGTGCGCGCTTCCCCGCGCCCCTGAAAGACCTCACCTGGGCGGGAGTTCGGGACGTGAACGGTCTGGGACGTTGCTGTGGTCCGGGGGTGTTGCCGGGGGGTTGGTCTCCAGGAGGTCCACGGCCAGTTGTACGGCGTCGTCCAGTTGGGCGTGGCGGCCCTCCGCCCAGTCCAGCGGAGTGCGGAGGATCTCCAGGTCGGGGGTGACGCCCCTGTTCTCGAGGCCCCAGCCGTACGCGTCGAACCAGGCCGCGTTCATCGGTACGGTGATCACCGTACCGTCGCCCAGGCGGTGGCGGCCGGTCATGCCGACCACTCCGCCCCAGGTGCGCTGGCCCACGACGGGGCCCAGCTTCAGGAGTTTGAAGGCGGCCGTGATCATGTCGCCGTCGGAGGAGGTCGCCTCGTCGGCGAGGGCGACCACCGGGCCGCGCGGGGCGTTCGAGGCGTACGACACGGGCTGGGCGTTTCTCGTCAGGTCCCAGCCGAGGATGGTGCGGGTCAGTTTCTCCACGACCAGTTCGCTGATGTGGCCGCCCGCGTTGCCGCGCACGTCGACGATGAGCGCGGGACGGGAGACCTCCATGCGCAGGTCGCGGTTGAACTGGGCCCAGCCCGAACCGCCCATGTCCGGGATGTGCAGGTAGCCGCACCGTCCGGCGCTCAACTCCCGTACGACGGCCCGGCGTTTGGCGACCCAGTCCTGGTAGCGCAGGGGGCGTTCGTCGATCAGGGGGACCACGGCGACCCGGCGGGAGCGGCCCGCCTCGCCCTCCGCGGGGGTGAACGTCAGCTCCACGGTCGTGCCGCCCGCGCCCGCGAGCAGCGGGTACGGGCCGGTCAGCGGGTCCACCGGGCGGCCGTCGACATGGGTGAGGACCGCGCCCTCGCGGATGCCGGTGCCGGCCAGTGGGGAACGTGCCTTGGAGTCCGAGGAGTCGCCGGGGAGGATCCGTTTGACCACCCAGCCCTCGTCCCTGTGCACGAAGTCGGCGCCGAGCAGGCCCTGCCATCGCTGGTAGTGCGGCGGGCCCTCGTTGCGGCGGGCGGCCGTGACATAGGCGTGGGAGGTGCCGAGCTCGCCGAGCACCTCGCGGAGCAGGTCGGCGAAGTCGTCGGGGGAGGCGACCCGTTCGACCAGCGGGCGGTACTGCTCCAGGACCCCCTTCCAGTCGACGCCGCACATCCCCGGGTCCCAGAAGTACGCGGGGATCAGCCGGCCGGCCTCCTCGTAGGACTGGCGCCACTCGGCGGCCGGGTCGACCTGGTGCAGAATGCGGCGCAGGTCGATCCAGACCGTGGAGTCGCCGTCACCGGACTCGGTGGAGGGGACCGCCCGCAGGTCGCCCTCGTCGACCACGACCAGCCGGGTGCCGTCGCCGCTGACCGCGAACCAGTCGAGGTGCTCGACGAGTTCGGACTTCTTCGCCTTGCTGATGTTGAAGTGCTCGAGGGTGGGGCGGCCGGTGGTGTCGTCCGGGTTGGCGAAGGTCTCGCCCAGCGCGCCGGAGATCGGCCAGCGCAGCCAGACCAGCCCCCCGCCCGCGACCGGGTGCAGCGCCGAGTACTTGGAGGCGGCGACCGGGAACGGGGTGACCCGGCTCTCCAGGCCCTCCACCTCCACGGTCACGGCGCCGTCGCCCTCGTCCTCCTCCACCGGGTCCAGGCCCCCGGCGGCCGGCCGGCCCTCCGGATTCAGCGCGAAGGGGGAGGGGGTGGCCGAGGACAGGGGCACCAGGTAGGGGCGGCAGCCCAGCGGGAAGGACAGGTCCCCGGTGTGGACGTCGTACACCGGGTCGAAGCCGCGCCAGGACAGGAACGCCAGATAGCGGCCGTCCCGGGTGAAGACCGGGCCCTCGTCCTCGAAGCGGCCGTCGGTGACGTCGATGACGTGGCGGTCTCTTATGCGGGCCATCTTGATCTGGCGCAGGGTCCGCCCGATCCCCGGATGCGACCAGGTCAGCCACGCCCCGTCCGGGGAGAAGGCGAGGTCGCGGACCGGGCCGTTGACCGAGTGGATCAGCTCGGTCACCTCGCCGTTGGAGTCCTCACTCGCGTCGAGGAGGAGGAGCCGTCCGTCGTGCGAGGCGATGGCGAGGCGCTCGCCCTGCGGATCGGAGACCAGTTCCAAGGCCCGGCCCAGTTGCCCGGAGGCGAGTCGGCGCGGCTCGCGGTCTCCCGTCGCCCTCGGCAGATAGGCGATCTCGATCGCGTCCTCGCCCTCGGCGTCGGTCACGTAGGCGACCTGGCCGCTCGAGCCCAGCATTTCGGGCAGGCGGACCCGTACGCCCGGGGTGTCGGCGAGGGTGCGGGCGGGGCCGTCCCGGTGGGTCAGCCAGTACAGGCTGCCGCGTACGACGATCGCGCTCGCCCGGCCCGTCTCGTCGACCGAGATGCCGTCCACGTGCTGGCCCGCGGGCACCTGGTACGTACGGCGTCCCGCGCGCGGCCCGCTCAGCCGTACGTCGAGCTTCCGCGGCTCGGCGGCGAGGTCGTCGACGATCCACAGGTCCCCGGCGCACTGGTACACCACGCGGGTGCCGTCGCTGGAGGCGTGCCGGGCGTAGAAGGCGTCGTGGTCGGTGTGCCGGCGCAGGTCGGAGCCGTCGTACGCGCAGGAGTAGAGGTTGCCGATGCCCTCGTGGTCGGAGAGGAAGGCGATCCGGCCGCCGACGAACATGGGGGAGTGGAGGTGGCCCTCGAGGTCGGCGAGCAGGCGTTCGCCGTGCAGCCACAGGCGGCCCGTGGCGCCGCCCCGGTAGCGCTTCCAGGCGGCCGGTTCGTGCGGCGGGGTGCCGGTGAGCAGGAGCGTTCTGCGCTCGCCGGCGAGGTCGGCGACCTGGATGTCGGAGACCGGGCCCCAGGGGAGCTTGCGGCCGGGGGAGCCGTCGGGGGTGACCTTGTAGGCCCAGGTGAAATAGGAGAAGGGCTCGCCGTGGGAGGCGACGGCGAGGACCGTGCCGCCGGGGTCCCAGCCGCAGACCTGGGTGTCGGGCGAGCCCCAGTACGTGAGCTGCCGTCCGGGGCCGCCGTCCACCGGCACGACGTGGATCTCGGGGACCAGGCTGCGCCAGCTCGTGTACGCGATCGTGGCGCCGTCGGGCGAGAAGCGGGGGTGGCCGGTCTTGGTACGGTCCACGGTGAGGCGCCAGGCGCGGCCCGGGCCGTCGAGGGGAGCCAGCCAGAGGTCGTCCTCGGCCACGAAGGTCAACAGGTCGCCGCTCAGGTGCGGCAGGCGCAGATAGCTCACCTCCCCATGCTTTTCCCCTGGATGGGGCAGGGCAACTTGTGGATACTTACGGTTCCTTCACACACGTGAGCCAGCACACGTACGAAACGGTTTCGTTTCGCTCGTTGGCAGGGTATGTTCTTGGTGTACGAGGAAGGCACCCCCCCGAGCGGAAAGGTGAGTGGCATGACTGAGGTCGCGACCGCGCGTCGCAGTCGGATCACGCCCGAGCGCGAGGCCGAGCTGTACGCGGCCGTGCTCGACCTGCTCAGGGAGGTCGGCTACGACGCCCTCACCATGGACGCCGTGGCCGCGCGCACCAAGTCCAGCAAGGCCACGCTCTACCGCCAGTGGGGCGGCAAGGCCGAGCTGGTGGCGAAGGCCGTGCGGCACAACAAGCCGGGCGCGGCGGGCGGTTCGGTGGACACCGGCTCGCTCAGGGGTGACCTGCACGCGCTCACGATGGCGTCGGACGACTGTGAGATGGAGCAGAACTCCGCCCTGATGCGAGGTCTGGCCATGGCCATCCATGGCAACCCGGACCTGCTGAAGGCGTTCAAGGAGTATCTGATCGAGCCCGAGATGGCGGAGTTCCGCCAGGTGCTGCAACGGGCGATCGACCGGGGCGAGGTCCGTGCGGACAACCCCGCGGTCGACTACGTGATGCACATGATGATCGGTGGGTTCGCCGCCCGCACGCTGATCGACGAACGGCCGCCGACCCAGGCCTTCCTCCTGTCGTACATCGACGCCGTGGTGCTCCCCGCCCTCGGCGCCTGACCCCTCCCCAACACCTCTCCAGCACCTGACGTCACCGCTCACGTCGTCGGGACGATCACCCCTGCCTCCCCGCGGGTGATCACCCCTGCCCTGAAAGACCCCACGACCTGACCGGGAGTACGCCTCCGTGGCCACGTTCCTCTATCGACTCGGCCGGTTCGCCTTCAGGCGACGGCATTTCGTCGCCCTGTTCTGGGTGGCCCTACTGACCCTGGCGGGGGTCGCTGCGGCCAGCGCCCCCTCCGCCGGCTCCACCTCCTTCTCGATCCCCGGCACCGAAGCGCAGAAGGCCTTCGACCTGCTGGACCAGCGCTTCCCCGGCACGAGCTCCGACGGCGCCACCGCGCGGGTCGTCTTCAAGGCGCCGGCCGGCGAGAAGATGACCGACGCCGGCAACAAGGCGACCGTCGAGAAGACGGTGAAGGCGCTGGCCGACGGCTCCGAGGTCACCTCCGTCGACGACCCCTTCAAGCAGCACGCCGTCAGCAAGGACGGCACGGTCGCCTACGCCTCCGTGCGGTACGACAAATCAGGCATGGAGCTCAAGGACGCCTCCCGCACCGCCCTTGAGGACACCGCCCAGCAGGCGCGGGACGCCGGGCTGACCGTCGAGGTCGGCGGTGACGCGCTGCAGTCCGGGGCCGAGGCCGGGGCGGCCGGCGAGGTCGTCGGCCTCGTCATCGCCGCGATCGTCCTCGTCATCACCCTGGGCTCGCTCGTCGCGGCCGGACTGCCGCTGCTGACGGCGATCATCGGCGTCGGCATCGGCGTCTCCACCATCACCGCGCTCGCCAAGACCCTCGACCTCGGCGACACCACCTCCACGCTGGCGCTGATGATCGGCCTGGCGGTCGGCATCGACTACGCCCTGTTCATCGTCTCCCGCTACCGCGGCGAGCTGGCCGAGGGCCGCGACCGCGAGGAGGCGGTCGGCCGCGCCGTGGGCACCTCCGGCTCGGCGGTGGTCTTCGCGGGCCTCACCGTCGTGATCGCGCTGGCGGGCCTGTCGGTCGTCGGCGTCCCGATGCTGACCAAGATGGGCCTCGCGGCGGCGGGCACGGTCGTGGTGGCCGTCCTCATCGCCCTCACCATGATCCCGGCGCTGCTCGGCTACGCGGGCCGGCGGGTACGGGCGGTGGGCGAGAAGCGGCGCAAGAAGGCCTCCGACGCGCCCGGCAAGCCCGGTCTCGGCGAGCGCTGGGCGAGCTTCGTCGTCCGCCGTCCCGCCGCGGTGCTGCTGCTCGGCGTGGTCGGCCTCGGCGCCGTCGCCGTACCCGCCACCCAGCTCGAACTGGGCCTGCCCGACGACGGCTCCCAGCCGACCTCCACCACCCAGCGCCGCGCCTACGACGTGCTGTCGGAGGGCTTCGGGCCCGGCTTCAACGGGCCTCTGCTGATCGTCACCGACGCGAAGGACAGCGCCGACCCCAAGGCGGCGGCCTCCCGGGTGACCGACGCCATCAAGGGCCTCGGGGACGTCGCCGCGGTGACCCCGGCGCACTTCAACGACACCGGCGACACCGCGATGATCACCGTCGTCCCCAAGTCCAAGCCGTCCTCGGTCCAGACCGAGGACCTCGTCCACGCCATCCGTGACAAGGGCGCGGGCATCAAGGCCGACACGGACGCGAAGGTGCTGGTCACCGGCACCACCGCGATGAACATCGACTTCTCGCAGAAGCTCAACGACGCCCTGATCCCGTATCTGGGCCTGGTGGTGGGGCTCGCCTTCCTGCTGCTGATCGTGGTCTTCCGCTCGATCCTGGTCCCGCTGAAGGCGGCCCTCGGCTTCCTGCTCAGCGTGCTCGCCGCGCTCGGCGCCGTGGTCGCGGTCTTCCAGTGGGGCTGGCTCGGCGGGCTCCTCGGGGTCGAACAGACCGGCCCGGTCATGTCGATGATGCCGATCTTCATGGTGGGCGTGGTCTTCGGTCTCGCGATGGACTACGAGGTGTTCCTCGTGACGCGGATGCGGGAGGCGTACGTCCACGGCGAGACGCCCGGCCAGGCCGTGGTCACCGGGTTCCGGCACAGCGCCCGGGTGGTGGCCGCCGCCGCGGTCATCATGATGGCCGTCTTCGGAGGGTTCATCAGCTCCAGCGAGTCCATGATCAAGATGATCGGCTTCGGCCTCGCGATCGCGGTCTTCTTCGACGCGTTCGTCGTCCGCATGGCGATCGTCCCGGCGGTGCTGGCGCTGCTCGGCCGCAGGGCCTGGTGGCTGCCGAAGTGGCTGGACCGGGCGTTGCCCAACGTGGACGTCGAGGGCGAGGGCTTGAAGACCCTGGACGGGACGAAGGACATCGACCCGGACGAGGAGCGGGAGCTGGTAGGGGCCTGAGCCTTCCGCGAGCCGGCGGCGGCCTCCTGAGCTGCGGGGTGTAGTGCGCTACACCACGGGTTCGGGAGGCCGCTCCCTCGTTGTGCGGGGCGCCGGACGGGATCGTGGATCCCGTCGGCGGATCCGCCGGCGGACCCCCTCCCGAAAGGCCCCTCCCATGCAGCACGTCCGGTCCACGACGTCCGTCACCCCTGCCTTCGCCGCCACTGTCCGCAAGGCCCTCGCCGACGCCCTGCTGTGGGGCTTCTTCGTGGCCGGCCTCGCGGCGAGCACGGCGGCCGGGGCGGTGTTCGACGGCACCGCCAAGAACGCCGTGAGCGGGGCCGGGGCGGTCGTCGCACTGCTGGCGGGCTCGCGCCTTGCGAAGAAGCCGCGCATCAAGGCGTTCCTGGGTCGCCCCGGCACCCTGTGGTTCCTGTTCCTCTTCAACGGCGCCACGGCCGTGGCGCTGTACTTCTCGATGGACGGCGTCAAGGGCATCCTCGCCGCCGCGATGATGGGCCTGGTCTCCGTGGGTGCGGCGGGCGGCCTGGTCGCGGGACGCCGCACGCGGGCACACGCGCGGGCGGCGCGGGCGCGGGCAGTGGGCGAGACGGCGACGCGGGAGACGGCGGCCGCGGACGCTCCGTGGGCCTGAGTCGTGGGCCTGGGCTGTGGGACCGAGCCGTGCGGGCCTGGGCTGTGGGACTGAGCCGTGGGCCTGAGCCGTGAGCTTGGGTCGTGGCCTTGGCCGTTGGCCGGGGTCGGGAGGCCTGATGGGGGCGATTGTCAGCGGCCTCGTCTAGCGTGACCCCCATGACCACACTTCAGGAACGGCCCAACACCGCCCTGCTGGTGATCGACGTCCAGCAGGGCGTCGTGGCGTCCGCGCACCAGCGGGACACCGTCGTCGCCAACATCGCCGCCCTCGTCGACAAGGCCCGCGCCGAGCGCGTCCCGGTCGTCTGGGTCCAGCACTCCGACGAAGGGCTCGAAAAGGGCAGCGACGACTGGCAGTACGTGCCCGAGCTGCCGCGCCGCGACTCCGAGCCCCTGGTGCACAAGAACTACGGAGACTCCTTCGAGGCCACCGATCTGGAGCGGGTCCTCGCCGAGGCGGGGGTCGGCCACCTCGTCGTCACGGGCGCGGAGACCGACGCGTGCATACGCTCCACGATCCACGGCGCGTTCGTCCGGGGCTACGACGTCACCCTCGTCGCCGACGCGCACACCGCCAACGACCAGCGACAGTGGGGCGCGCCGCCGCCGGACCAGGTCATCGCCCACACGAACCTGTACTGGCGCTGGCAGGGGGCGCCGGGGCGGACGGCGGCGGTGACCGAGACGAAGGCCGTGACGTTCGGTCCGCTCGGCTAACCCGGTCGCCTGCCGCGTACACGTACCGCTAGCGTGCCGTTCATGACGGCTTTGGAATCGGCAGCCCATCCTCGTTTCACCGCGGCTTTGAAGGAGCTCGGTCTCGACGACCTCAACGCCCGCGTCCGCCGCTTCCCGGAGGCGACCCGTACCGCGGCGGAGGCCGCCGAGGCGATCGGGTGCGAGCTGAGCCAGATCTGCAAGTCGCTGATCTTCGCGGCGGACGGGGTGCCGGTGCTGGTCCTGGTGGACGGGGCGTCCCGGGTCGACGTCGAGCTGGTGCGCGCGGAACTCGACGCCGGGAAGGTGACGCGGGCCAGGGCGGACGTCGTGCGGGAGACCACCGGGTACGCGATCGGCGGTGTGCCGCCCTTCGGGCACCTGACCAGGACGCGGGTACTGGCGGACCGTTCACTGCTCGCGCACGACGTGGTGTGGGCGGCGGCCGGGACGCCGTACAGCGTCTTCCCGATGGAGCCCAAGGACCTCGTCGCCCACGCCGGCGCCACCCTCGTGGACGTGCGCGAGCCCAGCTCGTGACGCCGCTGGTCGCCTCGGCCGTCCTGGCCGCCGCGGTCACGCACGCCAGCTGGAACGCGATCGCCCACCGCATCACCGACAAGCTGGTCGGCTTCACCCTGATCGCGGGCGGAGGATCGCTGATCGGGCTGGCGATGATGCCGTTCGTCCCGGTCCCGGCGGCGGGTGCCTGGCCGTACCTGGCCGTCTCGGCCGTCATCCACCTCGCCTACTACATGCTGCTGATGAAGTCCTTCCGCCTCGGTGACTTCGGACAGGCGTACCCGATCGCCCGCGGCACCGCGCCCCTGGTGGTCACGCTGCTCGCGGCCGTCTTCGCGCACGAGGTGCCGGACGGCTGGGCCGCGGCCGGCATCGCCCTCTCCAGCGCGGGCCTGACCGGGGTCGCCCTGTGGGGCCTGCGCGGCAGTCGGCCCGACTGGGCGGCGATCGGCGCGGCCCTCGCGACCGGTCTGACGATCGCCGGATACACGGTCGTCGACGGCCTCGGCGTGCGCGCCTCCGGCTCGTCCCTCGGCTACATCGCCTGGTTGATGGCGGTGGAGGGCGTGGCGATCCCCGCGTACGCCCTGTACCGCCGGCGCGGACAGCTCACCACCGTCCTGCGGCCGTTCGCCGCGGTCGGCCTGCTCGGCGCCGCACTGTCCGTGCTCGCCTACGGGCTGGTCCTGTGGGCCCAGACGAAGGCGGAACTGGCCCCGATCGCGGCCCTGCGCGAGTCGTCGATCATCGTGGGCGCCGCCATCGGCGCGGTGTTCTTCAAGGAACGCTTCGGCGCGCCCCGGGTGGCGGCGGCGGTGCTGCTGGTGGCGGGGATCGGGTTGATGCTGCGGGCCGGTTGACGGGGGAGAGGTGCCGTCGGGGAGTGGCGGAGTGTGGTGCGTTCGGGGCCTGCGAGGAGCACTCTGGAAGCAGGTGTTTCCGGAGGTGATCGTCATGATGCACACCACTGTGGGATGGCATGTCGAGCTGGAGTTCCAGGAGGACGATCTGCACACCGAGGCGGTCGCGCTGGTCCGGCTGCCGGACGGGAGCGAGGTACGGGCCCACGGACACGCGACCCGCCACCACACGGACCCCCGTCAGCCGAGGGTGGGTGAGGAGATCGCCGGTGCGCGGGCGTTGAACGAGATCGCGATGCAGCTGCTGACCAAGGCGCACGGGGAGATCGACTCGGCTTCGGGGCGGACGTCGCATCCGATCCATGTGTGAGGGGCCATGTGTGACGGCGCGTCGGCCGTGAGCTTCCCGGCTCCTACGCCGTTACGACGTCCCGTACCGCCCGTACCAGCGCCTGCGCCCTGGGATCGGCCGTCACGCTCTTCCTGAAGCCGTTGGTCACATAGCCGAAGGCGATGCCGGTCTCCGGGTCGGCGCAGCCGAGGGCGCCGCCGCGGCCGGGGTGACCGAAGGAGGAGGGGGTCAGGAGCGGGGAGGCGGCGCCGTGCAGCATGTAGCCGAGGCCGAAGCGGGTGTTCACGACCAGCACACGGTCGGGCCCGGCGCTGCGCTCGGCGCGGGCGAGTTCCGTCGTCTCCGGGGTGAACAGCCGTGTGCCGCCGTCCACTTCGCCGCTCAGCGACGCGTAGAAACGGGCCAGCCCTTCCGCCGTGGCGATGCCGTTGGAGGCGGGGAGGGCGGCGGCGCGGTAGGCGGGGTCGTTCTCGTCGGGGAGCGGGGTGATGGCGGCGAAGGCGCGGCGGGTGAGGGAGTCGGGGTCGGCGTAGGCGTCGGCGACGGCCCGCTTGGGGCGGGTCCGCAGCACACCGGCCGCCTCCGCCGGGGGCTCGGCCTCGCCCACGCGGCCCACCCGGGTCCCCTGACCGGCCGGCAGGCCCAGCCAGAGGTCCGCGCCGACCGGGCCCGCGATCTCGGCGGCGATCCACTCGCCGATCTCCCGGCCGGTGATCCGCCGCACCAGCTCACCGGTCAGCCAGCTGTACGTCTGCGCGTGATAGCCGTGCTCCGCCCCCGGCTCCCACACCGGTACCTGCGCCGCGACCGCCTCCGCGCCGAGCGCCGGGTCCGCGGCCTGGGCGGGCGTCAACGGGTGGTCCAGCACGGGAACGCCGGCCCGGTGCGCCAGAAGGTGCCACACACGCGTGCGCTCCTTCCCGGCCGCCTTGAACTCCGGCCAGTACTCCCCGACGGGCGCGTCCAGGTCCAGCTCTCCCCGCTGGTGCAGCAGCAGGAGCACGGCGGCGGCGACGCCCTTGGTCGCCGAGCGCACGATCTGCGCGGTGCCGTGCTCCCACGGCTCGGCGCCGTCGACGTCCTTCGTGCCGCCCCACAGGTCGACGACCTTGTGCCCGTCCCGGTACACGGCGACCGCCGCGCCCCGGTCCCCGAGCACCTCGAAGTTCCGGACGAACGCTTCCCGGACCGGCTCGAAGCCCTCGGCGACCGCGCCGTTCACGTCCACGTCCGCACTTCCCTCCGGATCACCTGCGACTGTGAGGCCAACACCCCCGCACAGCCTGCGATTCCCGGGTGTCGCTACCCCAACAGGATCGTTACGTCGATGTTGCCGCGCGTCGCGTTCGAGTACGGGCACACCTCGTGCGCCGCGTCCACCAGCTTCGCGGCGATGTCGGGGTCCAGGACGGGGAGCGAGACGCTGAGGGCGACCGCGAGGCCGTAGCCGCGGTGCTTGTTCGGGCCGATGCCGACCTTCGCGGCGACGGTCGAGCCGGTCAGGTCGTAGCCCTCGCGGTTGCCGACGAGGATCAGCGCGTTGTGGAAGCAGGAGCTGTAGCCGGCCGCGAAGAGCTGCTCGGGGTTGGTGCCGTTGCCGTCCCCGCCGAGCTGCGGCGGCATCGCGACCTTCAGCTCGATCTGGCCGTCCTGGCTGGTGACAAAGCCGTCCCGGCCGCCGTGCGCGGTCGCCTCGGCGACGTACATGATCTTTGTCGGACGGGTGTCGACGGCTGTGTCGACGGCGGTGTCGTCACTCATGGCTGGCCCCCCACATCAAGTGCGCGCGAGTACATCGTGCACAAGGTACTGGCCGGTAGGTCGGGGATGGGTTACCGGGGGGTAGCGACCGCGGGTAACCCGAGGTCAGGGGGTGAGGGTGCGGGCGAGCTGCCACAACTCCTCGCGCAACCGCGCGACCCCCGCGGTGTCCAGACCGGTCGCCGTAAGGAGCGCGCCGGGGACGCACGCCGCGCGCTCCCTCAGCTCCTCTCCACGCCCCGTGCACGCGACGAGCACCGAGCGCTCGTCATGGGCCGCGCGCTCCCGGCGCACGACCCCGGCGCTCTCCAGCCGCTTGAGCAACGGTGACACCGTGCCGTAGTCGAGGCGCAGCGCGGCGGCGAGCTCCTTCACCGTCGTCTCGCCGCGCTCCCACAGCACGAGCAGGACGAGGTACTGCGGGTAGGTGAGGCCGAGTTCCTCCAGCACCGGGCGGTACGCGGCCGTCACGGCGCGCTGGGCGGCGTACAGCGCGAAGCACAGCTGGTCGTCGAGGAGCAGCGACCCGGCGGCGAGTTCGTGCTCGTCCTGGTTCGTCACGCGCCCATTGTCACGGACCGCGGGTCGAAGCCGAAGGGCAGTTCCAGGCGGTGGGCGCGCATGAGGGCCTCGTCGGAGAGGATTTCGCCGGTGGGGCCGTTCGCGGCGATGGCGCCGTCGCTGAGGATCAGGGAGCGCGGGCACAGCTCCAGGGCGTACGGCAGGTCGTGCGTGACCATGAGGACGGTGACGTCCAACGCGCGCAGGATGTCGGCCAGTTCGCGGCGGGAGGCGGGGTCGAGGTTGGAGGAGGGCTCGTCCAGGACGAGGATCTCCGGTTCCATGGCGAGGACGGTCGCCACCGCGACCCGGCGGCGCTGCCCGAAGGAGAGGTGGTGCGGCGGCCGGTCCGCGAAGTCCCCCATGCCGACCTTTTCCAGCGCCGCACGCACGCGTGCCTCGAGTTCCGTGCCCTTGACCCCGGCCGCCGCGGGCCCGAAGGCCACGTCCTCGCGGACCGTCGGCATGAAGAGCTGGTCGTCCGGGTCCTGGAAGACGATGCCGACCCGGCGCCGGATCTCCGCCATGTGCCGCTTGCCGACGGGCAGCCCGGCGACTGTCACCGTGCCCGCGCCGCCGGTCAGGATGCCGTTGAGGTGCAGGACGAGGGTGGTCTTGCCGGCGCCGTTCGGGCCGAGCAGCGCGACCCGTTCGCCGCGCGCGACGGTGAAGTCCACGCCGAACAGGGCCTGATGGCCGTCGGGGTAGGCGAAGGCGAGGCCGGAGACCTCCAGGGAGGCGGGAGCAGTGGTCACAGGGTCCATCCCGGAGCAGTGGTCACAGGGTCCATCCCAGCAGGCAGACGACAAGGGCGGTGAAGGGCAGCGCGAGGGCGTACGACCACTGCGCGCGGGACGCGGTCACCTCGTCGATGACCGGCATCGCACCGGCATACCCGCGGCTGACCATGGCCAGATGGACGCGCTCCCCGCGCTCGTAGGAGCGGATGAACAGGGCGCCCGCGCTCTTCGCGAGCACCCCCCAGTGCCGCACGCCCCGTGCCTCGAACCCGCGCGACTCCCGTGCGATCCGCATGCGCCGCATCTCGTCCGTGATGACGTCGCCGTAACGGATCATGAAGGACGCGATCTGGACCAGCAGCGGTGGGAGCTTCAACCGCTGCAGGCCGAGGAGGAGTTCGCGCAGTTCGGTGGTGGACGCCAGGAGCACGGACGCGGCGACGCCCAGCGTGCCCTTGGCGAGCACGTTCCACGCGCCCCACAGGCCGTTCACGCTCAGGGACAGCCCGAGGACGTCCCCCCGTTCGCCCTCCGCCACGAACGGCATCAGCACCGCGAAGGCCACGAACGGCACCTCGATCAGCAGCCGCTTCAGCAGGAACCCGGCCGGCACGCGCGCGTGGTGCGCGACGACGCCCAGCAGGACGGCGTACACACCGAACGCCCACATCGCCTCGCGCGGGGTCGACACGACGACCACCACGAACCCGAAGGCGGCGGCCAGCTTGGTGTGGGGCGGCAGGGCGTGCACGGGGGAGTGCCCCTGCCGGTAGAGCCGGTGTGCGTGTCCCGCGCCCATGTCAGACGGCGCTCGTGCTCGTCGGCGAGACGTCCGGCGTACGCCGCCGGCGCACCACCCAGAACACCGCGCTCCCCGCGACCACGGTCACGCCCACGCCGATCACGCCCGCCAGCCCCCCGGACAGGCGGGCGTTCTCGACGTCCTTCACCCCGTAGTCGGCGAGCGGGGAGTCCGCCGACGCGTGCTTCTCGGTCTTGCCGTCGAGCCCCTTGTCATGGGCGACCTTCTCCAGGCCGTCGGGGTTGGAGGAGGCGTAGAAGCTGACGACGCCGGCGAGGACGAGGGAGGTGGCGAGGCCGGTGATCCACAGCGCGCGACGGGAGGTGCGCGCCGTGACGGGCGCCGTGCGCGCTCCATCGGGCGCGGGCACGTCGACCAGCGCGCCGTCCACCCGCAGCTTCAGTCGCTGTCGCAGGCCGCGCGCGCCGTGCACGAGATCCGGGCGCACGGCGATCACCGCGCCCACCGTGAGCGCCGTGATGACCGCCTCGCCGACGCCGATCAGCACGTGCACGCCGATCATCGCGGTCGCGACCTTGCCGAGGGAGACGTCGGTGGTGCCGCCGACGGCGTAGATCAGCGTGAAGGCGACCGCGGCGGCCGGCACGGAGACCAGCGCCGCGACGAAGGACGCGACCGTGACCGAGCGCCGCCCGCGCGGGAGCACCCTCACCAGGACGCGGAAGACGGCGTACGAGACGACGGTCGTGACGATCGCCATGTCGGTGATGTTCACGCCGAGCGCGGTCAGTCCGCCGTCCGCGAAGAGGATGCCCTGCATGAGCAGCACCACGGACACGCACAGCACCCCGGTGAAGGGCCCCACGAGGATCGCGGCCAGCGCACCGCCCAGCAGATGGCCGCTGGTCCCCGCGGCGACGGGGAAGTTCAGCATCTGCACCGCGAAGATGAACGCGGCGACCAGCCCGGCCAGCGGTGCCGTGCGCTCGTCCAGTTCCCGGCGCGCACCGCGCAGGCTCACCGCGACCGCGGCGGCGGCGGCCACGCCGGTCGCGGCGGAGGCGGGGGCGTCGATGAATCCGTCAGGTACATGCACCGTTCGATCATAGAGGGTTATTGCGAACTCTTTGCAAGAGCCATGAAGTCGTGGATCGTGCGGTGGCCGTGCTGTGAGATGTCCGACGCCAAGGGGTGCGATCGGGAAAATATGGGACATTGGAGAAGGGGTGAACGCACAGCTTCCATACAGGTAACGTAGCGTGAGAGGGTCGTCACGATGTCCGTAGTCGAACAGTACGCACGAGCCCACATCGTCACGGACGCCGCGATACCGGAGGACGAGACGATTCCCGTCGTCCTGCGCTACGACCCCGACTCCGACCCGCGCTCGATTCGGGTCAGGCTCCCCGGGACACACGAGTGGACGTTCTCGCGCTCCCTCCTCGAACAGGGTCTGCGCGCCCCGGTCGGCAGCGGCGAGGTCCGTGTCTGGCCGTGCGGGCGGGTGCAGGCCGTCGTGGAACTGCACTCCGCCCAAGGCGTCTCGGTCGTGCAGTTCGAGACCAAGACCCTGATGAGGTTCCTGCGCCGCACCTACCTGGCGACGGCGCCGGTCACCCGCTGACTGCTGCTGGTCACCTGCGGACTGCTGCCGATGACTCGCTGAGGATGGCCGGTCAGCCGCCCATCCTCAGCAGCGCCGCCACCATCGGTCCCGCCGTGTCGCCGCCGTGGCCGCCGGCCTGGACCACACCCGCCGCGACGAGGTCGCCGCGGTACGCGGTGAACCAGCCGTTCGGCTTCTTCTGGCCGTCGACCTCCGCGGAGCCCGTCTTGGCGCCGTAGTTCGGGCCGAGACCCGCCATCGCCTTGGCGGCCGTGCCGTACGCCGCCGTGTACTGCATGACCTCCTTCAGCTCGGCCTGCGTCTGCGCGGACATCGTGCGCGAGGCCTTCGCCAGGGTCCGGTGGTCGACGCTCGGGGAGACCAGGTACGGCTGGCGGAAGACGCCCGACTCGACCGTGGCGGCCACCGAGGCCATGTTCAGCGGGTTCATCCGCACCCCGCCCTGCCCGATCAGCGAGGCGCCCATCTGCGCGCCGCTCTGCACCGGGATGGAGCCGTCGAAGGTCGGGACGCCGATGGCCCAGTCGTTCATGCCGAGGCCGTAGACCTGCTGGGCCTCCTGAGTCAGGGAGCTGTTGGTCAGCTTCGGGGCGAAGTTGATGAAGGCGTTGTTGCAGGAGGCGCCGAAGGCCAGCTTGAAGGAGCCCTGCTTGATCTCGGAGTCGTCGTCGTTGTGGAAGGTCCACCCGGCGAGCTTGTACGTCTTGGGGCAGGGATGCGAGGCGTCCGGGGTGACCAGGTTCTTCTCGAACAGCATCGTCGAGGTCACGATCTTCATCGTGGAGCCGGGCGCCAGCGAGCCCTGGAAGGCCACGTTGAAGCCGTGGGAGGCGTTCGCGACGGCGAGGATCTCACCCGTCGACGGGCGCATCACCACCACCGACGACTTCGCCTGCTTGGTCACCTGCTGCTCGGCCGCGGCCTGAAACGTCGGGCTGAGCGTCGTCTTCACCGAACCCGGGGTGCCCTTGGTCAGCGTCAGCAGCGTCTTGTCGGACAGCTTGGCCTTCTTGGCCGCCGCACCCCGCACCACGTCCAGCTCGACGCCCGCCTTGCCGCCGGCGATCTTGCCGTACTTCTCGCGCAGGCCGTCCAGGACGGGCCCCAGCGACGGGTACTTGGCGGTGGTCAGCTCGCCGCCGTCACGGTCGTACGCCTTGACCGGCGGGGTCCCGGACTCGCCGGTGACCAGCCTGTCGCCGTCCTCGAGGTCGGGGTGGACGACCGCGGCGTGCCAGTCGACCAGCGGCTTGCCGTCCGCCTTGTTCCGCACGACCGTCAGCGCGCTCTGGTAGGCGAGCGGCTTGCTGGTGCCCTTGTACGACACCGTGCCCTTCACGGAGAAGGGCACCTTGTCACCGACGCGCGTGCCGGGGGTGAGCGTGACGCCCGTGATGTGGGCGTCCTTGGTGTAGCCGGTCAGCAGCGAGCCGGCCGCGGTGGCGTCGTTCGTGACGGCGGCGGCCTGCGCGGCCTTCCCCTGCCGCCAGGAGGTGAGGAACCTCATGGCGGTCGTCTGGACCTCGGCCGCGGACAGGGGGCCGGTCTTGACTGCCTTGTGGTCGGCGCCCGAGGAGGACGAGCCCGCCCGGTCGTCGGCCGCGGCCCCGCCGCCCCACAGCGCGTAGACGCCGAAGGCGGCGCCGCCGACGACCACGGCGATCATCCCGCCGACGACGGCGGGCCTGGTCTTCCGTCGCTCGGCGACGCGCCTTCTGTTGCCCACTGTTCCCGTTCCTCCGAGAATTCCCAGGGTCCCCGTTGCCCTCATCCATCCCAACGACGACAACAGCCTAGAGTCCCGTCCTGCGCGGGTGACGTCAGCCGGCACTCCGTAGCACAGCTGCGACAATCGGACCGGCCGCCGTCCCGCCGTGGCCGCCCTCCTCGGTCATGGCCGCCGCGGCGACGTCGTTGCGGAAACCGGTGAACCAACTGTTCGACACGGCCTGTCCGTCGACCTCGGCGGAACCGGTCTTCGCGCCGACGTCACCGCCGAGCCCGGCCATCGCCTGTGCGGCCGTCCCCTGCGTCGCGGTGAGCCGCATCATCTGCTTGAGCTGGGACGACGTGCTCGCGGACAGGCCCTTGGCGGTGGCGAGTTCGCGGTCGTCGAGCTTGGGGGAGACCAGGTAGGGCTGGCGGAAGGTGCCCGTGACGGCGGTCGCCGTGACCGAGGCCATGTTCAGCGGGCTCATCTGCACCTGCCCCTGGCCGATCGCGTTCGCCGCCCGGTCCGGGCCGCTGACCGTGGGGATCTTGCCGTCGAAGGAGACGATGCCCGTCTTCCAGTTGTTCTGCCCGAGCCCGAACCGGTCCTGGGCCTCCTGCGTGAGCGAGGAGTCGGTGAGCGGTTTCTCGTCGATGAGCTTGATGAAGGCCGTGTTGCACGAGCGCATGAAGCTGTTGGCGAGCGTGGCGTTCTCGTTGGGCTGAAGGCCCTTGAGGTTGGTGAAGGTCTGGCTCTGCCAGGTGGCGGAGGGCGGACAGGGCGCCGGGCCGTTCATCGAGGTCACGCCGTTGTCGATGAGCATCGCGGCCGTGATGATCTTCATCGTGGAGCCCGGCGCGACCTCGCCCTCGAAGGCCGCGTTGAACTGGTCCTTGCGGTTGTTGGCCACCGCCAGCACCTCACCGGTGCTGGGCTTGACGGCCACCACCGACGACTGGGCGAACTTCTTCACCGCCTTCTCGGCCGCCGCCTGGGCGCTCGCGCTGATCGTGGTCCGCAGCTCGCCCGCCCTGCCCTTGGCGAGGGTCAGCAGCGAGGTGTCGGCCACGCCCTCGGCCTGGTGGTGGATCGCCAGTTCGATCCCGGGCGTGCCGCCCGCCTTGTCCCCGTAACGCTGGCGCAGGGTGTCGAGGATCACCCCGAGCGAGGGGTACTTCTCCTTGGTCAGCACGGCGCCGTTGCGGTCCACCGCCTCGATCTCGGGGCTCGCCGACCGGCCGGTGACCAGGGTGTCGCCCGCCTTCAGCTGTGGATGCAGGACCGACGGCCGCCAGTCCACCAGCGCCCGCCCGGTGCTCTTCCCGCGCACCACCGTCAGCTCGCTGCTGTACGTCAGCGGCTTGGACTTGTTCTCGTACGACACCGTCGCCTTCACCGTGAACGGCACCGTCGCGCCGGTCGCCGCGCCGGGCGTGATGTCCACGTCCTCGATGTGCGCGGTCTCGCCGTAGGCCGTCAGCAGCGGCTCGGCCGCCGTCTGGTTGTTCGTGTACGTCGCCGCCTGCGCCGCCTGTCCCTTCTCCCAGGCGGCGAAGAACTTGGCCGACGCCTCCTTGATCTCGTCGGCGCTCGGCGGTCCCGTCTTCACGCTCGCCGCCCCCGAACCCCCGTCGTCGTTCAGCGCGGACACGATGTTGTAGCCGGCATATCCCGCGCCGCCGACCATCACCGCGAACACGCCGCCTATGACCGCGGCCTTGACCCCCTTGGGCATGAAAGGTCCCTCCCCGTTTCCCCGTTGCGGTTCTCGCACTGTATGGGGCAGGAGGGGGAGTTGTGAGGGAGGTTTCCGTATGTTGTCCGGTCACCGAGGCGGAAGGTCCGCTATACCCAGGTATCCAGCCACATACGTGAACGCCAGTCGTCGACCGGGATCGCGGTTCCGGTGTACAGGGGCCAGAAGTAGATGAAGTTCCAGGTGATCAGCAGGACCAGTACGCCCGCGCCCGTCGCGCCCGCCACCCGTCGGGTGTCGCTGGAGCCGGGTGGGCCGACGATCGCGCCCAGCAGCATCGCCACCGCCAGGCACAGGAACGGCACGAACACGACGGCGTAGAAGAAGAAGATCGTCCGGTCCTGGTACATGAACCAGGGCAGCCAGCCGGCCGCGACCCCGCAGGCGATGGCGCCGGCCCGCCAGTCGCGGCGGAAGAACCAGCGCCACAGCACGTACAGCAGCGCGAACGAGGCCACCCACCACAGCAGCGGCGTGCCGATCGCGAGGACCTCACGGGCGCACTTCTGGCCGGCGTCGGCGGGGCAGCCGTCCTGACCGGGCGAGGGGGACTCGTAGAAGAACGACACCGGGCGTCCGTCGACGATCCAGCTCCAGGGGTTGGACATGTACGTGTGCGGCGAGTGCAGGTTGACGTGGAACTCGTAGACCTCGTGCTCGTAGTGCCACAGGCTGCGCAGCCAGTCCGGCAGGAAGGTCCAGTGGCCGCCCTTGCCGTCGGTGGCGGCCCAGTTGCGGAAGTAGCCGCCGGAGCCGTCGGCGGGGGAGAGGATCCAGGCGGTCCAGGAGGCGACGTAGGTCACGACGGCGACCGTGGACATCACCGTCCACGAGATGAGCGACTCGGCGACGAACATCCGGGACAGGCGGTGCCGGGCCCCCGCAACCTTGCGGGAGCCGACGTCCCACAGGACGGTGAGCACGATGAACGCGGCCAGGATGTACATCGCGTTCCACTTCGTGCCGATGGCCAGTCCCATCAGCAGGGCCGCCGCCCAGCGCCAGGGGCGCAGCCCCAGCCACGTGGTCTCGGCGATGTGCGCGTCCGGGCGGACATGGCCCTCGGCGTCCGGCTGGAGCGCCGCCGCGAGTTTCTCCCGTGCCTTGTCCCGGTCGACGACCAGGCAGCCGAACGCCGCCAGCACGAAGAACATCAGCACGCCGTCGAGGAGCGAGGTGCGGCTCATGACGTAGTGCAGGCCGTCCACGGCCATCAGACCGCCGGCCAGGCAGCCGAGGAAGGTCGAGCGGAAGATGCGGCGGCCGATCCGGCACAGCATCAGCACCGACAGCGTGCCGAGCAGCGCGGTCATGAACCGCCAGCCGAACGGGTTGAACCCGAACATCAGCTCGCCCAGCCCGATCACGTACTTGCCGACCGGCGGGTGGACCACGTACGCGGCGTCCGCCGGGATGGTGACGTGCCCGTGCGAGGACAGGATCAGGTCGTTGGCGTTCTTGTCCCAGTTGACCTCGAAGCCGCGGTGGACGAGCGCCCAGGAGTCCTTGGCGTAGTACGTCTCGTCGAATATCACCGCCCTTGGGCTGCCCAGGTTCCAGAACCGCAGCACGCCCGCCACCAGCGTGACCAGCAGCGGCCCGCCCCAGCCCGACCAGCGCGCGATCCGCCCGGCGAGCCCCGGCGGCACCCCGAGGACCTGCCACAGCCGCGGGCTGGGCTGGACGTACGGCGGCACCAGGCGCTCGCGGACATCGCTTCTGGGCGGCGCGGCATAGCCGAAACGGCGCATCCGCTGCTGCCACGACGGCCGCTGGTCCTGAGGGCTCTGGCCTTGCCGGGTGTCCGGGGAGGACGCGGTACTGGTCACCGCGCCATCGTAGGGAACCGTTCTGTGTGAGTCCCGTGCATGGCGGGTAAGGGCTCGAACGCGTTCCCTTCCGGCCGCTCCTGGGAGGATGGGGGCGTGACTGGAACCCTTGTCCTTGCGGGCACCCCCATCGGCGACATCGCGGACGCTCCTCCCCGGCTGGCGGAGGAACTGGCCGGGGCGGACGTGGTGGCCGCCGAGGACACCCGGCGCCTCAGGCGCCTGACACAGGCGCTGGGCGTGACGCCCAAGGGGCGCGTGGTGTCGTACTTCGAGGGCAACGAGTCCGCCCGGACGCCCGAACTGGTCGAGGAACTCGTGGGCGGCGCGCGCGTGCTGCTCGTGACCGACGCCGGCATGCCGTCGGTGTCGGACCCCGGCTACCGGCTGGTCGCCGCCGCCGTCGAACGGGACGTCCGGGTCACCGCCGTGCCCGGCCCGTCCGCCGTGCTCACCGCGCTCGCGCTGTCGGGGCTGCCCGTGGACCGGTTCTGCTTCGAGGGCTTCCTGCCGCGCAAGGCGGGCGAACGGCTCGGGCGGCTGCGCGAGGTCGCCGAGGAGCGGCGCACGCTCGTCTACTTCGAGGCCCCGCACCGGCTCGACGACACCCTCGCCGCCATGGCCGAGGTGTTCGGGACCGAACGGCGCGCGGCGGTGTGCCGCGAGCTGACGAAGACGTACGAGGAGGTCAGGCGCGGTCCGCTGGGGGAGCTGGCGGAGTGGGCGGCGCAAGGGGTGCGCGGGGAGATCACCGTGGTGGTGGAGGGGGCGCCCGAGCGGGGCGCGCAGGACGTGAGTGCCGAGGAGCTCGTGCGCCGCGTGCGCCTGCGCGAGGAGGCCGGCGAGCGCCGCAAGGAGGCGATCGCGGCCGTCGCGGTGGAGGCGGGGTTGCCCAAGAGGGAGGTGTTCGACGCGGTTGTGGCCGCGAAGAACGCCGCTTCGGCGAGTGGTTCCTGAGGTGCTCGTGAACTGCGCCACACCCCCTCTGAGCAGGGCGCATCTCCGCTGAGCGCGCGCCCCACAACCAGGCAAAGGACTGTCGTGGAAAGCAAAGCCCCAAGGGGTGGGCGGGGCCGCTTTGGCAAGGAAAGTCCAAATCGACTCCAACAGTCGACAGGCCTGGTGCATTCACGCCGGCAGAAGCGTCCACTGATTGAAGGGACGCACCCGTCCCTTTGTCCAGCGGACAAGAGGAGCTGGCATGAGTGAGATCGTGGGGCAGACCGGCCTCCGTGGCGCGGCGAGCGCAGTCGTGCACGAGTCGTATTCCTTCGCCTGCATGCGCTGCGGGCACGGCTGGGAGCAGTCGTACGAGATAGAGCACCACACGGACGCCGAGGGCCACGAGTTCGTGATGTACGTGGCGGGCGGACAGGTCGTGCCCTCTCCGCTGTCCAAGCCGACCTGCCTCAACTGCGACGGCCACGTGGTACGGATCATGCGGCCGGGCCAGGTCTCGTCGGTGCGCGAGGCGGCGCACCGCCATCAGCACCGGGCGCCGCAGGCCGGGCCGGTCGAGGCTCCCGAGACGGCGGCCGAGGGCGCGGAGGGCGCGCAGGCCGGGCAGCGCGACCACCACTGGCACCTGTCGGACCTCCTGCACCCCTTCCACCGCAAGGCGAGCTGACCGCTCCCCGAGCCGGGCGGGCATGCCCCCTTTCGTAGGATCGGGGCATGCCTTCCTCCACCTCCCGCGGCGACAAGAACGCGGCGCCGCCGCTCCCGGAGCCCCTCCGGGTGCCCGTCGCCGACTCCCACACCCACCTCGACATGCAGTCCGGCACGGTGGGGGAGGGACTCGCCAAGGCCGCCGCGGTGGGCGTGACGACGGTCGTGCAGGTCGGCTGCGACATCCGCGGCTCGCGGTGGGCCGCCGAGACCGCGGCGGCGTACGACGCCGTCCATGCGACGGTCGCCCTGCATCCCAACGAGGCGCCGCGCATCGTGCACGGAGACCCCGACGGCTGGTCCCGGCAGGGCGCGCGCGAGGCGGGGGGCGCTCGGGCGCTCGACGAGGCGCTCGCCGAGATCGACCGTCTGGCCGCGCTCCCCCAGGTCAAGGGCGTCGGCGAGACCGGCCTCGACTACTTCCGCACCGGGCCCGAGGGCAAGGAGGCACAGGAGCGCTCCTTCCGCGCCCACATCGAGATCGCCAAGCGGCACGGCAAGGCGCTCGTCATCCACGACCGCGACGCCCACGCGGACGTGCTGCGCGTGCTGAAGGAGGAGGGCGCCCCCGAGCGCACCGTCTTCCACTGCTACTCCGGCGACGCCGAGATGGCCGAGGTGTGCGCGAGCGCCGGGTACTTCATGTCCTTCGCCGGCAACGTCACGTTCAAGAACGCCCAGAACCTGCGGGACGCGGTCGCGGTGGCCCCGGCCGAGCTGCTCCTGGTGGAGACGGACGCGCCGTTCCTGACGCCGGCGCCGTACCGCGGACGGCCCAACGCGCCGTATCTCATTCCGGTCACGGTGCGTGCGATGGCCGCCGTGCGCGGGGTCGACGAGGACGCGCTGGCGTCGGCACTCGCCACCAACACCGCACGCGCCTTCGGGTACTGACCCGGACCGACTCACCCGAACACAACTCTGGGTAGCCGTGCCGCTTTGGAGAGTGACGGTCCCTCCGCTAGGTTCTGGGGGCCCTTTTCCGGACCCCTCCGGCCCCTGGAGCGTGTCGGCATGAGCAACTCGCAGCACCAGACGTACGAGCCGTACGGCACGCGACCGGTCCCCGAGCCGCGGCCGGACCTCCCCACCGGTCCGCGCACGGAGCTCCCCACCGGTCCGCGCACGGAGCTCCCCCGGGAGCCCCACACGGACCTGCACGCCGCCGAGACGCTGGCGTACGGGGTGTACACGGCGCCGGTGCCGTACCCGGACACCTACCGCCCCGCGTACGAGGTCCAAGGGGCCCACGACGCCACCCTGCCGGCGCTTCCGCGCCAGGAGGTGAGGGAAGGCACGGGGGGTCGGGGTGAGCGCCGGCGCAGGGCGCGCTCCGCGGAGCGCTCGGACGGGCCCGTGCGCCGTCTGCTGCCGCAGGCGCTGGTCGTCGCCTTCCTCGCCGGCGGCACCACCGCCTTCGTCGCCAAGGACAAGGCGATCGAGCTGACCGTCGACGGCAAGCCGCGCACCCTGCACACCTTCGCCGACGACGTGGAGGAACTGCTCGCGGAGGAAGGCGTCGAGGTGGGGGCGCACGACGTGGTGGCGCCCGCCCCCGGCGCGGCGCTCACCAGCGGTGACGAGGTCGCCGTGCACTACGGGCGCCCGGTCCGGCTCACGATCGACGGGCAGCGGCACGAGGTGTGGACGACGGCGCACACGGTCGAGGAGGCGCTCGACCAACTGGGGGTGCGCGCGGAGGGGGCGTACCTGTCCACCGCGCGCTCCCAGCCCATCGGACGCGCCGGACTCGCGCTCGACGTGCGCACCGAGCGCGCGGTGACCGTCATGGCCGACGGGCGCGCGCGGATGGTGCGGACGAACGCGGCGACCGTGCGCGAGGTCATCGAGCAGGCCGGTGTCAGTCTGCACGGCGAGGACACCACGTCCGTGCCGGGGGACAGCTTCCCGCGCGACGGGCAGACGGTGACCGTGTTGCGGGTGACCGGCAGCCGGGAGGTGCGGGAGGAGACGATCCCGTTCCGGACGGAGCGGAAGGACGACCCCTCGCTGTTCAAGGGCACGGAGGTCGTCGAGCAGGTGGGGCAGCCGGGGCTGCGGCGGATCACGTACTCGCTGCGGACCGTCAACGAGGTCAGGCAGAAGCCTCGCAAGGACGGTTCCGAGGTGGTGCGGCGGCCGCGGAAGCAGATCGTGAAGGTGGGCACGAAGCCCTTGCCGACCTCCGTCTACGGGGCGGACGGGCTGAACTGGCACGGGCTCGCCGCCTGTGAGTCGGGCGGGCGCCCGAACGCGGTGGATCCGTCGGGGACGTACGGAGGGCTCTACCAGTTCGACACCCGGACCTGGCACAGCCTCGGGGGGAGCGGGCGGCCGCAGGACGCGTCGGCGGCGGAGCAGACCTTCCGGGCGAAGAAACTGTATGTGCGCCGGGGGGCCACCCCCTGGCCGCACTGCGGGGCGCGGCTGCACGGGTGAGGGCCTGCCCGCGGCCACGGGGGCGCGAAGGCCGCGGTCGCTCCCCGTACCCTTGTCGCCGTGAGCAGTACTCCCTCCTCAGACGCCCTCCTCGGGCCCGCCGACGTCCGTGAGCTCGCGGCCGCCCTCGGGGTGCGCCCCACCAAGCAGCGCGGGCAGAACTTCGTGATCGACGCGAACACCGTGCGCCGTATCGTGCGCACCGCGGAGGTCCGGCCGGACGACGTGGTGGTGGAGGTCGGTCCCGGGCTCGGCTCGCTCACCCTCGCGCTGCTGGAGGTCGCCGACCGCGTCACCGCCGTCGAGATCGACGACGTACTGGCGTCCGCGCTGCCCGCGACCATCGCGGCGCGCATGCCGGAGCGCGCCGGACGATTCGCGCTGGTGCACTCCGACGCGATGCATGTGACCGAACTGCCGGGCCCCGCCCCGACCGCGCTGGTCGCCAACCTGCCGTACAACGTCGCCGTGCCCGTGCTGCTGCACATGCTCGACACCTTCCCGGGCATCGAGCGCACCCTCGTCATGGTGCAGTCGGAGGTCGCCGACCGGCTCGCCGCCGCGCCCGGCTCGAAGGTGTACGGTGTCCCGTCCGTGAAGGCCAACTGGTACGCCGAGGTCAAGCGGGCCGGTGCGATCGGCCGGAACGTGTTCTGGCCCGCGCCGAACGTCGACAGCGGGCTGGTGGCGCTGACGCGCAGGACCGAGCCGGTGAAGACCACGGCCTCGAAGCGCGAGGTCTTCGCCGTCGTGGACGCGGCGTTCGCCCAGCGGCGCAAGACGCTGCGCGCGGCGCTCGCCGGGTGGGCGGGTTCGGCCGCGGCGGCGGAGGCGGCCCTGGTCGCCGCCGGTGTGTCCCCGCAGGCCCGCGGAGAGTCCCTCACGGTCGAGGAGTTCGCGCGCATCGCGGAGAACCGGCAAGCCCGCCCCGCCGACAGCGCCGACACCGAGGAGTCCGGTCTCCAGTGAGCGTCACCGTTCGCGTTCCCGCCAAGGTCAACGTCCAGCTCGCGGTGGGTGCCGCGCGCGCCGACGGATTTCACTCCCTGGCCAATGTCTTCCTGGCGGTCGGGCTCTACGACGAGGTGACCGTGACACCCGCCGAGGAGCTGCGGGTCACCTGCGCGGGGCCGGACGCCGACCAGGTGCCCCTGGACCGTACGAACCTGGCGGCCCGGGCGGCCCTCGCGCTGGCGGAGCGGCGCGGCATCGAGGCGGCCGTGCACATCCACATCACCAAGGACATCCCGGTCGCCGGCGGCATGGCGGGCGGCAGCGCGGACGGCGCCGGCGCGCTGCTGGCCTGCGACGCGCTGTGGCGGACCGGTGCCTCGCGTGCCGAACTGCTCTCCATCTGCGCCGAGTTGGGCAGTGACGTGCCGTTCAGCCTGGTGGGCGGGGCGGCGCTCGGAACCGGGCGCGGGGAGCGGCTGACGGCGCTGGAGGTCGGCGGGAGCTTCCACTGGGTGTTCGCGATGGCCGGGAGGGGTCTGTCGACGCCGGCCGTGTTCCGGGAGTTCGACCGCCTGGCGGAGGGCCGCGACATCCCGGAGCCGGTGGCCTCGCAGCCGCTGCTCGACGCCCTCGCCAAGGGCGACCCGGACGCGCTCGCCGCCGCCGTCTCCAACGACCTGCAGCCCGCGGCGATCTCCCTCTTCCCCGAACTGGCCGACACCCTCGCGGCGGGCCGCACGGCCGGTGCCCTGGCCGCGCTGGTCTCCGGCTCGGGCCCGACGACCGCGTTCCTCGCCCGCGACCCCGAGTCGGCGGCCAAGGTGGCGGAGGCACTGCGGAGTTCGGGCACCTGCGCCACGGTGCGCACGGCCACGGGCCCGGCGCCGGGAGCGACCGTGGTCAAGGGCTGACGGCAGTCCCTGCTGCCGTGGTCGGGCCGCGACGACCATGTCGTACCCGACCGGCGATCTTCGCCCGATCTCCACAGGGATGTACCGCGACCGCGGTACGTGGGTGACGGATGGGGCGGCTAGGGTCCGTTGATACTTCAAGCGCCTGGTCGACCGAAGGATCGAGTTCGTGCCCCAGCCCCCCACGCCGCCCACGCCCCCCACGTCCTCAACGCCCCCTACGCCGCCCACCTCCTCGCACCGCAGGAAGCGTTCCCTCTCCCGTCGTGGTGTCATCGCCGGTGCCACGGCCGTGGCCGGCGGGGCCGCGCTGACGCCGGTGGTGTTCGCGGCTACCGACTCCGGTACCGCCGACTCCGGGAACGCCGACTCCGGGAACGCCGGATCCGCGACCGAGCCGGAGACGTTCCCGGCCACCCGTACCGCCGCCGCGGCCGGCACCGGTACGGCCACCACCTCCTTCGCCGCCACCTACGTCGGCGTCCGCTGGAGCGGGGCCGCCGACGGCGCGGGCATCCGCTTCCCGGGTGACGCCGCCTTCCGTACGCTCGGCGGCGGTTGCGCGACCGTCGACGGCGGCGGTACGGCCCTCGTGGCCGCCGGCAACGCCAAGACCTACGACGTCAAGGCGCCGGACGGGACGACTCAGGTGCGCTCGCTGGCGATCGACACCCTGCGCGGCCCGGACCGCAGTGTCGAGGTGCCGAGCGAGCCCACGCGCGTGCGTGGCGTGCGGTATCTGTCGCGGCCGGCCTGGGGCGCCGACGAGTCCAAGCGGTACAAGGACGGCCAGGTCAACTCGCCGGAGAAGTACTACGCGTTGCAGTCGATCACGGTGCACCACACGGACACCCCGAACAACGACCCGGACCCGGCGGCGACCGTCCGCGCGATCTACGAGTACCACGCGGTCACCCTGGACTGGGGCGACATCGGCTACCACTTCCTGATCGACGAGGCCGGCAACGTCTACGAGGGCCGTTACTCCGGCGACGACGGCATCCCGGCCTTCGACCCCGACGGCGACGTCGTCACCGCCTTCCACACCGCGGGCTTCAACTCGGGCAACCTCGGCGTCGCCGTCATCGGCACCCTCGTCGACCAGGGCCCCACGGACGCCGCCAAGGCTTCGCTCACCCGGCTGATCAAGGTGATCGCCCGCTTCAAGGGCCTCGACCCGCAGGCGAGGATCACCTACACCAACCCGGTCAACGGCGTCACCAAGGACGTCACGACGCTCAGCGGCCACCGCGACTGGCTCCAGACCGACTGCCCCGGCCAGACGATGTACGACCTTCTGGACGAGGTCCGCGCGGCCGCGTCCCGCTGACCCCGGGGGTTTTCCACATCCCGAGGTTCTCCACAGCCCCGAGGTTTTCCACAGGCCACCTCGCTCGGGATCGGTCACCGACCGGCGCGCACTACGCTGGGAGGCTGATCGATCCCCCCGGGCAGGAGAGAAATGGCCGTCAATCTGGTCAATGTCGAGAACGTCAGCAAGGTGTACGGCACTCGTGCCCTCCTCGACGGCGTCTCCCTCGGCGTCTCCGAAGGCGACCGGATCGGGGTGGTCGGCCGCAACGGCGACGGCAAGACGACGCTGATCCGGATGCTGGCCAAGCTGGAGGAGGCCGACACCGGGCGCGTGACGCACTCCGGCGGGCTGCGCCTGGGCGTGCTCACGCAGCACGACTCCCTCGACCCCACCGCCACCGTGCGGCACGAGGTCATCCGGGACATGGCCGACCACGAGTGGGCGGGCAACGCCAAGATCCGGGACGTGCTCACCGGGCTCTTCGGCGGGCTCGACCTCCCCGGGTTCCCGCAGGGGCTCGACACCGTCATCGCGCCCCTGTCCGGTGGTGAGCGGCGTCGTATCGCGCTGGCCAAGCTGCTCATCGAGGAGCAGGACCTGGTCGTCCTCGACGAGCCCACCAACCACCTGGACGTGGAGGGCATCGCCTGGCTGGCGAAGCATCTGCGCGAGCGCCGCTCCGCGCTGGTCTGCGTCACGCACGACCGCTGGTTCCTCGACCAGGTCTGCACGCGCATGTGGGACGTGCAGAAGGGCGACGTCTACGAGTACGAGGGCGGCTACTCGGACTACGTCTTCGCGCGTGCCGAGCGGGAGCGCATCGCCGCGACCGAGGAGGCCAAGCGGCAGAACCTGGTCCGCAAGGAGCTGGCCTGGCTGCGGCGCGGGGCACCCGCGCGGACGTCCAAGCCGCGCTTCCGCGTCGAGGCCGCCAACGAGCTCATCAAGGACGTGCCGCCGCCCCGGGACAGCAGTGAGCTGATGAAGTTCGCGTCCTCGCGGCTCGGCAAGACGGTCTTCGACCTCGAGGACGTCACGGTGCAGGCCGGCCCCAAGGTGCTGCTCAAGCACGTGACCTGGCAGCTCGGCCCCGGCGACCGCATCGGCCTGGTCGGTGTCAACGGCGCCGGCAAGACCTCCCTGCTGCGGGCGATGGCGGACGCGGCCCGCAGCGAGGGCGAGACGCAGCCCGCCGGTGGCCGCGTCACCGTCGGCCGGACCGTCAAGCTCGCCTACCTCTCCCAGGAGGTCGCCGAGCTGAACCCGAACACCCGGGTCCTGGAAGCCGTCCAGCAGGTGCGCGAGCGCGTCGACCTCGGCAAGGGGCGGGAGATGACCGCCGGTCAGCTGTGCGAGACGTTCGGCTTCAACAAGGAGAAGCAGTGGACGCCGGTCGGCGACCTCTCCGGCGGTGAGCGCCGCCGGCTGCAGCTGCTGCGCCTGCTGATGGACGAGCCCAACGTCCTCTTCCTCGACGAGCCCACCAACGACCTCGACATCGAGACCCTCACCCAGCTCGAGGACCTCCTCGACGGCTGGCCCGGCTCGATGATCGTCATCTCCCACGACCGGTTCTTCGTCGAGCGCACCACGGACCGTGTGTTCGCCCTCCTCGGTGACGCCACCCTGCGGATGCTGCCGCGCGGCATCGACGAGTACCTGGAGCGTCGGCGGCGGATGGAGGAGGCGGTCGCGGCGGCCGCGACGCCCGCCGCGGAGAAGCCGGCGCCCGAGCGCAGCGCCGCCGACCAGCGCGCCGCCAAGAAGGAACTCCAGAAGGTCGAGCGGCAGTTGGACAAGATCTCCGAGCGGGAGAGCAAGCTGCACGCCCAGATCGCCGAGAATGCCACGGACTTCGCGAAGGTGGCCGAACTGGACGCCGAGCTGCGGGAGTTGGGAGGTCAGCGCGAGGAACTGGAGCTGCGCTGGCTGGAACTCGCCGACGACGCGTGAAGGCTGAGTGAAGGCGCGTAACAGGGGTATCACGGGCCGGTCGTCCCTTGGGAACAGGGGATGAACCGGCCCCGTGCGTTGTCGGTGGCGGGTGATAGAAAGGGCCGCCTGAGAGTTTTCTGAGTACGACGCCGGGTCACCGCGTACGTCAGGGCGTGGCCGGAAATCAGTGATCGAACGGGGGAGAGGCGCTGATGGCTCAGCCGCCCAGTCAGCCGCCGCAGGGCGGCTTCGGAGCACCGCAGGACCAGCCACCGCACCAACCACAGCAGCAGTCCCAGCCCCCGCAGGGCGCCTTCGGAGCGCCCCCGCCCCCGCAGGGCCCGCCGCAGACGCCGCCGCCTCCCCAGAGCCCGCCCCAGCCCGGTTACGGCCACCCCCAGGCACCGCAGCCGCCCCAGCCACCCCAGCAACAGGGCCCGTACGCCCAGCAGTCGGGCCCCTACCCCCAGTCGGGCCCGTACGCGCAGCCCGGTCCCTACGGACAGCCCGGCCCGTACGGGCAGCCGCAACAGCCCGGGCCGTACGGACAGCAGCCCGGATACGGCTACCCGCCGCAGCCCCAGTACCCGGGCGCCCCCGGCACCCCGCCCCCGGGCTCCGGGGGCCGCCTCAAGGGCAGGACCGGTGTCGTGATCGCGGCGGCCGTCGCCGCGCTGGCCGTCATCGGCGGCACCGTCTACGCGGTGACCAGCGGCGGCTCGGACGGCAAGAAGCCGGTCGCGCACAAGAGCGACGATCCCAAGCCGTCCGCCTCCGACACCCCGGTCGACCAGGGCGACGGCAGCGGCGACGGCGGCGCTGACCCGGAGAACCTCAACGAGGGCCGCCAGGCCGGTGAGGCGAAGGTCCTCTGGTACAAGTCGGCACCGGACGCGCCCGGCGCGGGCGCCGACGCGCCCGGCATGTGGATCACCGGCAAGGCCGCGGTGAAGGCCGCGTACAAGCAGGTGTTCGCCTTCAAGGTAGGTGACGGCACGCCGGCCTGGGGGACCATCGGCTTCCCGCGGAAGATCTGCGCGGTCACCCCCGAGAAGTCGGCGGACGACAAGATCGTGGTCGCCTACGAGAGCGGCACCAGCGACCGCGCCAAGTGCAACAAGCTCCAGCAACTGGACCTGAACACCGGCGCCAAGGGCTGGAGCACCACGCTCGCCGACGGCGCGCTGTTCGACAGCACCATCAGCATCAGCATGTCCGTCACCGGCCGGACGGTGATGGTGGGCCGCTCGCAGTCCGGCGTCGCGCTCGACATCGACAGCGGCAAGAAGCTGTTCGACAAGACCAAGTACGGCAGCGCCTGCTTCCCGACCGCCTTCGCGGGCGGCGGCAGGCTGATCTCCGTCGCCTCCTGCGGCGCCGGCGGGTCCGACGAGCACGACGAGATGCAGGAGCTCGACCCGAGGACCGGAAAGGTCCGGTGGACACGGAAGTTCGACAAGGGCTGGACGGTCGCGCGGACGTACTCCGTCGACCCGCTCGTCGTGTACAGCACGAACGAGGACAAGAAGGCGTGGAACATCTCCGCCTTCAACGCGAACGGCACCTTCCGCTCGCAGGTCGGCTTCGACGAGGACTTCGCGCCGCAGTGCGGCTGGGCGATCCTCTCCCGTGACCTGCAGGGCTGCAAGGGTGTCGCCTCCGACGCGACCACGCTGTACCTGCCGACGGAGGCGACCGGCGGAGCGAACGAGGTCGTCGCGATCAACCTCGCCACCGGCAAGGCGAAGTGGCGGGTGAAGTCCCCGGCGGACGAGTCGATGCTGCCGATGAAGGTCGAGGGCGGCAGGCTCCTCGCGTATGTGCAGCCCTCGTACGACGCGGGCGGCGAGGTCGTGTCGATCCCGACCGCCGGCTCGGACCACAAGCCGGTGAAGCTGCTGCAGAACCCGGCGTCCACGGCCCAGATCGAGAACGGCTTCTTCTCCAAGGACTTCGACTGGGTCAACGGCCGCTTCTACCTCTCGACCACCCGGCTGACCGGCAACGACGACGCGAAGGAGAAGCTGATGCTCGCCTTCGGCAAGTAGCGCTTCCCCGCCCCGGCCCCTGCCGTCCGTCGTCCCCACCGCCGTTCACGAGGTACCCACACCATGACCCAGCCGCCGCCCCCACCGCCCAACGAGCCACCGCAGCAGCCCGGTTTCGGCGTCCCGCAACAGCCGCCGCAGCCGCCCGCCCAGCCGGGCCAGGGCCACCCCCAGGCCCCGCAGCCCCCGCACACCCCGCCCGCGCAGCCGCCCGGCTACGGCTACCCGCAGGCCCCCCAGCCCGCCTACGGGCAGCCGCCGCAGGGACAGCCCCCGCAGCAGCCGTACGGCTACCCGGGCCAGCAGCCGAACCCCTACGCCCAGCCCACCCCGCCGTACGGTCAGCAGCCGAACCCCTATGCCCAGCAGCCCGGTTACGGCTATCCGCAGCAGACGGTGCCCCTGCAGGCGCAGTCCGGGCAGCCGGGCGGCGGGCGGAAGATCAACGCGCAGGTGGCCATCATCGTCTCCGCGGTCGTCGCCATCGCGCTGATCGTCACCGGTGGCATCTGGTACGCCCATTCCGGCAAGGGCGACGGCAAGAAGGACGACACCGCGAACTCCACGGGCGGCGGTACCGGCGGGGGCGACGGCAAGAGGGACACCGGCGGCAGCTCCACCAAGGGCGACGAGAAGGTGCCCGCGAACACCGGCTCGCACGTGCTCTACCAGATCCCGATGCCGAAGGTCGACGACACCACGGTCGTCTCCGGCTCGTGGCTGACCGGCAAGGCGTACGTCAAGAGCGGCGTCGCCGAGATCAACGGCTACGACCGCGACAAGGGCACCAAGCTGTGGACGATCAAGCTGCCCGGCCCGGTCTGCACCACGAGCAGGTTCACGACGGACGACGACAGGGCCGCCGTCGTCTTCCAGCCCAGGATGCCGGCCAAGAACAGTACGGCGGGCTGCAGCCAGGTCGCGGCGATCGACCTCGACGCGGGCAGGAAGCTGTGGACGAAGACGGTCGACGCCGGTGACCAGCCGATCAACTTCGACAACGTCACGGTCAGCGGGACGACGGTCGCCGCGGGCGGCACCAGCGGCGGCGCCGCCTTCGACATCGGCAGTGGCAAGTCCCTGTGGGCCCCGAAGGCCACCGACACCTGCTACGACGCCGGGTACGGCGGCGGCCGGAAGCTGGTCGCGGTCCGCAAGTGCGGCTCCTACGGCCAGCGGCAGCTGCACATCCAGACCATCGACCCCAAGAGCGGGAAGGTGATCTCCGAGTACAAGATGAGCCAGGGCATCGAGTACGCGGCGATCGTGTCGACGAGCCCCCTGGTCGTGGCGGCCGACGTCGGCGACAGCGCGGGCGACGGCAGCGGTATCTCGGACTTCTTCTCCATCGACGACAGGACCGGCAGGCTCATCACGAGGATCTCCGCACCGGGCAAGCAGTACGCGGCCCGCTGCGACGGCATCTCGAAGATCGAGTACTGCACGGGTCTCGCGGTCGGCGGCGGCAAGCTGTACATCCCCACCGAGGAGCACGACGGCACCGGCGAGTACAGCCGGACCAACGAGATCGTCGTCTTCGACCTCACCACCGGCAAGCAGACCGGCCAGCGCGCCGACGCCGGCGACGGCTACACCATCACCCCGCTGCGCATGGACGGCGACAACGTGATCGCCTACAAGCGGCCGCCGTACGACAAGGGCGGTCAGGTCGTCAGCATCGACGGGGGCACGTTCAAGGAGACCAAGCTGCTGGAGAACCCGTCCACTCAGGCGGTACGGGACGCGGAGACGAGCATGTCTCCGGACTACTCGGAGATCCTGTACTCCCAGGGCCACCTCTACATGTCCGGTGTCTTCGCGGACAAGAATTCGGGTTCGGGCGGCAGGCAGTATCTGGCGCTCGCGTTCGGTACCGGAGGCTGAACGCCGCGTTCCCGACGATATGCAAGATATTCCGTCTATCCGGGGCACTTCTCACCGGTAGGGGGAGCGCAACGTCGAACAAGCGTGTAGCTTCCGGGGGCATGAAGAGCGGGGGAGCCGGGAGGGGGCTCCTGTCCGCGCGGACCAGTGGGCATCCATAGTGGGGCATCGATGGAGATCCATTGGGGGGACTGGGGGGTTGCTCGATGGGAGTGCGGCTCATGGTGGTCGACGACCACCGACTGCTCGCCGAGGCGCTGGCCTCGGCGCTGAAGCTGCGGGGGCACCGGGTGCTCGCCGCCGCGGCGCCCGCCGCCGGCGCGGCGGAGCTGGTGATCACCCGTGCGCCGGAGGTGTGTCTGCTGGGGACGGCCACACCGGCCGAGCCGGGCATCTTCGACCCGGTGGTGCGGATCAAGCGGGAGCGTCCGCAGGTGGCGGTCCTGGTGCTGGGCCCGGTGCCCAGCCCCCGTGGCATCGCGGCGGCCTTCGCCGCGGGCGCCTCCGGCTACGTACGCCACGACGAGCGCATCGAGGGCGTCGAGCGGGCCATCATGAAGGCCCGGGCCGGTGAGGCGGCGGTCGCGCCCCAGCTGCTCCAGGGCGCGTTCAGTGAGCTGCTCAATCCCGCCACGCAGCCCGACGACGAGGGCCAGCGGCTGCTGCAGATGCTCACCCCGAGGGAGGTCGAGGTCCTGGTCCGGGTCGCCGAAGGCGAGGACACCCGGCTGATCGCGGCCGGCATGGGCATCGCCCCGTCCACCGCGCGCACCCATGTCCAGCGGGTCCTGATGAAACTGGGCGTCGGCTCCCGCCTGGAGGCGGCGGCCCTGGCCGCGCGCACGGGCCTGCTGGACCGGGCGGGACCCCTGCCGCAGCACGCGGCACCGACGGAGAGCGGGACGGGGCCGGAGGCGCTGTAGCCTCCGACCCCGTGCTCGTCAGGCGGTGGGCTTGTCCGGCAGGTCCTCGGGCGTGACCTCGGGGGCCGTCGGAGGGGTCGGGCGCAGCTTCAGCCAGACCAGGAAGAAGATGCCCAGCAGCAGCATCCCGATCCCGGTCCACAGGTTGATGTTGACGCCCTGGGCCTTGTCGATGGCGGACTGGTCGTCGGCGATGCCGGCGACGGTGACGATGACGCCGTAGACGACGAACAGGCCGCCGATGATGCGTCGCAGGTCGAAGATGCGGGCGGCGGTCGCCGACTTCTGCTGCAGTTCGGTGACCTCGCGCTGGACGTCCTGCTCGGTGTACCCGTGGCGCTCGGGGCGGTCGGAGGGGCTGGAAAACTCGGACATGGTCTCTCCATCCTCCCGCGGTCAGAACGAGAACGGGATGTAGCAGGCGGCCGCGATGACGATGGCGCCCCAGCCCAGCAGGGCGGGCCTGCGGTACCAGGCCTCGTCGCCGGGGGCGGGCGGCTCGGTCATGCCGGGGGAGGTGGTGCCGTAGACCAGGCCCTGGAGCTCCTCGGCGGGCTTGGGCTTGGTGAACAGGGACACGGCGACCATCACCACCGCGCCGGCGACGAAGCCGACGATCGCGGAGACGAAGTTGGCGCCCTGGTCGGTGGGGATGTCGATGATGCCCTGCTTGTAGATCACGAAGTAGTTCACCATCGCGGCCACGGTGCCCGCGAGCAGTCCCCAGAAGCCGGACTTCGTGGACGCGCGCTTCCAGAACATGCCGACGATGAAGACGACGAACATCGGCACGTTGAAGAAGGAGAACAGCGTCTGCAGGTAGCTCATGATGTTGGAGAACGACGAGGCCAGGAACGCCGTGCCGACGGAGGCGCAGACGCCGATCACCGTGATCAGGCGGCCGAAGCGGACGTAGTACCCGTCCTCGCGGCCCCGGACCACGTACCGGCCCCAGATGTCGTTGGTGAACACCGTGTTGAAGGAGGACACGTTGGCCGCCATGCCGGCCATGAAGGCGGCCAGCAGACCGGTCACCGCGATGCCGAGGACGCCGTTGGGCAGCAGCTGCGACATCAGGTAGGGGATGGCGTCGTTGTACTGGTAGCCGGACTTGGCGGTGCCGAAGCCGGGGATCAGCGCGGCGGCGACCAGGCCGGGGATCATCACGAGGAAGACGATGAAGATCTTCGGGTACGCGGCGATCAGCGGGGTGCGCTGGGCGGCGGAGAGGTTCTTCGCGGACAGGGCGCGCTGCACCTCGGCGAAGTTGGTGGTCCAGTAGCCGAAGGACAGCACGAAGCCGAGGCCGAGCACGATGGTCAGCCAGTTGGCGCCCAGCGGGTTGGAGCTGCCGATTCCGGTGCCGCCCCAGGCGGTGGTGAAGTTCGCGCCGTGGGTCGCGGTCAGCTTGTCGGTCAGGCCACCCCAGCCGCCGACCTTCTTCAGGCCCAGCACGACGATCGGGATGAGGGCCGCGAGGATCACGAAGAACTGCAGCACCTCGTTGTAGATGGCGGAGGAGAGACCGCCGAGGGTGATGTACGCCAGCACGAAGGCGCCCGCCACCACGATCGCCACCCACTGCGGCCAGCCCAGCAGCGCCTCCACGACGATCGCGAGCGCGTACAGGTTCACACCGGCGATCAGAATGGCGGCGAAGGCGAACAGGATCGAACTGAGCAGGTGTGCGCCCTTGTCGAAGCGCAGCAGCAGCATCTCGGGAACCGAGCGGACCTTGCTGCCGTAGTAGAAGGGCATCATCACCAGGCCGAGGAAGACCATGGCGGGAATGGCGCCGATCCAGTACCAGTGCACGGTGTACGCGCCGTACTGGGCGCTGTTGGCCGCCATGCCGAGGATCTCGGTGGCGGCGAGATTGGCGGAGATGAAGGCGAGGCCGGTGATCCAGGCGGGCAGGGAGCGACCGGAGAGGAAGAAGTCGAGGCTGGTTTTCACCGATCTGCGGGCGGCGAAGCCGATCCCGAGGACGACGGCGAAGTAGATGGCGAGGATCGTGTAGTCGAGCCCGTTCGTGGGGAGTCGGAGCTCGGCTGCCAGGTATGGGGGGATGCGCACCTGGTTATTCAACACTTTTGCTGATGTCCTTTGTTTGATTGTGACGTTGACGCAGGTGGTGCCTTGTGTTTCGATGTGTTTGGTTCTGTTTGAAGATTGAGTGGCTCGAATAGGGAGTCGCAGTGAAGAAGACCTCGACCCGCCTGGCCGACGGTCGCGAGTTGATCTACTACGACCTGCGCGACGACAACGTCCGCGACGCGGTGGACAAGCGACCGCTGGAGCGGACCCACACCACCTCCGAGATCCGCCGTGATCCGCTGCTGGGCGACAGCGTTGCCATCGCCTCGCACCGGCAGGGACGCACCTACCACCCCCCGGCCGACGAGTGCCCCCTGTGTCCGTCCAAGGACGGCAGGCTGAGCGAGATCCCGGACTCCTCGTACGACGTCGTGGTCTTCGAGAACCGTTTCCCCTCCCTGGCCGGCGACTCCGGGCGCTGCGAGGTCGTCTGCTTCACCTCCGACCACAACGCCTCCTTCGCGGACCTCACCGAGGAACAGGCCGCCCTGGTCCTGGAGGCGTGGACCGACCGCACCTCCGAGCTGTCGCATCTGCCCTCCGTGGAGCAGGTGTTCTGCTTCGAGAACCGGGGTGCGGAGATCGGTGTGACACTCGGACATCCGCACGGCCAGATCTACGCGTACCCCTTCACCACCCCTCGCACCGCACTGATGCTGGGCCAACTCGCCCAGCACAAGGAGGCGACCGGCGGGGAGAACCTCTTCGATCATGTTCTCGAGCGTGAACTCGCCGACGAGCGCGTCGTCCTCGAGGGTGACCACTGGGTGGCCTTCGTGCCGTACGCGGCGCACTGGCCCTACGAGGTCCACCTCTACCCGAAGCGCCGGGTGCCCGACCTGCTCGGACTCGACGAGGACGCGCGCACAGAGTTTCCCAAGGTGTATCTGGAACTCTTGAGGCGCTTCGACCGGATCTTCGATGGGCGGGACGGAGGGGAAGGAGGCGCGAGCGAGTCGCCGACGCCGTACATCGCGGCCTGGCACCAGGCGCCCTTCGGCGCCCTGGAGGAGTTCGAGGGCGTCAACCGGGACGACTTCGCGCTCCACCTCGAGCTTTTCACCATCCGCCGAACCTCCGGCAAGCTGAAGTTCCTCGCGGGTTCCGAGTCCGGCATGAGCGTGTTCATCAACGACATCCGGCCTGAGGCCGCGGCCGAGCGACTGCGAGAGGTAGCGAGTTGATGAAGTACCTGGTGACGGGTGGCGCGGGTTACGTCGGCAGTGTCGTGGCCCAGCACCTGCTGGAGGCCGGACACGAGGTCGTCGTCCTCGACAACCTGACGACCGGTTTCCGCGAGGGCGTCCCCGCCGGGGCCGCGTTCGTCGAGGGCGACATCCGTGACGCCGCGAAGTGGCTGGACTCCTCCTTCGACGCGGTCCTGCACTTCGCCGCCTCCTCCCAGGTCGGCGAGTCGGTCGTGAAGCCCGAGAAGTACTGGGACAACAACGTCGGCGGCACCATGGCGCTGCTCGGCGCGATGCGCGACGCGGGCGTGCGCAAGCTCGTCTTCTCCTCCACCGCGGCCACCTACGGCGAGCCCGAGCAGGTCCCGATCGTCGAGACCGCGCCCACCAGGCCGACCAACCCCTACGGCGCCACCAAGCTCGCCGTCGACCACATGATCACCGGCGAGGCGAACGCCCACGGCCTGGCCGCGGTCTCCCTGCGCTACTTCAACGTGGCCGGCGCCTACGGCACCTGCGGCGAGCGCCACGACCCCGAGTCCCATCTGATCCCGCTCGTGCTCCAGGTCGCGCAGGGCCGCCGCGAGGCCATCTCCGTCTACGGCGACGACTACCCGACGCCCGACGGCACCTGCGTGCGCGACTACATCCACGTCGCGGACCTCGCCGAGGCCCATCTGCTCGCCCTCGGGGCCGCCACCCCCGGCGAGCACCTGATCTGCAACCTCGGCAACGGCGAGGGCTTCTCGGTCCGCGAGGTGATCGAGACCGTCCGCCGGGTCACCGGGCACCCGATCCCCGAGGTCGTGGCCCCGCGCCGGGGCGGCGACCCGGCGGTCCTGGTGGCCTCGGCCGCCACGGCCCGCGAGAAGCTCGGCTGGAACCCGTCCCGAGCGGACCTCGCGGGCATCGTCGCGGACGCCTGGGAGTTCGCTCAGCACATCGCAAGGGAGCAGTAGTGGGTGCACAGCAGGTCCGGGAGGGCTTCGCCGCGCTGTACGGGGCCGAGCCGGAGGGTGTCTGGTCGGCGCCGGGACGCGTCAACCTCATCGGTGAGCACACCGACTACAACGACGGCTTCGTGATGCCCTTCGCGCTGCCGCACGTGGCGACGGCGGCCGTCTCCCGGCGCACGGACGGCGTCCTGCGCCTGCACTCCGAGGACGTCGAGGGCGGCGTCGCGGAGCTGAGCCTGGACGACCTGGCCCCCGAGTCGGACCGGGACTGGACGGCGTACCCGGCGGGCGTGGTCTGGGCCCTGCGCGAGGCCGGCCACGCCGTGACCGGCGCCGACGTCCACCTCGCCTCCACGGTCCCCTCGGGCGCCGGCCTGTCCTCGTCGGCGGCGCTGGAGGTCGTGATCGCGCTGGCCCTCAACGACCTGTACGAACTGGGTCTGCAGCGCTGGCAGCTGGCCCGGCTGTGCCAGCGCGCCGAGAACGTCTACGTCGGCGCCCCGACCGGCATCATGGACCAGACGGCGTCCGCGTGCTGCGAGGAGGGCCATGCCCTCTTCCTCGACACCCGGGACCTCTCCCAGCAGCAGATCCCCTTCGACCTGGCCGCCGAGGGCATGCGTCTGCTGGTGGTGGACACCCAGGTCAAGCACGCCCACAGCGAGGGCGAGTACGGCAAGCGCCGGGCCGGCTGCGAGCGGGGCGCGGCCCTGCTCGGCGTCGACGCCCTGCGCGACATCCCCTACACCGACCTCGACGAGGCCCTCGCGCGGCTCGGTGACGACGAGGAGGCGGTCCGCCTGGTCCGCCACGTCGTCACGGAGGACGAGCGGGTGGAGCAGACCGTGGCCCTGCTGCGCTCGGGCGAGACCCGCGCCATCGGCCCGGTCCTGGTCGCGGGGCACGCCTCCCTGCGCGACGACTTCCGCATCTCCTGCCCGGAGCTGGACCTGGTCGTCGACACCGCCCTGGCCACCGGCGCGCTCGGCGCCCGGATGACCGGCGGCGGCTTCGGCGGCTCGGCGATCGTCCTGGCGGAGGCCGCCGACGTGGACACGATCACCAAGGCGGTCGAGGAGGCGTTCGCCGCGGTCGGCTTCACCGCACCGCGGGTCTTCGAGGCGGTACCGGCGGCGGGCGCCCGCAGGGTCAGCTGAGCCGCTTCGTCAAGGTGTACTCCGTGATCCCCGGCGGATAGTCGGGGATCACGCACACCACGTCATACCCCTGCTTGCGGTAGAAGTCCGGCGCCTGGAAGTCCCACGTCTCCAGCCGGGCGGATCCGCACCCGCGTTCGTCCCGCGCCAGAGCCTCCGCCGTCGCGAGCAGTTGCGAACCCAGACCCGTGCCGCGGTGGCGTTCGTCCACCCACAGATAGGTCACGTGCAGCCACGTCGTCCACGTGTGGCCGACCAGGCCGCCCGCCAGATCACCCGTGTCGTCCAACGCCCAGACGTGGAGCGGAAGTTCGCGTTCACCTGGGGTTCCGCGCAGGGCGCGCAGCACGGGGGAGGCCGCCGTGTTGGTGTCTCGGAGCCGGATTCGGAGAAGATCGCGCCGAGCCTTGTCGACTTCTGTCTCAAGACGAAACATGCGGCTCACGATAAACGTGCCGGACAGCCAGTTCTGCAAATTACCTTCCCCTCCCGGCCCCCGGCCGTACCCTGATGAACAGCGCCGGTGGGGGCCGGTGCCGATCAGGGGGCGAGACAGTCGGGTTCGACGCCCGAAGTGGGGGTAACAGTTCCGCACGGCGGCGGCCGCGGCGCGCCATCGCGCTTCGGGCGTCGTACCCGCGCCCGTACCGTCTCCCGACAAAGGGGTCCCCTGCTCTTCAAGGAGCTTGGGGAAGGGGGTTTCGTGGTTCGCATCCGAGTCCTGGTCGTCGACGACCATCGCATCTTCGCCGAGTCGCTCGCCGCAGCCCTGGCGGCCGAGCCCGACGTCGACGTCTCCGCCGCCGGCAGCGGTCCCGCCGCGCTGCGCAGCCTGGAGCGCGCGGTCGCCGAGGGCCGCCGCTTCGACGTCCTGCTCGTCGACTCCGACCTGGGCGGCAACCTGCCCGGCGTACGGCCGGCCGTGCCCGTCCACGACAACGACGAGGACGGACTGGTCGACGGCATCTCGCTGGTCGCCGGGGTGCGCACCGCGCAGCCGGGCGTACGGATCGTCGTGCTCGCCGAGAAGGACGATCCGCGGCGCGCCGCGCTCGCCCTGCAGGCCGGGGCCTGCGGCTGGGTGGCCAAGGACTGTTCGCTGTCCAGACTGCTCAACGTCATCCGGGGCGTCCTGCGCGACGAGACGCATCTGCCGCCCGCCCTGCTCACCGGTGTCCTCAGGGAGCTGACGGCCGCCCGCAAGCACCGCACCGAGAGCGAGCGGCTGGTGGAGTCCCTCACCCCGAGGGAGCGCGAGGTGCTGCGCTGCATGGTCGCGGGCCTGGGCCGCAAGGCGGTCGCCGAGCGGCTGTTCCTCTCCCCGCACACCGTCCGCACCCATATGCAGAACGTCCTGGGCAAGCTCGGCGTGCACAGCACCCTGGCCGCCGTCGCCCTCGCCCGCCGGGCCGGCGTCGGGCCCGTGGACCTAGCCGGGGATGTTGTCGAACGGGGCGGTCAGCTGGCGTAGCAGTCCCGCGAGTTCACCGCGCTGGGCGCGGGAGAGCTCGGCGAGGATCGCCCGCTCCTGGTCGAGCAGTCCGGCGAGGGCCTGGTCCGCGCGGTCCTGGCCCTCGTCCGTGAGGCGGACCAGCACTCCGCGCCGGTCGCTGGGGTCGGGCAGCCGCTCCACCAGGCCCTTCTTCGCGAGCCGGTCGATGCGGTTGGTCATCGTGCCCGAGGTGACCAGGGTCTGGGTCAGTAGCTGGCCGGGGGAGAGCTGATAAGGGGCGCCCGCGCGCCGGAGCGCGGTCAGCACGTCGAACTCCCAGGGCTCCAGAGCGTGCTCGGCGAAGGCCAGCCGACGGGCCCGGTCCAGATGCCGGGCCAGTCTGCTCACCCGGCTGAGCACCTCGAGCGGTTCCACGTCGAGGTCCGGGCGCTCCCGACGCCACGCCGCGACCAGCCGATCGACCTCGTCCTCCATGGCGATCAGTGTAGTGGTTGTGTCGATGTGAAGTCTCTTGACGTGAAGTCTCTTGACATCAAGACAATCTGCCGGGGAAGGTGGATGCCATGAGCACTCCCGCCTGGGATCCGGCCCAGTACCTCCGTCACGCCGGCCACCGCGCCCGCCCCTTCGTCGATCTCCTCGCCCGCGTCCCCGACCTGCCGAGCGCCGCGCCCGCCGTCGCCGACCTGGGCTGCGGCCCCGGCAACGTCACCGTCCTGCTCGCCGACCGCTGGCCCACCGCGCACATCACCGGCTACGACAACTCGCCCGACATGCTCGACCGCGCCCTCACCGAGCACGAGGGGCCCACGCCCGGCGGGGGGCGCCTGGACTTCTCGTACGCCGACGTCCGCACCTGGGCGCCCCCGCAGCCGTACGACCTGATCGTCAGCAACGCCACCCTGCAGTGGGTCCCCGGGCACGTCGAGCGGTTCGGTGACTGGATCGCGGGGCTCCGGCCCGGCGGCACCTTCGCCTTCCAGGTCCCCGGCAACTTCTCCGCCCCCAGCCACCAGCTGATGCGCGAACTCGCCCACTCCGCCCGCTACAAGGACCGCCTCGCCGACGTCCTCCGCCACGACGACGCCGTCCTCGCCCCGCGGACCTACCTGGAGAAGCTGACGTCCCTCGGCTGTGAGGCCGACGTGTGGGAGACGACGTACGTCCATCTGCTCACCGGCGAGGACCCCGTCCTCGACTGGGTGAAGGGGACCGGGCTGCGGCCGGTGCTGACCGCCCTCGCCGACGCCCCGGCCACCCGGGACGCGTTCCTCGCCGAGTACCGGTCGGCCCTGCGCGAGGCGTATCCGGCGACCGCCCACGGCACGCCGTTCCCCTTCCGCCGCATCTTCGCCGTGGCCCGCAAGGAGGCCTGATGCTCGCCGCCGTCGACCATGTCCAGCTCGCCGCCCCGGCCGGCTGCGAGGATCTGCTGCGCGCCTACTACGTCGACGTCCTCGGTATGACCGAGATCCCCAAGCCGCCGGTGCTCGCGGCGCGGGGAGGATGCTGGTTCCGGGCGGGGGCCGTCCAGCTGCACCTCGGGATCGAAGCGGACTTCAGGCCGGCGAAGAAGGCGCATCCGGCGCTGCGGGTCACGGACATCGAGGCGTACGCCGCGCGGCTCGAGGCGGGCGGGGCGCGGGTGGTGTGGGACGGCGAGCTGCCGGGGCATCGGCGCTTCTACACCGAGGACCCGGTGGGCAACCGGCTGGAGTTCCTTCAGCCGGTGGAGGGTGTTTACACCGCCCGATGAGGGTTACCCGGTGTTGCGAGGAATGCAGTCTCTCGTCACTGGGAGTGATTTCAATGGCAGGCGAGCAGAAGGCCAAGGGCAAGACCGAGCAGGCCAAGGGCAAGGTCAAGGAGACGATCGGCCGGGCCGTCGGCAACGAGAGCATGGAGGCCGAGGGCCGTCTGGAGCAGTCCAAGGGCGACGCCCGCCAGGCCAAGGAGAAGGCCAAGGACGCCTTCAAGCACTGACACGCACTGACACGCACCCGATGGGAGCGCTCAGCTCTTGCGGTGTCCTATGAGCCGCGGCTTCTGCTCCAGCCCGTCCAGCCCGTGCCACGCCAGGTTCACCAGGTGGGCCGCGACCTCCGCCTTCTTCGGACGGCGTACGTCCAGCCACCACTGGCCGGTCAGCGCGACCATGCCGACCAGGGCCTGCGCGTACAGGGGGGCGAGCTTGGGGTCGAAGCCGCGGCTCTTGAACTCCCGGCCCAGGATGTCCTCGACCTGCGTGGCGATGTCCGAGATCAGGGACGCGAAGGTGCCGGTCGACTGGGGGATGGGGGAGTCACGGACCAGGATGCGGAAGCCGTCCGTGTACTCCTCGATGTAGTCGAGGAGCGCGAAGGCGGCCTGCTCGCACAGCTCCCGCGGATGACCGGCCGTCAGCGAACTGGTGACCATGTCCAGCAGCCGCCGCATCTCGCGGTCCACCACCACCGCGTACAGGCCCTCCTTGCCGCCGAAGTGCTCGTACACCACCGGCTTGGACACCCCGGCCTTCGCCGCGATCTCCTCCACCGAGGTGCCCTCGAAGCCCTTCGCGGCGAAGAGGGTGCGGCCGATCTCCAGCAGCTGCTGACGGCGCTCGGCGCCGGTCATCCGGGTGCGCCGCGCGCGCCGGGGTTTGTCGTTGCTCTCGGTGCTGCTGGAGTCGGTCGCCACGGCGTCAATCATGCCGCCTCGGCGGTCTCCTTCCGGCGCTCGGAGCCCTCTTCCCCGGTCTTCCGGCGCGAATCGATACGCGAGCGTGACGGCCAGCGCACGTCGTACGCCCAGCCGAACGCCTCGAACCAGCGGATGATCCGGGCCGAGGAGTCCACCTGCCAGCGCTCCACACCGTGCCGCGCCGAGGTCGGGTCCGCGTGGTGCAGGTTGTGCCAGGACTCACCGCAGGACAGCACGGCCAGCCACCACACGTTGCCGGAGCGGTCCCGCGACTTGAAGGGCCGCTTGCCGACCGCGTGGCAGATCGAGTTGATCGACCAGGTCACGTGGTGCAGCAGACCCACCCGGACGAGGGACCCCCAGAAGAAGCCGGTGAACGCGCCCCACCACGACATCGTGACCAGACCGCCGATCACGGCGGGCAGGGCCAGCGACAGGATCGTCCAGTAGATGAACTGCCGGGAGATCGCGCGGATCGCCGGATCCTTGATCAGATCGGGTGCGTACTTGTCCTGCGGTGTCTGCTCCTCGTCGAACATCCATCCGATGTGCGCCCACCACAGTCCCTTCATCAGGGCCGGGAGCGTCTCGCCGAAACGCCACGGAGAGTGCGGGTCGCCCTCCGCGTCCGAGAACTTGTGATGCTTGCGGTGGTCCGCCACCCACCGCACGATCGGGCCCTCGACGGCCATCGAGCCGGCGATCGCCAGCGCGATCCGCAGCGGCCGCTTGGCCTTGAACGAGCCATGGGTGAAGTAGCGGTGGAAACCGATCGTGATGCCGTGGCAGCCCAGGTAGTAGAAGAAGACCATCAGCCCGAGGTCGAGCCAGCTCACGCCCCACCCCCAGGCCAGCGGAACCGCGGCCACGAGCGCCAGGAACGGGACGACGATGAAGAGCAGCAGAGCGATCTGCTCGATCGAGTGTTTCTTCTCGCCACCCAGGGTGGCCGAGGCGAGTGGGGTGTCGTTCGCCTTCGGGGCGTCGTCGATCACATCGGAACTCGTGGTCATGGGCGTCCCCTGTGGGGTTCGAGGGTTGAGACAGACACCGGACGGCTACCGCAACCGTGCCCGGGTACCGTTACAACGGTCCCTACGGTTCCGTAACCTACGGCATCGTAAGTATGGCAGTGCGCTGTCCGGCGGCAAGAGCCCGACAGTCTGCGCGTCCGCATGGACACCTATCCTTGGAGTCGGTCGGACAGCGCGGTCCGCTCTGATTCCTTCCCGGATGCACGGGCCGTATGCGGCGCCCGCCGCGCGGCCCCTGCCGCCGGGTTCCCCTCCCGGACGAGCTTCAACACTGCAAGGAGCCGCACCTGTGAGCAGTGCCGACGACCTGAACCCGACGACCAGCAGCGAACTGCGTGCCGACATCCGCCGGCTGGGCGACCTCCTGGGCGAGACCCTCGTCCGCCAGGAGGGCCCCGAGCTGCTGGAACTCGTCGAGAAGGTACGCCGCCTCACCCGCGAGGACGGAGAGGCCGCCGCCGAGCTGCTGCGCGGCACGGAACTGGAGACCGCCGCCAAGCTCGTGCGCGCCTTCTCCACCTACTTCCACCTGGCCAACGTCACCGAACAGGTGCACCGCGGCCGCGAGCTGCGCGCCCGGCGCGCCGCCGAGGGCGGACTGCTCGCCCGCACCGCCGACCGGCTCAAGGACGCCGACCCCGAGCACCTGCGCCAGACCGTCGCCAACCTCAACGTCCGCCCGGTCTTCACCGCCCACCCGACCGAGGCCGCGCGCCGGTCGGTCCTCAACAAGCTCCGGCGCATCGCCGCGCTCCTGGAGACCCCGGTCATCGAGTCGGACCGCCGCCGCTACGACACCCGGCTGGCCGAGAACATCGACCTCGTCTGGCAGACGGACGAACTGCGCGTCGTCCGCCCCGAGCCCGCCGACGAGGCCCGCAACGCCATCTACTACCTCGACGAACTGCACGCCGGCGCCGTCGGCGACGTCCTGGAGGACCTCACCGCCGAACTGGAGCGCGTCGGCGTCAGGATCCCCGACGACACCCGCCCGCTGACCTTCGGCACCTGGATCGGCGGCGACCGCGACGGCAACCCCAACGTCACCCCCCAGGTCACCTGGGACGTCCTCATCCTCCAGCACGAGCACGGCATCAACGACGCCCTGGAGATGATCGACGAGCTCAGAGGGTTCCTCTCCAACTCCATCCGCTACACCGGCGCCACCGAGGAACTGCTGCAGTCCCTCCAGGCCGACCTCGACCGCCTTCCCGAGATCAGCCCCCGCTACAAGCGCCTCAACGCCGAGGAGCCCTACCGCCTCAAGGCCACCTGCATCCGGCAGAAGCTGGAGAACACCAAGCAGCGCCTCGCCAAGGGCACCCCGCACGAGGAGGGCCGCGACTATCTCGGCACCTCCCAGCTGCTCGCCGACCTCACCCTCATCCAGACCTCGCTGCGCGAACACCGCGGCGGCCTCTTCGCCGACGGCCGCATGGACCGTACGATCCGCACGCTGGCCGCGTTCGGCCTGCAACTGGCCACCATGGACGTCCGCGAGCACGCCGACGCCCACCACCACGCGCTCGGCCAGCTCTTCGACCGGCTCGGCGAGGAGTCCTGGCGCTACGCCGACATGCCCCGCGAGTACCGCGCCAAGCTGCTCGCCAAGGAACTGCGCTCCCGCCGCCCCCTCGCGCCCACCCCGGCGCCCGTCGACGCGGCCGGCGCCAAGACCCTCGGTGTGTTCGAGACCGTCAAGCGGGCCCTCGCCGTCTTCGGACCCGAGGTGATCGAGTCGTACATCATCTCCATGTGCCAGGGCGCCGACGACGTCTTCGCCGCCGCCGTCCTCGCCCGCGAGGCCGGCCTGATCGACCTGCACGCCGGCTGGGCGAAGATCGGCATCGTGCCGCTGCTGGAGACCACCGACGAACTCAAGGCCGCCGACACCATCCTGGAGGACATGCTCGCCGACCCGTCCTACCGGCGCCTGGTCGCGCTCAGGGGCGACGTCCAGGAGGTCATGCTCGGCTACTCCGACTCCTCCAAGTTCGGCGGCATCACCACCTCCCAGTGGGAGATCCACCGCGCGCAGCGCCGGCTGCGCGACGTCGCCCACCGCTACGGCGTACGGCTCAGGCTCTTCCACGGCCGCGGCGGCACCGTCGGCCGTGGCGGCGGCCCCTCGCACGACGCGATCCTCGCCCAGCCCTGGGGCACCCTCGAGGGCGAGATCAAGGTGACCGAGCAGGGCGAGGTCATCTCCGACAAGTACCTCATCCCGTCCCTGGCCAGGGAGAACCTGGAACTGACGGTCGCGGCCACCCTGCAGGCCTCCGCCCTGCACACCGCACCCCGCCAGTCCGGCGAGGCCCTCGCCCGCTGGGACGCCGCCATGGACGTCATCTCCGACGCCGCGCACGCCGCCTACCGCGCGCTCGTCGAGGACCCCGACCTGCCGACGTACTTCCTCGCGTCGACACCCGTGGACCAGCTCGCCGACCTGCACCTCGGCTCACGGCCCTCCCGCCGTCCCGGCTCCGGCGTCTCCCTCGACGGACTGCGCGCCATCCCCTGGGTCTTCGGCTGGACCCAGTCCCGGCAGATCGTCCCCGGCTGGTTCGGCGTCGGCTCCGGCCTGAAGGCGCTGCGCGAGGCCGGCCTCACCGCGACGTTGGGAGGAGAGGGCGTGCTCGACGAGATGCACGAACAGTGGCACTTCTTCCGCAACTTCATCTCCAACGTCGAGATGACGCTCGCCAAGACCGACCTGCGGATCGCCGCCCACTACGTCGACACCCTCGTCCCCGACGAGCTCAAGCACGTCTTCGACACCATCAAGGCCGAGCACGAACTCACCGTCCGCGAGGTCCTGCGCATCACCGGCGAGAGCGAACTCCTCGACGCCACCCCGGTGCTGAAGCAGACCTTCGCCATCCGCGACGCCTACCTGGACCCCATCTCCTACCTCCAGGTGACCCTGCTCAAGCGCCAGCGCGACGCGGCCGCCGCGGGCCAGGACCCCGACCCGCTGCTCTCCCGCGCCCTGCTCCTCACCGTCAACGGCGTGGCGGCCGGCCTGCGCAACACCGGCTGACGCTCCCACGGACATGACGGTGCCCCCGAGTCGTCCACTCGGGGGCACCGTCTTTGTGGTGGTACGTCAGGCCCGGCGCCGCCGGACCACCAGGTAACCGCCGCCCGCCACCAGCGCCGCAGCGGCACCGGAGAGCAGACCGACCGGGACGCCGTTGCCGGTCTCGGCGAGGTCGCCCGCGTCGCTGCCGCCCTGCGCGGACGGCGACGAGGAGGCGGAGACGGACCCGGCCCCGGAGGAGGACGTGCTCGGCGCGGCGGAAGCGCCGTCCGACGGCGACGCGGACGTGGACGCGGAAGCCGACGACGACGGGTTCGACGTCGGGGTCGAGCCGCCCGCGCCCTCGTCCTCGCAGTCCGTCCAGAACACCTTGTGCTTCGCGGCACCCTTCTCGCCGTCGAAGTTCCAGAACAGCTTGTAGTGCCCGTCGGGCAGCGACAGGTCCTCCGTACGGCCGTGACCCTGGGCGTCCAGGGTGATGTCGCCGGTCTTCACCGTCGCGCCCTTGGAGGCCGCGGTCGGGGCCCAGGCCTCGATGTGCCAGGCCACCTTCTGGACGCCATCGAAGCCGAAGGCGTCCAAGTAGAAGGTGCAGACGTGCGGCTCGTTGCGCTTCAGCTCCTCTCCGGTCGTGGCGTCGTGGATCTTCACGGTGCCGTTGTCGCCAGGGCCCGCGGCAACAGGGGTGGCGTGGGCGGCGACCGGGGCGGCGAACAGCGCGGCCGCTGCGACGGCACAGAGCGCGCCGGCGCGGGTGAGGGTACGCATGGGGCAAGTCCATCTTCGAGTTACGGACGGGAAGATGTGGAGGGGGCGGCTCAGCATCCAGCCCCGACTGACCGAAGGTCAATCACGAACGGGCAACGCTCAGATCCTCCACAGATGCGGAGGGCGGCGAAGGGTGTCAAACCGTCATGAACGCGGCGGTCAGCAGCGCGATCCCCGACACCGCCAGCAGCCACGCCGCCCGCGTCCGGCGCAGCCCGCCCGCCACGACCACCGACGCCAGCAACAGCGCCCCGCCCAGCGGGACCCACGCGTACAGAACCCCGCCCGGCCCCGAGCGCACCACCTCGTCGCTCCCCGGCAGCACGACGACCGCGTAGCTCCGGCCCTTCCTCACCGCGACCGACTTGTCGATGACCACATGCCGCCGGACCGGCGCCCCTTGCGCGGCCGGCGTGTACGCACCGGTGCAGGTGTCCTCACCGCACGTCGTCACCGCGACCGTGCCGTGCTCCCGCCCCTTGGTCAGCATCACGTACGGGGCGGTCCGCCACGACGCCCACACCCCGGCGATCAGGATCAGCAGGGCGACCGTGCCCATCGCCGCCAGCCGCCCGAACCGCAGGGCGGTGACGGAGGCCTGACGGGTGGCGGTGGCTGCGGGCATGGCGGGGATCATTGGCCATGCTCCGACGGTCAGTCAAACTCGCTGGAGGACATGTCAGGAGTTGTACGGGTCCGTGCTCAGGAGTTGCGCCGCTTCCCGCCCAGTAGTTGCGCCGCTGCATGCTCAGGAGTTGTACGAACTCTGCGCCCGCTCCAGTCCCTCCACCACCAGACATTCCACCGCGTCCGCCGCCCGGTCCACGAAGTAGTCCAGCTCCTTGCGCTCCGCCGAGGAGAAGTCCTTCAGCACGAAGTCCGCGACCTGCATCCGCCCCGGCGGCCGGCCGATCCCGAACCGCACCCGGTGATAGTCGGCACCGAACGCCTTCGTCATCGACTTCAGCCCGTTGTGCCCGTTGTCCCCGCCGCCCAGCTTCACTCGCAGGGTCCCGTAGTCGATGTCCAGTTCGTCGTGCACGGCCACGATGTTGGCGACCGGCACCTTGTAGAAGTCCTTCAGGGCGTTCACCGGCCCACCCGAGAGGTTCATGTACGACATCGGCTTGGCGAGGATCACCCGCCGGTTCGCCGGGCCCACCGGACCGATCCGCCCCTCCACGACCTGCGCCTGAGCCTTCCCGGCCCGCTTGAACCTCCCCCCGATCCGCTCGGCCAGCAGATCGGCCACCATGAACCCCACGTTGTGCCGGTTCATGGCGTACTCGGGCCCGGGATTCCCGAGGCCCACGATCAGCCAGGGGCCATTGGCGTCGGTCGTCACGTCCATGTCTCCTCGATACACGCCAGCCGCTGCCCCGTGAGGGAACAGCGGCTGACAGAAAAGTGAGCGTCAGGCTCAGGCCTCGGCGACGGCCTCGTCGCCCTCGGACTCCTCGCCCGCGGACTCCTCCGCCTGCGCGGCCAGGACCTGCAGCACGACCGCGTCCTCCTCGACGGCCAGCGTGGTGCCGTTCGGCAGCGTGATGTCCTTGGCGAGGACGGAGGCACCGGCCTCCAGGCCCTCGATCGAGACGCTGACGGACTCGGGGATGTGGGTGGCCTCGGCCTCGACCGGCAGCGCGTTCAGCACGTGCTCCAGCAGGTAGGCGCCCGGGGCCAGCTCGCCCTCGGTGTGGACCGGGATCTCGACCGTGACCTTCTCGCCGCGCTTGACCAGCAGCAGGTCGACGTGCTCCAGGAAGCCCTTGATCGCGTCGCGCTGCACGGCCTTCGGGATCGCCAGCTCGGTCCGGCCCTCGATGTCCAGCGAGATCAGGACGTTCGGCGTACGCAGCGCCAGCAGCAGGTCGTGGCCCGGAAGCGTCAGGTGCAGCGGGTCCACGCCGTGGCCGTACAGCACACCGGGAACCTTGCTGTCACGACGGATACGACGGGCGGCACCCTTGCCGAACTCGGTGCGCGTCTGGGCGGCGAGCTTCACCTCGGACATGATCACTCCTCGTAGAGGTAGAAACGGACGGGGTTACCCGGCCACGAACGGCCTGCTACGAAGAGCGCGTCGATAACGGACAGCCGAGCCCCGAAAAGAAACGGGAACGGCCTCCCTCGCCGAGCAACTGGGACAGTCTACTCGGCGAGGGAGGCCGCAGAAAAATCGATCACTCCCGAGGGAGACGGGCCTACTGCTCGTCGAACAGGCTCGTCACCGAACCGTCCTCGAACACCTCACGCACCGCGCTCGCGATCGTCGGCGCGATCGACAGCACCGTGATCTTGTCCAGCTCCAGCTCGCTCGGCGTCGGCAGCGTGTTGGTGAACACGAACTCACTCACCTTGGAGTTCTTCAGCCGGTCCGCCGCCGGACCCGACAGCACACCGTGCGTCGCCGTCACGATGACGTCCTCCGCGCCGTGCGCGAACAACGCGTCCGCAGCTGCACAGATCGTCCCACCGGTGTCGATCATGTCGTCCACCAGCACACACACGCGGCCCTCCACCTCACCGACCACCTCGTGCACGGTGACCTGGTTCGCCACGTCCTTGTCCCGGCGCTTGTGCACGATCGCCAGCGGCGCGCCCAGCCGGTCGCACCAACGGTCCGCCACCCGCACCCGGCCCGCGTCCGGGGACACCACCGTCAGCTTGTCCCTCTCGACCTTCGCGCCCACGTAGTCCGCCAGCAGCGGAAGGGCGAAGAGATGGTCCACCGGACCGTCGAAGAAGCCCTGGATCTGGTCCGTGTGCAGATCGACCGTCAGAATCCGGTCCGCACCCGCCGTCTTCATCAGATCCGCGATCAGCCGCGCCGAGATCGGCTCACGGCCGCGGTGCTTCTTGTCCTGACGCGCATAGCCGTAGAACGGCACGATCACCGTGATCGACCGGGCCGAAGCCCGCTTCAACGCGTCGATCATGATCAGCTGCTCCATGATCCACTTGTTGATCGGAGCCGTGTGGCTCTGGATCAGGAAGCAGTCCGCACCACGTGCCGACTCCTGGTAACGGACGTAGATCTCGCCATTGGCGAAGTCGAAGGCCTTCGTCGGGACGACCCCGACACCCAGCTGCTGGGCGACCTCCTCGGCAAGCTCGGGGTGGGCGCGGCCGGAGAAGAACATCATCTTCTTCTCGCCGGTCGTCTTGATCCCGGTCACAGCACTGTCTCCTCAGAGGTGTCTCAGCAGGTGGGGTGCGGATGTGCACTTATCACGGTACGCCGTGTCTGACCCGACCGTTTCCGGTCAGCCTTCGCCTTCCTCCCGGCGAGCGGCCGCCTCCGCCGCCCTCGCCGCCGCGCTCCCCGGACGCTTGCGCGCCACCCAACCCTCGATATTCCGCTGCTGACCACGGGCCACGGCCAGCGAACCGGGCGGAACGTCCTTGGTGATCACGGATCCGGCAGCGGTGTACGCACCGTCCCCGACCGTGACAGGAGCCACAAACATATTGTCGGAGCCGGTCCGGCAGTGCGACCCCACCGTGGTGTGGTGCTTCTCCTGTCCGTCGTAGTTGACGAACACGCTGGCGGCACCGATGTTCGTGTACTCACCGATCGTCGCGTCACCCACGTACGACAGATGCGGGATCTTCGTCCCCTCACCGATCGAGGAGTTCTTCGTCTCCACGTACGTACCGATCTTGCCCTTGGCGCCGAGACGGGTGCCCGGACGCAGATAGGCGTACGGACCCACCTTCGCCTCCGGTCCCACCTCCGCGCTGTCGGCCACCGCGTTGTCGACCCGGGCACCGGCGCCGACCCTCGTGTCCGTCAGCCGGCAGTTGGGCCCGACCTCCGCGCCCTCGCCGACGTGCGTGGAACCGTGCAGCTGCGTACCCGGATGCACGACGGCGTCCCGCCCGAACGTGACCGTGACGTCCACCCAGGTCGTCGCCGGATCGATCACCGTGACCCCGTCCAGCATCGCCCGCGTCAGCAGGCGGTCGTTGAGGATGCGCCGCGCCTCGCTCAGCTGCACCCGGTTGTTGATCCCGGCGATCTCCCGGTGGTCGCCGGCCACCGAGGCCCCGACCCGGTGCCCCGCCTCACGCAGGATCCCGAGCACGTCCGTCAGGTACTCCTCGCCCTGACTGTTGTCCGTCCGCACCTTCTTCAGCGCCTCCGCGAGAAGCTGCCCGTCGAAGGCGAACACCCCGGAGTTGATCTCCCGGATGCCGCGCTGGACGTCCGTGGCGTCCTTGTGCTCGACGATCCCGGTGACGGCGCCGGTGGCCTCGTCCCGGATGATCCGCCCGTACCCGGTGGCGTCCGGGACCTCGGCGGTCAGCACGGTGACGGCGTTGCCGTCGGAGGCATGGGTGGCGGCCAGCCGCGTCAGCGTCTCGCCGGTCAGCAGCGGGGTGTCACCGCACACGACGACGACGGTCCCCTCGACCGACCCGCCGAGCCCCTCCAGGGCGATCCGTACGGCGTGCCCGGTGCCGTTCTGCTCCTCCTGCACGGCGGTGCGGGCGGCCGGATCGGTCTCGGCGAGGTGGGCCGCGACCTTCTCCCTCGCGTGCCCGACCACGACGACCAGGTTCGCGGGGTCCAACTCGCGGGCGGCGGCGAGGACATGGCCCACCAGGCTGCGGCCACAGAGCTCGTGCAGGACCTTCGGTGTGGCCGACTTCATACGGGTGCCCTCACCCGCTGCGAGAACGACGACGGCTGCCGGGCGAATGGCGCTCACGGGGTTGCCCTTCGGCTTCTGGAATGGTGGGGACATCCGCAGGATACCGGGGCGTTTCGTGGGGGACATGAGAGCGGGGCCTGACCGTGCGTTCAGCGGTCAGGACCCGAACCGGGCTTGGCTCCCCCGCCAGGACTCGAACCCGGACATATGGCACCAAAAGCCACAGTGCTGCCAATTACACCACAGGGGAATAAACCTCACCGAAACGGACATTCGGTCAGTCCGTCGAGCGGCGCCTCCTACTATGCCGTACCAGGCACCTTCCATGCGACGGTACAGGTCGGCACTCCGCGGAGCGTGCGACGTGTTCCTCGGACGGCCCCCGCCGGGAACGGCTCACGGTCCGACAGTGTGCCGTTGTCGACGCGCGGCCGGTCTTCCGGGGTCGAACGGTGTGCGGTTCGGCAGTTCGATGGAAAGCGGGGGGTTTGGTGGCTGATCGGTCACGGAGTGTGGTGTAGGCCAGTCGTGGAAACTCGACGGAAAACCGGCCACCAACGACCGTAGGCTGGAGGCATGACCACGACGGGGGAAGACCATGCCACGGTCCGGGGAGGGCCGTGGTGGTGGACCAGGTGGCGCAGTGCCGCGTTGGATGTCGGGCTGGCTGTCGCGTCCGCGGTGGAGTGCGCGTTCGAAGGGATCCGGTTCGCTCGGGACGCGGGGATCCCGCCGGCCGCGGGGATCGTGTTCGGCGTGCTGGCCGGTTCCGCGTTGCTCGTGCGCCGGCAGTGGCCGATAGCCGTCGTCCTTGTCTCGATCGCCATCACGCCCGCCCAGATGGGCTATCTGATGGGCATCGTCGGCCTGTACACGCTCGCCGCGTCCGAGTTGCCGCGCCGCATCATCGCCTCGCTGGCCGGCATGTCGCTGGTGGGCATGCTGATCGTGATGTTCGTGCGGGTGCGGCAGGACATGGCGCACGGCGGTCTGGACCTGGGTGACTGGTTCGTGCCGTTCGCGTCGATCACGACGGCGATCGGGATGACCGCGCCGCCGCTGCTGCTGGGGCTGTATGTCGGTGCCCGGCGCCGGCTGATGGAGAGTCTGCGGGAGCGGGCGGACAGCCTGGAGCGCGAGTTGCAGCTGCTGGCCGAGCGGGCCGAGGAGCGTGCGGAGTGGGCGCGCGGCGAGGAGCGGACGCGGATCGCGCGGGAGATGCACGACGTGGTCGCGCACCGGGTGAGTCTGATGGTGGTGCACGCGGCGGCGTTGCAGGCCGTCGCGCGCAAGGACCCGGAGAAGGCGGTGAAGAACGCCGCGCTGGTGGGGGACATGGGGCGGCAGGCGCTGACCGAGTTGCGGGAGATGCTCGGGGTGCTCAGGAGCGGGGAGGGTTCGCGGCGGGCGCAGCAGCCGGTTCCGCTGGCCGCTGTCGGGATGGCTGCCGCGGTGGCCGCCTCGAGGGTCGTCGACGAGGGCGACGGGCCGTGGCTGTCGGAACTGGAGGAGTTGGTCGGGCAGTCGGCGGCGGCCGGGATGGTGGTGGCTCTGTCGGTCGAGGGGGATGTGCGCTCGTACGCGGCGGAGATCGAGCAGACGGCGTACCGCGTGGTGCAGGAGGCGTTGACGAACGTCCACAAGCACGCGGCGGGTGCGAAGACGTATGTGCGGGTGGCGCACCGGGTGTCGGAGATCGCGATGCAGGTGGAGAACGAGCCGCCGCCGGAGCTCGCGTCGGCGTCGTCGGCGCGGTTGCCCTCCGGGGGGAACGGGCTCGTGGGGATGAAGGAGCGGGTCACCGGGCTGGGCGGTGTGTTCGTGTCGGGACCGACGGACGCGGGGGGTTTCCGGGTGTCGGCGGTGATTCCGGCGGCGTAGGCCCTTCGCCGGTCAGCCCGCGGTGAGCCGTACGGGCTCGAGGCCCGCGACGAGGGCGGCGAGGGCCTGGTCGATGTCGGGGCCGAGGTACCAGTCGCCGGTGTGGTCGAGGGCGTAGACGCGGCCTTCGGTGTCGATGGCGAGGAGGGCGGCCGAGTCGGTCTCGGCGCCGAGGGGGCTGACCTCGCGGTCGAGGGCGCGGCCGAGGTCGGCGAGGGTGCGGGCCATGTGGAGGCCGTGCAGGGGGTCGAGGTGGATCGCGGTGGGGGCGAGTTGGCGGCCGGGCCCGGTGGGGGTGATGTGCAGGCCGCCGAACTCGGCCCAGGCCTCGACGGCGGCGGGGAAGACGGCGTGCCGGTGGCCGGCGGGCGAGGTGTGTTCGCGCAGGGCGTCGGCCCAGATCTCGGCCTGCTTTATGTCCCAGCGTCCGGGTTGCCAGCCGGCGGCGCGCAGGGCGGCGTCGACGGGTACGGGGAAGCGCGTGCTGGAGGTGCGGTCGGGGTGCATCTGCCCTTCGATCGTCGAGTTCGCCGACGTCACTGACCGGCCCTGGGGGCCGTGTTGTCGTACGGGTTGGTCGGGGGATTCAGTCGCCTGCCGCTGCCGGGTCGACGACGCGGACGCCGAAGTGGGCGCTGAGCGCGGTGCAGGCTCGGCACGGTGCCGCGAAGCTGCCGTGCAGGGGATCGCCGTCCTCGCGGATGCGGCGGGTGGTGAGCTTGGCCTGCTTGAGGGCTTTGCGGGCTTCGCCGTTGGTCATGGGCTTGCGGGCGGCGCGCTTGCTGCGGGCGGCGTCCGCGGCGGCTATGTGGCGGGAGATGAGGATGGTCTCGGCGCAGCGGCCGGTGAAGCGGTCGCGTTGGGCGCTGGTGAGAGTGTCGAGGAAGTCCTGCACGAGGGGGTGCAGGGGTGGCGGCTGGTCGCCGCGGGCGGCGGTGCCGGTGAGGGTGGCGCCGCGCACGGAGAGGGCGGCGGCGACGGTGGGGAGTATGCCGTCGCGGCGGTGCAGGAGGGCGGGGGCGGAGGCGTGGGTGGTGGCGCTCCAGCCGATGCGGGGGTCGCCGGACAGGCCGCGGTGCGGCGTGGTGGACGTGCCCTTGTGTGGTCCCGTCTGTGTCGCGTTCATGATCGTCATCCCCTCCGTGCATCCCCCCGGAGGAGACAGACTGCCAAACTCCGTTGCTGGTGCGGTAGCTGGGGCGGTGCGACACGCCCGGGTTTGGGCGGTCCGTGAGGGCGGGGTGACGGCTGGTCACGGAAGCGGAGGGTGGCTGACCGGGGCCCGGTGACCGGTGCGGTCGTACCGCATAGGCTGTCGGCACCGCTTTCGTGCGGGTGGCGCTTGCCGGCATGCGTGAGGGCGTGTGATGGCGGGCGCGGTGTGGTCACGACGTGAGTCGGGACGGACGAGACAGTCGATACGGGGCGTGGTGGGCGGCGGGTGCCGGTCGCCACGGTTCGTACCAGAGTGCCGCAGGGGGCAACCGCCATGACGACAGGTCGGCTCGGGCTGGGGGCGCCGCCCAGCCGCCAGGCTGGGGGACAAGCCGCGCCGCCGAACGCGGCCTATGCCGGGCAGGTCGTGCATTTCCCGGATCCGGTCCGGGCGGCCCGTCACCCGAGAGGGGTACGGGTCGACGAGCGCGGTTACCCCGATTTCACTCCCTACGCGCGGGCGGCCGCGGAGATCGCGGAGGCGCCGGAGGGTTTCGGGGTCGACGAGCTGCGGCTGACGGACTACGTGTCGGCGAACGCGGCGATGGCGGCTTCGGGTCATGACCTGTGGGACACGGTGGTGCCGGTGGCGACGCCGCACGGCTGGACGTGGCATCACGTGGCCGGCAGCCGGCGGCTGGAGCTGATCCCGGTCGAGGTGAAGGCGCTGCTGCGGCATCACGGGGGGATCGCGACGTCGGCGGTGGACCAGGACAAGCGGGGCACGCGGCCGTTGCAGGAGACGCGTCCGGCGCATTTCGGGCTGCCGAAGTCGGGGGTGGCGGTGACGGAGGCGCAGGTGCAGGGGGTCGAGGAGGACCTCGGGTACCGGTTGCCGGGTGCGTACCGCTCGTTCCTGAAGGCGGCGGGCGGGTGCGCGCCGGTGGGCACCGCGCTCGACGCGGGGCTCGGCCTGCTGATCGACCAGCCGTTCTTCACGGTGCGCGACGAGGCCGCGGTCAATGACCTGGTGTACGTCAACAAGTGCCTGCGCGACCATCTGACCAAGGACTATCTGGGCGTCGGGTTCGTGCAGGGCGGGTTGCTCGCGGTGAAGGTGAAGGGCGAGCGCATCGGTTCTGTGTGGTTCTGCGCGTACGACGACGTGCGGGACGTGGATCCGTCGTGGGCGCCCGCGGAGCGGGTGGAGCGTCTGCTGCTGCCGTGCGGCGAGGACTTCGACGTGTTCCTGTCCCGGCTGGCGGGATCCCCGCCCGAGTTGGAGACGGTGGCGAATCTGATGGTGGACGGCGGTTTCGCGCGGTCCGTTCCCGTGGTGGGGGAGTGAGCCGGCGATGGTGACGTTCGCGCAGGCGCAGGAGCGCGCCGAGGAGTGGATCAACGGTGACGTGCCGTCGTACCAGCACCGTGAGGTGCGGGTACGGGAGTTCGAGCTCGGTTTCGTGGTGTGGGCGGAGGACCGTGCGGAGGGTCCGCGGTCGGACGGCGGCGCGCAGCGGCTGGTGATCGCCCGGGACAGCGGTGAGGCCACGCTGTGGCCCTCGCTGCCGGTGGGTGAGGTCATCCGCCGTTACGAGGAGGAGTACGGCCGCCCGGACCCCGCCGACGAACCGGCGCCGTCGGCCGCGGCCTCCGTCCGCGTCGACCTGAACCAGACGTCGTTCCTGCTGAGCCCTCCGGAGTGGCTGCAGGAGGCGGCGGACAAGCTGGGGATCGGGGAGCGGCGGGGTGAGGGGACGGCTGCGGCTGCGGGTGGTGCTGTGGCCGGTGCGGGAGCGGGGTCCGGTGCGGGTGCCGGTGGTGATGGGCGTGGGGTTGGCTCGTCTGGTTCTGGTACGTCGGGGGGCGGGGCGCTTCCCGAGACGCAGCCCGGGGTGCCGGTCGGGGCCTCGGGTGACGTGAACTCGCCCGGCGCTCGGGTCGGTTCGGGGGCGCCCGGAGGTGCCGGTGCGCCGAACGTGCCCGCCGGGGCGACCCCGTGGGCCGGGACCGACACCAATGCGGACGCGGGCGAGGACCGTTCCGTGCCGTTGCCGGCGACCGTCTTCGCGCCGCCGTTGAGCGACATCGACGACGCGCCTCCGTCGGTGCCGTCGACCCCGCCCGACGCCGAGACGGCACTGATCGCGGGCGGCAGCCGGCTTCCGCCCACGGCGGTGGCGCCGGCGCTGGACGACCAGGGGGCGCCGGGCGCGGGGGGTGTGCCCGGGGCGCCCGCGGGACAGAGTGCGCCGGGCGTGTCTGGAGCGCCGTGGGCGCACGGTGCGCCTGTTGTGCCCGGTGCGCCTGGAGCGTCTGGCGGGCCAGGTGGTGCGTTGGGGGCGCCCGTGGATGCCGGTGCGCCGGGTACGCCGCCGCCTCCGCCCCCCGGGCCGGGTGGACCGGCCTACGGCTATCCGCAGGGGGCCGGTGGTGCGGGGGCGCCGGGTGCGCCTTCGCCGGGGGCGCCCGCGCCGGGTTCCGTGCCTCCGCCTCCGCCTCCGCCGGGTGCGTCGGCGTATGGGTATCCGCAGGGGGCAGGTGGTGCGGGAGTGCCTGGCACGCCTCCGGGGGCTTCGGCCCCGGGTCCCGTGCCTCCGCCTCCGCCGGGTGCGTCCTCCTATGGGTATCCGCAACGGGCCGGTGGGGCGCCGGGTATGCCGCAGCCTCCGGGGGCGCCGGGGCTTGCGCCGAACGCCGGGGACATCGCCGACGCCGCGACCAGCAAGGCCGCGCCTCCGTCGCGTCGCGGGTCGACTCCGCCGCCCCCGCCGAGCGCCCCGGGGTCACCGGGTGCGCGGGCGGGCAGTGCGCCTCCGCCTCCGCCGGGGCCCGGTGCGGGCGGGTACATGCCGACGCAACTCGTCTCAGCACTCGGTCCTGACGGCCCTGAGGGGGCTGCCGGACCGCAGACCCCGGGCGCGCCGCGTCCGCCCGGCGCGCCGAACCCGCCGGGCGCCCCCCACCCGCCCGGTGCGCCGAACTCGCCCGGCGGTACTCCGCCGGGCGGCGCCCACCACGCCGCGACGGTGCTTGCCGACCCGGGTCGGATGGGCCCGGGCGGGGGCGCGCCGCAGCCTCCGGGCGCCCCGGGTGTTCCGGGCGCCCCAGGCTTCCCGGGCGCACCCGGCGCGCAGGCGTTTCCGGGCGCCCCGGGCACGCCGAACGCGTCCGGTTCGTCAGGGGCCCCGGGAGCCCCCGGTATGCCGAGCGCGCCCGGCGCGCCTCAGCCTCCCGGCGCCTCTGGCGTTCCCGGTGTGCCCGGCGCCCCACTGCCTCCGGGCGCCCCCGGCGCAGTCGGTTTCCCGGGGGCGCCCCAGGGCCCTGGAGCGCCCGGCGCGTCTCAGCCTCCGGGCGCCCGGGATGTATCCGGCACGCCCGGCGCATCCCAACCGTCAGGCGCCCCGGGTATGCCGAGCACGCCCGGCGCTCCTCAACTCCCTGGCGCCCCCGGCGCCCCCGCGGCGCCAGCCGCCCCCGGCGCGCACGGTTCTGCGGGGGGCGCGCCCGGGGCCGTTCACCACGCCGAGACCGTGTTGGCCGCGCCGCCTGTGGGTGGTCCCGGCGCTCCGCCGGTGGGTGGTCCCGGTGCACCGCGCGTGGGTGGTCCCGGTGTGCCTCCGCCGCCGCAAGCCCCCGGCGCGCTCGGTGCTCCGGGCGCCCCTGGTGTGGCTCCTGGGGCTCCGATGGGCCCGGGGGCGCCCCAGCCGCCCATGCCGCCGGGGCCCGGTGGGATGCCGGCGCCGGGGCAGCCGTCGGGGTACGGGTATCCGCAGCAGCCCGCCGGGCAGCCGACTGTCGGTCCCGGGTATCAGGCCGTTCTTCGGTACCGGGCGCAGGACGGTTCCGAGCAGCAGGTGATCCGGCGGTCCGCGCCGGGGACGCCGCACCCGGAGTGGCAGATCTTCCACGAGCTGCGCGGTATGAACGTGCCGCCGGACCAGGTGCTGGAACTGCACACGGAGTTGGAGTCCTGCGAACTGCCGGGTGCGTACTGCGCGCGGATGATCCGGGAGCAGTGGCCGCAGGCGCGGATCACCAGCATCGCGCCCTACGGCACCGATCACGCGAGCCGGCAGCAGGGCATGCGGCAACTGCTGGCGCACCAGGGAGAGTTGCACCAGGTGGCGGACGGGCCGGCGCGCCCAGCGCCGGTGCGCGCGCCGCTGCCGCCGGTGCAGGCGGCGTCGCCGGTTCCGCCGGAGGCCGTGGCGCAGGAGCTCGCGGGGGCGTTCGGGCCGGGCATTTTCCGGTTCGAGCAGGCCGCGGTCTCCCGGCAGGGCGTGCCGCCGATCGTGGCGCAGTCGCTGGTGATGGCGGGACTGCCGCTGGACATGGGCCCGTTCTTCTGGGCGCAGGCCCAGCCGGGCCGGCCGGTACCGACGCTCGCCGAACTGGCGCAGGAGCGCGGTGTGCAGCCGGCGTCGGACGCGGCCTCCTACCTCGTGATGGGCAGCGACTTCGGCAAGGCGCTGTGCGTGCAGTACGGCACGGCGAACATCGTGGCCGTCCCCGTGGAGGCCGGGCCCGGCGGTGCTCCGGTGCCGCCGCAGTTCGTGAACACGGGGCTGCCCGAGTTCCAGCGCTGCTTGGCGCTGCTCGGCCGGATGTGGCGGCTGCGGTTCGGTCTCAACCAGGAGCAGGCGGGACGCTGGACCGTCGACTTCCAGGCCCAGCTGGCCTCCCTCGACCCGGCGGCGCTCGGGTCGCCGGAGAGCTGGTGGTCGGTGCTGCTCGAGCAGATGTGGGACGGCTTGTTGTGACACCGACGTCCCCCTGACGCGAGGGACCCTTCGGGCCGGGCCCGGTCACTGTGACCGGGCCCGGCCCTTTTGCGTGCGCATTCTGACCGCGACCCACGTGTGGAGTGTCGGGTTATGAACACTTACGTCCGATACATCAAGATGTGCGCGAAATCATCATTTCGCGTCCGTTCGGCGGAGAGGGGTTCCAGGATGAGCAGCGCATCGGTCTCGGCCCACGGCTTCGGGGCCGTACGAGGGCGCGGGTACCGTCCCGACCAGGTCGACGCGTACACCGCCGCCCTCTCCGGTGACCGGGACGCCGCGTGGGAGAGAGCCGCCCGGCTCACCGTGCTCGCCAGGGAGATGGAGGAGGAGGCGGAGGACCTGCGGGAGACCGTGGCGCACCTCTCGCCGCAGACGTACGAGACGCTCGGCGAGGGCGCGCGGCGGCTGTTCCAGTTCGCGGAGGAGGAGGCCGCCGCCGTGCGGGAGCGCACGCGGCAGGAGGCGCAGCGCCTTGTGGAGACGGCGCAGGCGCGCGCGGACAGCGTGCGTGACACGGCGCAGGCGCGCGCCGACGCCGTGCGCGCCGAGGCCGAGGAACGCGCCCGGCGGCGGTTGCTCGCGGCGCAGGCCGAAGCCGACGAGATCCGGATCTCCGCCCGGCGCGCGGTGAAGGAGGGACGGGGAGAGGCCTTGGGGGTGCTCCGGGAAGCGCGCGAGCGCACCTCCGGGATGCTCGCCGATCAGGCCAAGGAGTTCGCCGAGCGGTTGGCCGAGCTGGAGCGCGCCGAGGCCGAACGGGTGGCCGCGGTCGATGCGCGGGAGGCCGAACGGGTGGCGCGGGCGGAGGAAGCGCTGGCCGAGGCGGAACGGGAGTTCCGTGAGGCCGACGAGGCCGCGCTGCGGTGCCAGGAGGAGGCGCGGGCGCGGGCGGCGGAGATCCTCGCGGAGGCGCGGGCCGGTGAGGAGCAGATCACCCGGGACACCGAACGGCTGCTGCGCGAGCACGCGGAGCGGTGGGACGACGTGCAGACGCAGATGGACTACGTACGCAGCAGCCTCACGGCGTTGACGGGCTCCGCGTCGGGGGAGTGACGCGCGCGACCGGCGCCGGGTGTCGCATGAGGGCGCCCGGCATGCGCCGGGCGCCACTTCTCACCCGCCCCTCCGCACCGCCCCCGCCAGGATCCACCCCTCCACCGCCTCGTACTGATGCCGCTGTTCCTCCGACGCCCGCCGTCCCGAGAGCACCGTGCCCAGCCAGCCGAACAGGAAGCCCAGGGGGATCGTCACCAGGCCCGTCGTGGTGAAGGGGAACCAGTTGAAGTCGGCGTCGGGGAAGGCGGAGACGGGGGAGCCCGAGACCAGGTTGGTGCCCGGCATCAGGAGCAGAACGGCCAGGCTGCCGCCGATCAGGGTGCACAGCAGGCCGGCCCGGGTGTAGCGGCGCCAGAAGAGGCTGTAGACCAGGGCGGGCGCGATGGCGGACGCGCCGAGGCAGAAGGAGAGGGTCACCAGGGGCTGCAGGCTGCTGTGCTGGACCAGCGTGGCCAGCAGGATCGCGGGAACGCCGACCGCCAGGGCGGAGACCCGGGCGAGCCCCATCTCACGGCGTGCCGACATCTCCCGCACCCGGGCGGCGAAGACGTCGTGGGCGAGGGAGTTGGCGCAGGCGAGAATCATGCCGGCGACGGAGGCGAGCAGGGTGAGGAAGATCGCCGTCGTGATCGTCGTGAAGAGGAAGGTCTCCGCGGTGGAGACCTCGGGGCCGAACGCGGCGCGGGAGCCCAGCAGATAGGCCGTGTTGCCGCGCGGGTCGGCCTGGGCGATGGCCGCCCGCCCGATCAGCGCCGTCGCGCCGAAGCCGACGACCGTCATGATGAGGACGAAGAGGACCACCATCGACACCGCCCAGGACATCGAGCGGCGCACCTGCCGGGCGCTGGAGGCGGTGTACATGCGCATCGTGACGTGCGGGAGGCAGGCGCCGCCGATGACGACCGTCAGTTCCGAACTGATCATGTCCAGGCGGGGGTTGGGGCTGCCGGCGAACTCCACGCCCGAGCGGAGGAAGGCGGTGCCCACCCCGCTCCGCGAGGCGGCCGCGTGGAACAGGGCCCCGGGGTCCCAGTCGAAGCGCCGCAGGACCAGTACGGCCACGACCGCGCCCGACCCGAGCAGCATCACGATCTTCAGGATCTGGATCAGGGCGGTGCCCTTCATCCCGCCGATGGCGGCGTAGCTGATCATCAGGGCGCCCAGGCCGATGATGCAGCCGGTCTTCAGGGAGTCGCCGGAGAAGCCGAGGATGAAGGCCAGCAGCTGTCCCGTGCCGGCGAGTTGGACCAGCATCAGGGGCAGCAGCGCGGCGATGGTCACCGCGCACGCCGTGATGCGCACCGCGCGCCCCGGCATCCGTCGCGCCAGCGCGTCGCCCATGGTGAACCGGCCCGCGTTGCGCAGGGGTTCGGCCAGCAGGAACATCAGCAGCATCAGCGACAGGGCGGTGCTGAGGGCGAGCACGACGCCGTCGTAACCGCACAGGGCGATGACCCCGCCGGTGCCGAGGACGCTCGCGGCGGAGATGTAGTCGCCGGCGATGGCGAGACCGTTGCGCATGGGGGAGAGGGAGCCGTAGCCGGTGTAGAACTCGTCGAGGTCGTCGCGGTCGGGGCCGGTCATCACGCACAGCAGCAGGGTGATCGTGGCGATCGCGGAGAAGGCGACGAGGGACATGGCCTGGGCGTTGCCGCTGAAGCCGTTGGTCATCGGGCCGCCTCCCGCTTGGCGTCCACGGCGGACTGCTTGCGGATGCGGTCCGCGATCGGGTCGACGTAACGGCGCGCGGTGTGCTCGTACAGCGCGATGGCCAGCCAGGTGACGGGGATCTGGATCAGCGCGAGCAGTAGTCCGGTCGGCAGCCCGTCGGTGACGTCGCCGGACATGACCGACGGCGCGAAGGCGGACAGGACGAGGAACAGGGTGAAGTAGCCGAGCGCGGTCAGGGCGGCGGTGCGGCGCTGCCAGCGGTAGGCGCTGCGCAGGATCCGCAGGTCGCTGTGGTGCCCGAGCGGGGGATGCGGCGGGCGGCGCCGGGGCGGCTCGGGCGGGTCCGTGACGGGCGGCTGCCAGGGGTACGTGGCCTCGTAGGACGGCGACGAGTCGTAGTGCCGGTACTGCTGCGGTTGTTGTTGTGCGGGTCGGTACGGGTACGACGGGGACGGGTCGTAGGACATCCCGGTGCTCCTTGCGTGGCTCGGGTCCGGTACGGACCGCAAGGGAGGTGGGGGGCGGCGGAGTCCCGCACGTTACTCGGCGGTTCGGAAACGCACAGCCTTTTTGACAAACTGGCCGGTCGGTATGCGCTTACTTCGCTGACCTGTGACGTTACCCGCGTTAACTCGGATTTTTGGCACCTGTACAACCGTTCGGTGCGGTCAGGTGTCTGGTGAGCGGGGACTCGCGTTACCCCACCGTTGGCCTGTCCGTCGTTGCGACTTCATGTGGGGTACGCGTGTCCCAGACGTCTTCTCGACCCGGGGGCCTCCTCCGGACCGTCGGCGCGACCGGCGTCCTCGCCCTGGTCGCGCTGGGTTCCGCTCCCGCCGTGGCCGACGAGGCCTCACCCGGTGTGGTCCTGGGCGCCATCGCCCCGGTGGACGGGGCGAAGCCGGGCGGCACCCTGCAGTTGCCGACCAGCTTCACCAACACGGGGCCCGAGGCGCTCGACAAGGTCTGGTTGTCGTACACCCTCTCCCGCGGACTGAGCCACACGGGACTGGCCGGGCTGCCCTCCAACTGCCAGTACATCGAGATCTCGGCGGAGGACGAGGAACCCGAGAAGACCGACGCTGTCTGTGAGTTCGACCAGACGGTGAAGCCCGGTGCCGTCTACGCCCCCGAGAGACAACTGACCATCGACGTGCGCGACAGCGCGTTGTACGACAGGGCCGAGGTGGCCGTCGTCACCTCCGGCTTTCCCTATCCCGGGGACAACTTCTCGCATCCGGTGCCCGGAACCGCACCCGCGATCAAGCTCGTCGAGCAGCCCGACGCCACTCCGGCGCCTCCCGGCAGTTCGAAGCGCGCGGACGGGGATTCCATCTGGGTGCCGGTGACCTCCGAGAACACGGCCGACTTCCAGGTCGCCGGGGCGCGCATCGAGGGCCGCGTCGGGGACACGGTCCCCGTGACCGTGAAGTACACCAACGCCGGACCGGGCTGGGTGTGGCGACCGAGTCACGGCCAGGCGGTACACGTCCTGGTCAGGATGCCCGCCGGTACGACGGTGACCAAGAGCGATCCCTACTGCACCAGGAAGTCGCCCGGGAGCTACGGCTGCAGTACCGAGGTCTTCTGGGTGAAGGAGGGCTACGAGCGGAGCTACACCTTCCAGGTGCGGATCGACAAGTCCGTGCCCGGGGCCCGGGGATCGGTCGAACTCACCGGCCCGTCCAGGCCGTTCGACCCGAACGCGAAGAACGACAGGGCAGACGTCCTGACCGACGTCACCGGCGGCGCGTCGCCGAACGGTGGTCCGCGTGCGACGCCGTCGAGGGGACCGTCCACCGTGTCCGGCGGGGGCCTGGCGGACACCGGTTCCGGTCCGACGCTGCCGGTCGCGGGCGCCGCCGCGGCGGCCGTCGCCCTCGGCGCGGGCGCCCTCCTGGCGGCACGCCGCCGCGCGAGCCGCCGGTAGCCCGGCGGGCCTCGGGTGCGGAGACAGTGACTGATCTTCGGGACCGGTGCCGGTGAACGGACCGTCTCCTCGCCCCGTCACTGCTCCTTGAGCACCGGGAAGCGTCGCGGGGCCAGGAACAGCAGGACGAGGAAGGCCACCGCTGCCGCGCAGCCCGCGCCGATGTACACCGCGTGCACCGCGTCCGCGATCGCCCGGCGCGTCGCCTCCGGTACGGCGCCCGAGTCCAGGCCCCGGGTCACCGAGTCCAGGTCGCCGGCGCCGCCCAGGCGGGAGGCGAGCACCCCGTTGGCGACCGCGCCGAAGACCGAGGCGCCGATCGTCTGGCCGGTCTGGCGGCAGAAGAGCACCGAGGCGGTCGTGGTGCCCCGTTCCGCCCAGCCCACCGTCGACTGCACGCCCACGATCAGCGGGAGTTGGAACAGCCCCAGAGCCGCGCCCAACAGCAGCATCAGCAGCGTTGGTTGCCAGGCCGATCCCGGGTACGGCAGGAACGGGAACGCGAACAGGATCAGCGCCGCCGTGCCGATGCCCAGCATCGCCGTGTTGCGGAAGCCGATCCGCCGGTACACGTGCTGGCTCAGCGCCGCCGAAACCGGCCAGGTCAGCGTCCAGACCGAGAGCACGAAACCCGCCGCAACGGGCGCGAGACCCAGCACCGACTGCGCGTACGTCGGCAGGAACACGCTCGGCGCCACCATCAGCAACCCCAGCGCGCCCAGGGCGAGGTTGACGGCCGCGATCGTCCGCCGCCGCCACACCCACCCGGGGATGACCGGCTCGGCCGCCCGGCGTTCGATCACGACCACGGCACCGGCCAGCGCGAGTCCCGTACCGAACAGCGCCAGCGAGGGCGCCGACAGCCACGGCCAGGCCACCCCGCCCTGCACCAGCGCCGTCAGCAGCACGCCCCCGCACGCGAACACCGCCAGCGCGCCCGCCCAGTCGATGCGCGGACGGCGCTCGAACTCCCGTCGCGGCTCGCGCAGATGACGGACGACCAGCCACAACGCCACCGCCCCGATGGGGAGGTTGACCAGGAAGATCCAGCGCCAGCCGGCGTACGCGGCGAGCAGGCCGCCGATTCCGGGGCCGGCCACCGCCGACACCGCCCAGACCGTGGACAGCTTCGACTGGATCCTGGGCCGTTCCTCCAGCGGGTACAGGTCGGCCGCGAGCGTCTGCACTGTGCCCTGCAACGCCCCGCCGCCCAGCCCCTGGACGATGCGGAAGGCGATCAGCGCGCCCATGTTCCAGGCCGCGGCGCACAGCAGCGAGCCGAGCAGGAACACCGCGGCGCCCGCGACGAGCACCGGTTTGCGGCCGAAGGTGTCGGACAGCTTGCCGTACACCGGGAGCGTGACCGTGACGGCGAGCAGGTAGCCGGAGAAGAGCCAGGAGAAGTAGGAGAATCCACCGAGGTCGCCGACGATCTGGGGGACGGCGGTGGAGACGATGGTGGCGTCGAGCGCCGCGAGCGCCATCGCGAGCATGAGCGCGGCGACGACCGCTCCGCGTCTGTGCGTGTCCGCCGGCCGGCCGGGCGCCACACCGTTATGTGTCTCCGTACCCCCCTGGTCCACGTGATTCCTTTCCCCTTGCATCTATCCGCCGTCCGACAGCTTCCCACTTGACCCTGACGCAGCGGGAGGGTGGAGCCTGAGTGGGCCGGTGGGTGGAGCGAACCCCGAGATCGACTCCACCTGTCGGTGGACGGCCCCTAGGGGTCCCCTCCGTACTACGGCTGGGGGAGGGTTCGTCCCCCTGGAGGACGAGAGGGGCCGGGACCGGTCCTTAACCTGGCTTTACGCCGCTGGGGAGCGGTCGGGGGGCGGTTCACCGAACCGGCGGGGGTGGGGTTTACCCCCGTACAAGAGGGTGCCGAGCACCAGCGCGCGGGACCCCTCTTCGACGCCAGACTCATCGACGTACCGATCCGCACAGCTCATCCGCAGGCAGCCCGGTGTCATCGGCTGCCCGACATAGGAGACTTACCATGACTTCGGCCGTGACCATTCCCAGGCACGGGGGCACTGGAGGACGGACGGCCGTCGCCGCGCGGGCGCGGCAGGTCGTCAAGGCGTACGGGGCCGGGGAGACCCGCGTCGTCGCCCTCGACCATGTCGACGTGGACATCGCCCGCGGCCAGTTCACCGCGATCATGGGCCCCTCGGGGTCCGGCAAGTCCACCCTGATGCACTGCCTCGCCGGGCTCGACACCGTCACCAGCGGGCAGATCTACCTGGACGAGACCGAGATCACCGGGCTGAAGGACAAGAAGCTCACCCAGCTGCGGCGGGACCGGGTCGGGTTCATCTTCCAGGCGTTCAACCTGCTGCCCACGCTGAACGCGATCGAGAACATCACGCTGCCCATGGACATCGCGGGCCGCAAGCCGGACCGGCAGTGGCTCGCGCGCGTGGTGGACACCGTCGGCCTCGCGGACCGGCTCAAGCACCGGCCCACCCAGCTCTCCGGCGGACAGCAGCAGCGCGTCGCCGTGGCCCGCGCGCTGGCCGCCCGGCCCGAGATCATCTTCGGTGACGAGCCGACCGGAAACCTCGACTCGCGCGCGGGTGCCGAAGTACTGGGCTTCCTGCGGCAGTCCGTGGACGAGCTCGGGCAGACCATCGTCATCGTCACGCACGACCCGGTCGCCGCCTCCTACTCGGACCGCGTGCTGTACCTCGCCGACGGCCGGATCGTCGACGAGATGTACAAGCCCACCGCGGAGGCCGTCCTGGACCGCATGAAGGACTTCGACGCCCGGGGGCGTACGTCATGACCGTCATGAAGACGTCGATGCGCAACTTCTTCGCGCACAAGGGGCGCATGGCCCTCTCGGCGATCGCCGTGCTGCTGTCGGTGGGCTTCGTCTGCGGGACTCTGGTGTTCACCGACACCATGAACACCACCTTCGACAAGCTGTTCGCGGCCACCTCCTCCGATGTCACGGTGAGCGCGAAGGGCGCCTCGGACAGCGGTGAGACCACGTCCGACAACGGCAAACCGCCCGTCATGCCGGCCTCCGTGGTCGCCAGGGTGAAGTCGGCGCAGGGTGTGAAGGCGGCGGAGGGGACCGTCTTCTCGACCTCGGTGACCGTCGTCGACGCCAAGAAGGACAACCTCTCGCCCTCCAGCGGCGCCCCGACCATCGTCGGCAGCTGGAACGGCAACGACGCCCGCACCATGAAGATCACCTCCGGTTCGGCGCCCAAGGGCTCCGACCAGGTGATGGTCGACGCCGACACCGCCGACAAGCACCACCTGAGGCTCGGTGACACGCTGGCCGTGATCAGCGCGGTCGGCACGCACGACGCGCGGATCTCCGGCATCGCCTCCTTCCAGGTCACCAACCCCGGCGCGGCGATCTTCTACCTGGACACCAAGACCGCCCAGCAGACGCTCGTCGGGAAGACCGGTGTCTTCACCAACGTCAACGTCACCGCCGCCTCCGGGGTGAGCGACGACCAGCTGAAGCGGAACGTGGTCTCGGCGCTCGGCACCCACTACAAGGTGCAGACCGCCAAGGAGACCGCCGACGCCAACCAGAAGGACGTCGAGAGCTTCATGAACGTCATGAAGTACGCGATGCTCGGCTTCGCCGGGATCGCCTTCCTCGTCGGCATCTTCCTGATCATCAACACCTTCTCCATGCTGGTCGCCCAGCGCACCCGGGAGATCGGCCTGATGCGGGCCATCGGCTCCAGTCGCAAGCAGGTCAACCGGTCGGTGCTGGCCGAGGCGCTGCTGCTCGGCGTGACCGGCTCGGTCCTCGGCGTCGGCGCGGGCGTCGGACTCGCGGTCGGCCTGATGAAGATCATGGGCCAGATGGGCATGCACCTGTCCACCGCGGACCTCACGGTCGCCTGGACCACCCCGGTCGTCGGTCTCGTCCTCGGTGTCGTCGTCACCGTCCTCGCCGCGTACCTGCCCGCCCGCCGGGCCGGCAAGGTCTCCCCGATGGCCGCGCTGCGCGACGCCGGCGCCCCCGCCGACGCCAAGGCCGGTGCCGTACGGGCCGTGCTCGGCACGCTGCTGACCGCCGGCGGCGGCTTCGCCCTCTACCTGGCCGCCTCCGCCGACAAGGCGACCGGCGGCTCGCTCTGGCTGGGCCTGGGCGTGGTCCTGTCGCTGATCGGGTTCGTGGTGATCGGCCCGCTGCTCGCGGGCGGTGTCGTCCGGGTCCTGGGCGCCGTGCTGCTGCGGGCCTTCGGGCCGGTCGGGCGGATGGCCGAGCGCAACGCGCTGCGCAACCCGCGCCGTACGGGCGCCACGGGCGCCGCCCTGATGATCGGGCTCGCGCTGGTCGCCTGTCTGTCGGTGGTCGGCTCCTCGATGGTCGCCTCGGCGACGGACCAGCTCGACAAGACCGTCGGCACGGACTTCATCATCCAGTCCGACAGCGGCCAGATGATCACCCCGCAGGCGGTCAGGGCCGTGAAGTCGACGCCGGGCCTGACGCGGGTCACCGAGTACAAGACGACCGAGGCCGACTACACCACCCCGGACGGCAGGACGCTCAAGAACACCGACATCACGGCGGCCGACCCGACGTACGCGACGGACCTGCGGGTCAAGACCGTCGCCGGGAACCTCAAGGACGCCTACCTGCCCGACTCGATGTCGGTGCACGAGAAGTTCGCCAAGGCGCACGCCGTCCACCTGGGCTCGAAGATCCGCATCGCCTTCAAGGACGGCGCCACCGCCGACCTGACGGTCCGGGCCATCACCAGCAACGACGGGCTGATCGACGCGGGCTCGAAGTACACCTCCATCGCGACGCTCGCCAAGTACGTGCCGGCCGACAAGATGCCGCTGGACCAGCTGGTCTTCGCCACCGCCAAGGACGGGCAGCAGGACGCCGCGTACACGTCCCTGAAGTCCGCGCTGCACGACTACCCGCAGTACAAGGTGCGCGACCAGACCGACTACAAGCAGGCCCTGAAGGACCAGATCGGGCAGCTGCTCAACATGATCTACGGGCTGCTGGCGCTGGCGATCATCGTCGCGATCCTGGGTGTGGTGAACACACTGGCCCTCTCGGTGGTCGAGCGGACCCGGGAGATCGGCCTGATGCGGGCCATCGGTCTCTCCCGCCGCCAGATGCGCCGGATGATCCGCATGGAGTCCGTGGTCATCGCCCTCTTCGGCGCCCTGCTCGGCCTCGGCCTCGGCATGGGCTGGGGCGCGACGGCCCAGAAGCTCCTCGCCCTGGAGGGCCTGAAGGTCCTGGAGGTCCCCTGGTCCACGCAGATCACGGTCTTCCTCGGCTCCGCGGTCGTGGGCCTGGTCGCCGCCCTGATCCCGGCTTTCCGGGCGGGCCGGATGAACGTCCTGAACGCGATCGCCACCGAGTAGGGGAGCCACGGGGGGTACGACCACCGCACACGGGGGTTGCGGGGGAGAGCCCGGTGCCGGGAAGTCCTTGGGGGGACGTCCCGGCACCGGGTTTGTCGTATCCCCAGCTGTGTCCACAGCCCGACAGCGGTATCCACAGCCCCCGGCACGACCGCGGAGCGCGACGTACCCTGGGAACCCCCGGCCCGCCACGCGTGTCGGGTGGTTCGCGTTGCCCGCCCCGGACGAAAGCCGCCCCGAATGAGCCTGCACGGTCTGCTCGACGCCGTCGTCAAGGACCCCGCCCTCGCCGAAGCGATCAGAGCGGGGGCCGACGGCAACCGCATGTACGTCGACCTGGTCGGACCCCAGGCGGCCCGCCCCTTCGCGGTCGCCGCGCTGGCCCGCGAGACCGGCCGCCCGGTGCTGGCGGTGACGGCCACGGGACGGGAGGCGGAGGACCTGGCGGCCGCCCTGAGGTCGCTGCTGCCGCCGGAGGGGGTGGCGGAGTACCCGTCCTGGGAGACGCTCCCGCACGAGCGGCTCAGCCCGCGCAGCGACACCGTGGGACGTCGGCTGGCCGTCCTGCGCCGACTCGCCCACCCCCGCCCCGACGACCCCGAGACCGGACCGGTCTCCGTGGTCGTGGCGCCCGTACGGTCCGTGCTGCAGCCGCAGGTCAAGGGGCTCGGCGACCTGGAGCCGGTCGCGCTCAGGACCGGGCAGACCGCCGATCTGAACGAGGTCGTGGAAGCCCTCGCCGCCGCCGCTTACGCGCGCGTGGAGCTCGTCGAGAAGCGCGGCGAGTTCGCCGTACGAGGCGGCATCCTCGACGTCTTCCCCCCCACCGAGGAGCACCCCCTCCGCGTCGAGTTCTGGGGCGACGACGTCGAGGAGATCCGCTACTTCAAGGTCGCCGACCAGCGGTCCCTGGAGGTCGCCGAGCACGGCCTGTGGGCACCGCCGTGCCGCGAGCTGCTGCTCACCGAGGACGTCCGCGCACGCGCGCGTGCCCTCGCCGAGGAGCACCCGGAGCTGGGCGAGCTCCTGAACAAGATCGCCGAGGGCATCGCGGTCGAGGGCATGGAGTCCCTGGCCCCCGTCCTCGTCGACGACATGGAACTGCTCCTGGACGTGCTCCCCAAGGGCGCCATGACGGTCGTCTGCGACCCGGAGCGGGTCCGCACGCGTGCCGCCGACCTCGTGGCCACCAGCCAGGAGTTCCTGCAGGCGTCCTGGGCGGCCACCGCGGGCGGCGGCGAGGCCCCCATCGACGTCGGCGCGGCCTCCCTGTGGTCCATCGCGGACGTCCGGGAACGGGCCCGCGAGCTGGACATGATGTGGTGGTCCGTCTCGCCCTTCGCGGCCGACGAAGAGCTCACGGAGACATTTGCCGCTGACGCGGCGGGGGACACCCTCAAGCTCGGCATGCACGCCCCCGAGACCTACCGGGGCGACACCGCCAAGGCGCTCGCCGACACCAAGGGCTGGCTCGCCGACGGCTGGCGCACGGTGTTCGTCACCGAGGGCCACGGCCCGGCGGCCCGCACGGTCGAGGTGCTGGGCGGCGAGGGCATCGCCGCCCGCCTCGACATCGAGCTCGGCGCGATCGCGCCGTCCGTCGTGCACGTGGCGTGCGGCTCGATCGACTACGGCTTCGTGGACCCCGCGCTGAAGCTGGCCGTCCTGACCGAGACCGACCTCTCGGGGCAGAAGGCGGCCGGCAAGGACGGCGCCCGGATGCCGGCCCGCCGCCGCAAGACCATCGACCCGCTCACCCTGGAGGCGGGTGACTACATCGTCCACGAGCAGCACGGCGTGGGCCGCTACATCGAGATGGTGCAGCGCACGGTGCAGGGCGCCACGCGCGAGTACCTGGTCGTCGAGTACGCCCCCGCCAAACGCGGCCAGCCCGGCGACCGCCTCTACATCCCCACCGACCAGCTGGAGCAGATCACCAAGTACGTCGGCGGCGAGGCCCCCACCCTGCACCGCCTGGGCGGCGCCGACTGGACCAAGACCAAGGCGCGCGCCAAGAAGGCGGTCAAGGAGATCGCGGCCGACCTGATCAGGCTCTACAGCGCGCGGATGGCGGCGCCCGGGCACGCCTTCGGCTCGGACACCCCCTGGCAGCGCGAGCTGGAGGACGCCTTCCCCTACGCCGAGACCCCCGACCAGCTCACCACCATCGCCGAGGTCAAGGAGGACATGGAGAAGTCGGTCCCGATGGACCGCCTGATCTGCGGCGACGTGGGCTACGGCAAGACGGAGATCGCGGTGCGGGCCGCCTTCAAGGCGGTCCAGGACGGCAAGCAGGTGGCGGTCCTCGTCCCGACGACCCTGCTGGTTCAGCAGCACTTCGGGACGTTCGGCGACCGCTACTCCCAGTTCCCGGTCAACGTACGGGCGCTCAGCCGCTTCCAGACCGACACCGAGGCAAAGGCGGTGCTGGAGGGCCTGCGGGAGGGCTCGGTGGACGTCGTCATCGGCACCCACCGGCTGTTCTCCTCCGAGACCAAGTTCAAGGACCTGGGCCTGGTCATCGTCGACGAGGAGCAGCGCTTCGGCGTCGAGCACAAGGAGCAGCTGAAGAAGCTGCGTGCCAACGTGGATGTGCTCACCATGTCCGCGACACCCATCCCGCGCACCCTGGAGATGGCGGTCACCGGCATCCGCGAGATGTCCACCATCACCACCCCGCCGGAGGAGCGCCACCCGGTGCTCACCTTCGTCGGCCCCTACGAGGAGAAGCAGATCGGCGCCGCCATCCGCCGTGAACTGCTGCGTGAGGGCCAGGTCTTCTACATCCACAACCGCGTCGAGTCGATCGACCGGGCCGCCTCCCGGCTGCGCGAGATCGTCCCCGAGGCGAGGATCGCCACGGCCCACGGCCAGATGTCCGAGCAGACGCTGGAGCAGGTGGTCGTCGACTTCTGGGAGAAGAAGTACGACGTCCTGGTGTCGACCACGATCGTCGAGTCCGGCATCGACATCTCCAACGCGAACACGCTGATCGTGGAGCGCGGCGACAACTTCGGCCTCTCCCAGCTGCACCAGCTGCGCGGCCGGGTCGGCCGTGGCCGCGAGCGCGGCTACGCCTACTTCCTGTATCCGCCGGAGAAGCCGCTGACGGAGACCGCCCACGAGCGCCTGGCGACCATCGCCCAGCACACGGAGATGGGCGCGGGCATGTACGTGGCGATGAAGGACCTGGAGATCCGCGGCGCGGGCAACCTGCTCGGCGGTGAGCAGTCCGGCCACATCGCGGGCGTCGGCTTCGACCTGTACGTTCGCATGGTCGGCGAGGCGGTCGCGGACTACCGGGCCTCCCTGGAGGGCGGGGTGGAGGAGGAGCCGCCGCTGGAGGTCAAGATCGAGCTCCCCGTCGACGCCCACGTCCCGCACGACTACGCCCCCGGCGAGCGGCTGCGCCTGCAGGCCTACCGGGCCATCGCCTCCGTCAACACGGAGGAGGACATCACGTCCGTGCGCGAGGAACTCGTCGACCGCTACGGCAAGTTGCCCGAGCCGGTCGAGAACCTGCTCCTGGTGGCCGGGCTGCGCATGCTCGCCCGCGCGTGCGGGGTCGGCGAGATCGTCCTGCAGGGCAACAACATCCGCTTCGCGCCGGTGGAGTTGCGCGAGTCGCAGGAGCTGCGCGTCAAGCGCCTGTACCCCGGGTCCGTCATCAAGCCGGCGGTGCGCCAGGTCCTCGTACCGCGCCCCAAGACGGCCAAGGTGGGCGGGAAGCCGCTGGTCGGGCGCGAACTGCTCGGCTGGGTGGGGGAGTTCCTGACGTCGATTCTGGGGTCGTAGCGTTCAACGCTCACTCATTGCAATGAGTGACGGGGTGGGCTGTTGCGTTAAGTCGTCGCCCAGTGCAACGATTTCTAGCATCTGACCTGCATAAATGAATTGTGTGCGCAACGACTACGTTGAAGAAACTATGAATGCAACGTAGCGTTTCCGGTGTCAGAAACAGTGACCGACACAGGAGCGCATCATGCAGAAGTTCGACAGCCCCGTCCCCGTCTCCGCCGTCCTCGACATCCCCGCGGGCCGCGTCCAGTTCATCGCCTCCGACCGGGCCGACACCACGGTCGAGGTCCGGCCCGTGGACGCCTCCCGGAGCCGTGACGTGAAGGCGGCGGAGAAGGTCGAGGTCGCCTACGGCGACGGCGTCCTGCGGATCGCGGCCCCGGAGGCCGGGAACCAGCTCTTCGGCCCCTCCGGATCCGTCGAGGTGACCGTCCAGCTGCCCGCCGGCTCCCGAGTCGAGGCCAGGACCGGCAGCGCCGAACTCCGCGGAGTCGGCCGCCTCGGTGACGTCGCCTTCGACGGCGCCTACCGCCGGATCAAGCTCGACGAGGCCGCGAGCGTCCGCCTCACCGCCGTCGACGGCGACGTCGAGATCGGCCGCCTCGGCGGCTCGGCCGAGATCAGCACCGCACGGGGCGACATCCGCATCGCCGAGGCCGCACGCGGCACGGTCGTCCTGAGCACCCGGTCCGGCGACATCTCCGTCGCCGCGGCCCGCGGAGTGTCCGCCTCCCTGGACGCCGGCACCTCCCAGGGCCGCGTCAGCAACGCCCTCATGAACGACGGAACGGCCGGACTCGACATCCGCGCCACCACCGCCAACGGCGACATCACCGCCCGCAGCCTGTAATCCGCAGCCGGCAGAAAAAGAGGGGGGCACTTCTCATGACCGACCTGGCCATCGCGGCGAAGGGGCTGCGCAAGTCCTACGGAGACAAGGTCGTGCTCGACGGCGTCGACCTGGCCGTACCCACGGGGACGATCTTCTCCCTGCTCGGCCCGAACGGCGCCGGCAAGACCACCGCCGTCAAGATCCTCTCGACGCTGATCGGCGCGGACGGCGGCGAGATCAGCGTCGGCGGCCACGACCCGGCCGCAGACCCACAGGCGGTGCGCGCCGCGATCGGGGTGACGGGACAGTTCTCCGCCGTGGACGGACTGATCACCGGCGAGGAGAACATGCTCCTCATGGCCGACCTGCACCACCTGCCCCGCGGCGAGGGGCGGCGGGTGGCCGCCGAACTGCTGGAGCGCTTCGACCTGGTCGAGGCCGCGAAGAAGCCCGCCTCCACCTACTCCGGCGGCATGAAGCGCCGCCTGGACATCGCCATGACCCTGGTCGGCAGCCCCCGGATCATCTTCCTCGACGAACCCACCACCGGCCTGGACCCCCGCTCCCGGCACACCATGTGGCAGATCATCCGCGAGCTCGTCTCCGACGGTGTGAGCGTCTTCCTCACCACCCAGTACCTCGACGAGGCCGACGAACTGGCCGACCGCATCGCCGTCCTGCACGAGGGGAGGATCGCCGCCGAGGGCAGTGCGGAGGAGCTGAAGCGGCTCATCCCCGGCGGGCACATCCGGCTGCGCTTCAACGACCCGGCAGCCTACCGGGCGGCCGCCGCGGCCCTGGGCGAGGCCACCCGGCACGACGAGGCCCTCGCCCTGCAGATCCCCAGCGACGGCAGCCAGCGCGAACTGCGAGCCGTCCTGGACTGGTTGGACGCGGCCGACGTCGAGGCGGACGAACTGACCGTGCACACACCGGACCTGGACGACGTCTTCTTCGCCCTGACCGACACCCGCGGCGCCGGAACGGACGCCGGCACCGACAAGACCACGGAGGCCGCCCGATGAGCAGCTCCCTCGCCCTCGCCGTCCGCGACTCCTCCACGATGCTGCGCCGCAACCTCCTGCACGCCCGGCGCTACCCCTCGCTCACCCTGAACCTGCTGCTCACCCCGGTCATGCTGCTGTTGCTGTTCGTGTACATCTTCGGCAACGCGATGAGCGCGGGGGCGGGCCGCTCGGCCTACCTGGCCTACATCGTGCCCGGCATCCTGCTGATGACGATCGGCTCCACCGTGATCGGCACAGCGGTGTCGGTGTCCACCGACATGAGCGAGGGCATCATCGCCCGCTTCCGCACCATGGCCATCCACCGCGGCTCGATCCTCGTCGGACACGTCGTCGGCAGCGTCCTGCAGTCGGTCATGAGCGTGGTCCTGGTCGGCGCCGTCGCCGTGGCGATCGGCTTCCGCTCCACCGACGCGGGCGTCCTGGAGTGGCTGGCGGCGTTCGGGCTGATCGTGCTCTTCGCCCTGGCGCTCACCTGGATCGCGGTCGGCATGGGCCTGGTCAGCCCCAACGCCGAGGCCGCCAGCAACAACGCGATGCCGCTGATCCTGCTGCCCCTGCTGTCCAGCGCCTTCGTCCCGCTGCACTCCATGCCCGGCTGGTTCCAGCCCATTGCCCGGTACCAGCCCTTCACCCCCGCCATCGAAACCCTGCGCGGACTCCTCCTCGGCACGCACATCGGCAACAACGGGTGGATCGCGGTCGCCTGGTGCGTCGGCCTCGCGGTCCTCGGCTACGTCTGGTCCACCTCGGCGTTCGACCGGGACCCCAAGTAAGAGCGACCCCAGCCAGCCGTCGACCTCAACCAACCGTCGACCCCAACTAGCCTTGGATCAGCAGCAGTTCTACGGAAAGAACCGGCCGGCGCTCGGGTGATCCTGAGCGCCGTCCACGCATATGTTGGCGCCGTTGATCCCACCGGCCCGGGCCGACAGCAGGAAGCACGCCACATCGGCCACCTCCCGCAACTCCACCAGCCGGCCGCGCGGGAAGTCCTCGCGCGCGAAAGCCTCGTACCGCTCGGGCCGGTTGTCCCGGAACCAGGCCCAGCCCCCGCCCTCGAACATCACCGAACCCGGACTGAGCGCGTTCACCCGGATGTTGCGCGGCCCCAGTTCCTGGCCGAGCGTGGCGGCGAGGTGGATCTCCGCCGCCTTCGCGGAGGCGTACGACGACTTCGGGCCCGGCTTCCATCCCGTGATCGACGCCACGACCAGCGCGCTGCCGCCGCCGCGCCGCTCGAAGTGCGGTACCGCGGTACGGATGGCGTGGGCGGCGTGCAGCACGTTCAACTCGTAGGTGCGCAGCCAGTCCTCGGGCGTCGAGTCCAGCAGCCCGCCGCCGTACACCCCGCCGGCGTTGGCCACCAGCAGATCGAGCCCGCCCATCCGCTCGGCCCCCTCGTCCACCGCCCGGGCGAGCGCCTCCGGATCGCCGACGTCCGCCTGGACGCCGGGCAGCCCCGACTCCTTGAGCCGCTGCGGATCCCGTCCGCAGACGGTGACCTCAGCTCCCTCCTCCCGCAGCGCCCGGCCGATGGCCAGCCCGATCCCGGCGCTTCCGCCGGTGATGAAGGCCGTCTTCCCCGCAAGTCCCAGATCCATGGCGGGAGCCTGTCAGCACGTGCGCGGGCGCTCAACCCGCTTGCCGCCGCGGCCGATTGACGCGCCGCCGGACGTCCGCGGGGAGGGTGGTTCGCGGACGGCCTGGCACTGGCGTGTGGCGCAGGGGAGAGGTTCTCGCGCTACGGCTGGTCCGGCCGGTCGCGGTCCATGCCGAGCTGGCCCTCGATCCGCTGCTGCGCGTCGTCGACCTGGCTCTCGTACTTGTTGCCGGTCCTCTCGTTGGCCTTCCGTTCAGCGGCGTCGGACATGTCCTTGGCCTTGTCCTGCAGCTGACGGTTGCTCTTGAACCTGTCGAAGATGCCCATACAGAGCTCCTTTGGGAGGTGACTCAGCAACGACGATACGACCCATTTACGTGGTATGCCCACTGGGGTCCCTGGTGGTCTGGACCGCATGAGTGCCCCCGCGAGCCCTGCGGCTACGGTGTGCGCGGCGCCGTACCAGGGAAGGCGCACCCTGCGGGGGCCGACCGGAGGAGCAAGGGGAGGGGCGCATCGTGATGCGTCTGAGGGGCGGGGCCGCGGTCGCCGTCGTACTGGTGTGTGCCGTTGCCGGATGCAAGGCGGAGACGCGGACGGGCTCGAGCGGACCGCGGGAGACCGGCGCCGGAGGGGCCGCGCTCCAGGCTGCCGAGTCGCTGACCGTGAAGGGGCGGGCGCCGAAGACCGGTTACGCCCGCGAGCGCTTCGGCACCGCCTGGGCGGACACCGACTCCAACGACTGCGACACCCGCGACGACATCCTCAAACGGGACCTCAAGGAGGTGAGGTTCACCAGCGGCAGCTGCAAGGTGTCGTACGGTCTGCTCCCCTCGGATCCCTACTCCGGCAAGGAGGTGACCTACCGGCGCGGCCGCAGCCTCGTCGACATCGACCACATCGTCCCGCTCTCCGACGCCTGGCAGAAGGGCGCCAAGTACTGGGACGCCCGCAAGCGCATAGCCCTCGCCAACGACCCGCTCAACCTCATAGCCGTCGACGCGAGCACCAACCGCTCCAAGGGTGACGGCGACGCGGCGACCTGGCTGCCGCCCAACAAGTCCTACCGGTGCACCTACGTCGCCGGGCAGGTCGCGGTGAAGAAGAAGTACGGGCTGTGGGTGACCGCCGCCGAGAAGTCCGCCATGGAGAAGGTGCTGGGGACCTGCCCCGGCCAGAAACTGCCCACCGGCGGCAATCCGACCGAGGCACCGGCCCGTTTCCACGCGGACTGACCCGGATCAGCCGCCGAGGGCGTCCAAGTCGACGATCTTGCCGGCCGGCTTCCGCGCCGGAACCGGCTGCTCGTAGTCGCTGAAGGTGAGGGAGCCGGCGTCCTTGGCCGTGCTGTCCAGACGGAGCAGGTACGGCTTGCCCTCGGTGGCGACGTACAGGGTGTAACTCTCTTTGCCGTCCTTCACCTTCAGTACGACCGCCCGCGCACCGTCGACCGTAGCCGTACCCGCGCGGGTCGCCGTCGGGTCCGCCGTACCGCCCGAAGAGCCGCCACTGTCACCGGAGTTGACGTCCTCGGCCCCGCCGAGCACCGTGTCCAGGTCGCAGAAGCTCGCGATGTCCTTCGCGTCGGAGCCCTTGGCGGACATCTTGGCCCACTTCCCGGCCAGCAGGGCGACCGCGGCGTCGGTGTCCGCCTTGGACTCGCCCTTGCCCTGGGCGCGCAGGAACGCCTCGTCGTACTTCATGTACACCGTGTCGCCCGTCTTGATCAGGTCGGCCTTGCCCTGGCCGCCCATGCCGATCGTCCCGGCGCACTCGGTCTTCTTGTTCAGCGCCATGTCGAGACTGATCGTCCCGCTGCTCTCGTCGTCCTGGACGTCGCCCTTGAGGCGGAGCGAGGAGGCGCCGGTGGTGGCCGTCATGGCCCGGTCCGCGATCTGAGCGGCGCTCAGACCGGCGAAGGGGTCCTTGGGCCCGCTCGACGTGGGGGTGGCGGACGCCTTTCCGTCCGCCTTGTTCTGACCGGCCTGCTCGGAATGCCCGGACTGGCAGGCGGTGAGTCCTGTGGTGGCCGCCGCGACGAGGCAGAGGGCGGCAAGTGCGGTACGACGCATGACAGTTCCTTGGTTACGACGGTGATGGTGAGGGATGGTGTGAGGTGAGCGGCGGTGTCGGCCCGCTCGGTCAGCCGGTCTTCTTCCAGGCCTTGCAGCCGGTCGTCTTGAAGTAGGCGTCCGAGGCGTTGATGGTGACCACGGCCGTGCCGGTCACGTTGTTGTTCGCGATGATCGACTCGAGCGAGTGGTCGGCGTCCTTGGCCCGCTCCCAGTGGCAGGCGTCGTCGGCGTTTCCCGTGGAACGGTAGGTGCCCGGCGCGATGTCGGCACCCACTCTGAACATGCCGCCGTCGCCGGCCATGGCGGTGGCGGGCGTGCCCTTCGCCATGGTGCCGACGGCCTGCCATTCCTTGCAGCCACTGGATACGAACAGTCCGTCGGTGGGCTTGACGGTGACGTAACTGGTGCCGGTCACATGGTCGTTGGCCAGGACCGTGTCCGTCCCGCCCTTCGCGTCCTTGGCGCGCTCCCAGTAGCAGGTGCCGTGGCCGTTGCCGGTGGTGCGGTAGGTGCCGGGCTTGATGTCGGTCCCGACCCGGAAGTCGCCATATCCCGCGAACGCGGCCTTGTTCTCGGAACGGGCGCCGGGACGGGTGCCGGTGCCGTTGGCGCCGGCGTTCGCCGATACGACGCCGATGACCACGAACCCCACGACGGCGCCCAGCGCCACCTTGCCCTTCGTGCCCATGCCGATGTCTTCCCCCTCGGACCTGCGACCGCCGCGTGTCAGCCATCGCTTGTTCGCTGGGTCAATAACAGCAGAGCGTGTGAACCGAGTCAACATGATTCACGCGAATGATTGCGTACACGGTGTGAAGGGGTAGATCTTGCGCGCGTCGATATGCTCGGCGTCACACGCAACGAGGGGAGCCGGCGGTGCAGGACAACGCGACAGAGGTGACCGCCGCCGGGATCGCCCGGCTGGCCGGCGTCGGCCGGGCCGCCGTGAGCAACTGGCGGCGCCGCCACGCCGACTTCCCGAAACCGGTCGGCGGCACTGAGGCCAGCCCGTCCTTCGCCCTGGCCGAGGTCGAGGCATGGCTGCGCAAGCAGGGCAAACTCGCCGAGGTGCCGTTGCGCGAGCGCGTCTGGCAGCAGCTCGCGGGCCATCCGGCCGGACCGGTCGCGGCGCTGATCCACGCGGGCTGCGCCCTGCTGCTCATCCATGACCGGCCAACGGTGTGGCTGGAGGCGTCCGCGGGCTCGGACGAACGGCTGGCCGCGATGCTGCCTGAGGCACTGGAGCCGGTGCTGGCGGGGCGGTTCTCGAACGGGTCGGGCTCCGTGAACGGCCCGAGCCCTGTGAACAGCCTGAGGTCTGCTAGCAGCCTGAGGTCTGTGAACAATCCGAGCCCTGTGAACACCTTCCCGGCCGTTCACATCCCCAGCGGCCCCCAACTCCTCCCCTCCGTCCCCCTCCTGCGCGGTGCCGCCGAACTCGCCGCCGAGCTGGGGGCGCGGCAGACCTTCGAGTTCCTGCTCGGCCGGCATCTCGACGCCAACCCGCGCCAGTACACGCTGACCCCCGCCGAACTCGCCGGTCTCATGGCCGACCTGGCCGGTCCGGCCCGCACGCTCCTCGACCCGGCCGCCGGCACGGGCGCCCTCCTGGGTGCCGTCGCCACCCGACCCGACCAGGAGCTGTACGCCCAGGACAGCGCCCCCGACCTCGCCGCGCTCACCGCGCTCCGCCTCGCGCTGCACACCCGCGCCGGCGTGCGCGGCGCTGCCGGTGACTCGCTGCGCGCCGACGCCTTCCCGCAACTGCGCGCCGACGCCGTCCTGTGCCACCCCCCGTTCAACGAGCGCAACTGGGGACACGACGAACTCGCCTACGACCCCCGCTGGGAGTACGGCTTCCCGGCCCGCAACGAGTCCGAGCTGGCCTGGGTCCAGCACGCCCTCGCCCGGCTGCGCGACGGCGGCACCGCCGTCCTGCTCATGCCGCCGGCCGCCGCCTCCCGCCGCTCGGGCCGCCGGATCCGCGCCGACCTGCTGCGCCGGGGCGCGCTGCGCGCCGTGGTCGCCCTGCCCGTCGGCGCGGCCCCGCCGTACAACATCCCGCTGCACCTGTGGGTGCTGCGCCGGCCCGACAGGGCGCCCGCGCAGCCCGAGGTACTGCTCGTGGACACCGGGCAGTTCGCGACGGAGGGGCGCGGCGGGCCCGACTGGCGGGCGGTGCGCGAGGCGGTCATGGGCGCCTGGAGCGCCTTCGACGGCGCGGGAAGGCTGGAGGAGCGCCCGGGTCTCGCCCGCTCCCTGCCCGTCATCGACCTCCTGGACGACGACGTCGACCTCGCCCCGGCCCGCCACCTCCCGCCGCCTACCGCGCCCGAGGGCGCCGGGGCGCTCACCGCCGTACGCGAGCGCCTCGGCGAGACCCTGCGGCTGACCGCCGACCTCACTCCGCCGCCCGCGGACCCCGCGCAGCCCGCGCCCCGCTGGCCGTTCACCACCGTCGGCGAACTCGCGCGCGGGGGAGCCCTGGTGCTGCGCACCGGCGGGAACGGCGGCCACGCGCGCGTGCCCGTCCTCACCGACCACGACGTCCTCGCCGGCACCGGGCCGTCCGGGTTGCTCCCCGAGAGCGACGAGGAGGCGGTGCTGACCGAGCCGGGCGATGTGGTCGTGCCGGTGCTCGGCGGGGGCGCGGTGGCGCGCGTGATCGACGACGCGACGCAGGGCGTCGCCCTGGGGCGCAATCTCGTGCTCCTGCGCCCCGATCCCACCGCGCTCGACCCCTGGTTCCTCGCCGGGTTCCTGCGCGGCACCGCAAACAACCGCCAAGCCAGCAGCTATGCGTCCACGGCCACGCGTCTGGACGTGCGCCGGCTCCAGCTGCCCCGGCTCGCGCTCGACGAACAACGGCGCTACGGCGCGCGTTTCCGCGCACTCGACGAGTTCGAGCGGGCGCTCAGGCGCGCGAACCGGCTTGGCGACCAGCTCGTGCGCGGGATGTACGACGGGCTGACGGACGGGACGGTGGCGCCCGGCTGAGGTCACGCGCCACCACCGGGATCGGATCGGCAGGACAACGGTTCGGTACAAGCCGGACCCGTTGTCCTTGTCGGCCTATACGCTCGGACTCGGCACCCACGTCCGTCCCCATCAGGCATACAGGAGCAGCCATGCAAGGCCACGGCTACGCGCCGCCACCGCCGAAGCGACCCTCGACCGGGGTGCTGGTCGTGCTGCGCGTGATCTTCGTGGCCGTGCCGATCCTCAGCATCGGGTTCCTGGCGTGGGTGGCGACGCTGCGCGCGGCGATCGTGACCCGCAGGGCCGTCGACTGGTGGGTCTTCGCCGCCTCCGTGGTGGTCCTCGGCATCAGCTTCGCCTTCCTCAGCACCGACCACACCGACGACTTCAGCACGTCGAACGGCAACGCGGGCATGATCATCCTGCTGCTGAACGCCGTTGCCTGCGTCGGCTACTTCCTCTACGCGGACATACGCCACCACAGCCGGCTCCACCAAGTGGGCGCCGGGCAGCCGCCGATGGCGCCGGGCTACGGATACCCGCAGCCCGCCTCGCCGTTCACCGCGGCGGCCGTGCCGAGTACTCCGCAACCCCCTTACGGCGCGCCCCCGATGCCCCACACGCCCGCTCCGCACGCCCCCGTGCCCCAGCCGCCCGTCCCCGCCCCGCCGCAGCGCCCCGCGCCCGCCCGGATCGACCAGGTGCGCGCCGAACTGGACGAGCTCAGCGACTACCTGCGCAAGCACCCCGGCAATCCTGAGGGCGGAAGGTGAGCGTGGCGGCGGGACGCGTCGTCGCCGGCCGTTACGAACTGTCCACGCTCATCGGCCAGGGCGGCATGGGCCAGGTCTGGACGGCGTACGACCAGCGGCTCGACCGGCGCGTGGCGGTCAAGCTGCTGCGCCCCGACAAGGTGGCCGGGCAGGAGGCGGACGAGCTGCGCCGGCGGTTCGTGCGCGAGTGCCGGGTGACCGCGCAGGTCGACCACCCCGGGCTCGTCACCGTGCACGACGCGGGCAGCGAGGGCGAGGAGCTCTTCCTCGTCATGCAGTACGTCGACGGCGCCGACCTCTCCGACCATCTCGCCGAGCACGACCCGTACCCGTGGCAGTGGGCGGTCGCCGTCGCCGCGCAACTGTGCGCCGTGCTGAGCGCCGTGCACGCCGTGCCGATCGTCCACCGCGACCTCAAGCCGCGGAACGTGATGGTCAAGCAGGACGGCACCGTCACCGTCCTCGACCTCGGCGTGGCCTCCGTCATGGACGCCGACACCACCCGCCTCACCCACACCGGTACGCCCATCGGCTCGCCCGCCTACATGGCGCCCGAGCAGGCGATGGGCGGCGCGGTCGGCCCGTACACCGACCTGTACGCGCTCGGTGTGCTGCTACACGAACTGCTCAGCGGTGACGTCCCGTTCGCCGGCTCCACGGCGCTCGGCGTACTGCACCGGCATCTGTACGAGCCCCCGGTGCCCGTGCGCCGTCTGCGCGCCGAGGTCCCGGAGGCGCTGGAAGCGCTCGTCCTGCGCCTGCTCGCGAAGGACCCGCAGCATCGCCCGGCGTCCGCGCAGGAGGTGTACGAGCACCTGGCGCTGCTCCTACCCGCGCGCGGGATGCCCACAGGGGCGCCGCTGGACCCCACGCGTCCCTTCCTGCGCCCGCACGCCCCCTGGCCGGACCGCGCGCGCACGCCCGCGCCCCAGCCCGCCCCGGTCGCGCCCGTTCCGGAGAAGCCCGACGTCGCGCGCGCCGTCGACGAGGTCAAGCGGCTGCTGGGCGAGGGCCGCATCACCCAGGCCGTCGACATCCTCGGCGCGATCCTGCCCGCCGCCGCCGAACAGCACGGCGAGCACTCCCCGGTGGTCCGCACCCTGCGCAAGCAGTACGCGGCCACGCTCATGGACGACGGCCAGTACCGGCGCGCGCTGCCCGAACTGCGCCGGCTCGCCGACGAACGCGCCGCTGAGGCCGGCCAGGCCGACCCGCAGTCCCTGCGCTACCGCTACGAGGCCGCCCAGTGCCTGGAGTCGCTCGGCGAACCGGCAGCGGCGCTCGCCGAGTACCGCGCGCTGCTGCCGTACTACGAGAACCAGTACGTGTCCGCGGGCGACCCCGAGCTCTCCCATGACGTGCGCCGGCGTATCGGCCACCTCCTGCTCGCGCTCGGCGACCGCGCCGCCGCGCACGACACGCTCGCGCGCCTGCTCATGGACGTGGAGCGGCTGCGCGGCCCCGCGCACCCCCTCGCGGCCGAGATCCGCCGCACGCTGCAGTGGCTGGGACAGGTGCGCGGCTAATGGGGCCGATGATTTTGCTGTTCCATGAGGGAATTTTGTAAATCTACGGGGCTTACGTTTTCCGAACGCATGAGCGGTGCCGGATAGGTTCGGTTCGTTTTTCGCCAACGCGGCAACGCACGACCAGGGGTGGGGTAGTCATGGCCGGCCATCGGCAGTCCAAGAAGCGCAGGTACATCACGTGGGCCGTCGCGGGCACCGCCGTCGTGGCCGGGGCCGGGATCGCCGCGCAGACCTCCATGGCCGCCACCACCTGGCCAGCGCAGCGGACGTACACCGGGCGCGCCTTCGACACCTGCGCCGCCCCCTCGCTCGCCGCGATGAAGGCATGGAAGGGCGGCCTCTACGGCGCCGCCGCGGTCTACGTCGGCGGCAAGAACCGGGGCTGCTCCCAGCCCAACCTGACCGCCTCCTGGGTCAAGTCCGTCAGCGGCGTCGGCTGGAAGCTCATCCCGATCTACGTCGGCGCCCAGCCGCCCTGCCAGTCCGGCTCCAACCCCGAGAAGCTCACCGCCGCCACGGCCGCCGCCCTCGGCAAGACCGACGCCGACGACGCCGTGGCGAAGGCCTCCGCGCTCGGCATGAAGGCCGGCAGCCCGATCTACCTGGACATGGAGTCGTACGACATCACGAACACGTCGTGCAACAACGCCGTGCTCACCTATGTCCGCGCCTTCGACAAGGAACTGCGCGCCAAGGTCTACCGCGCGGGCTACTACGGCTTCACCAGCTCCAGCGCGAAGGCGATCGCCAACGCCACCGACAAGACCGACCTGCCGGGCAACCTCTGGTACGCGCTGTGGGACAAGCAGAACACCACGACGACGGACTGGCCGTTCGGCAAGACCCAGTACACCGACCACAGCCGCGGTCACCAGTACCTGGTCAACAGCAAGGAGACGCGCAACGGCTACACGCTCACCGTGGACCGTGACGCGTGGGACGCCCCGGTGGCCATCACGGGCTGAGCCCGGTCGGGCCGCGCCGGGGCATGTGCGGGCGCGGCGGTGCCCGAAGCCGCGGTGAATCGTTGGTCGAATGGGGCGGTCGAGGGGTTGGCCCCAGCCGTCCCACTGCCTACCATCGATCACCGCAAGACTTTGTGCACCGTCGCACAATCTCCTCGGGAGGCTTCCTTGCACCGCCGCCGTCGCACCGCGCTCCTGCTCACCGCCGCGATCGCCGCCGCGGCCCCTCTCCTCACCGCCTGTGGAAGCGACGCGCATCCCGGCGCGGCGGCCGTCGTGGGCGGCCGGCGGATCACCGTGTCGCAGCTCGAGAACCGGGTGAACGAGGTGCGCGAGGCGCAGCGCGCGGCCGTGGCGAACGAGGCGCAGTACAAGCAGGCCGTCGCGCAGACCGGCAGCCTCACCCGCGACACCCTGCACGGCATGGTCCTCGACCAGGTGGTGCGGCGCGCCGCCCAGGACGCGGGCGTGAGCGTCACCCCCAAGGACATCCAGCAGATGCGGGCCGGCCTGGAACAGCAGGTCGGCGGCTCCAAGGCGCTCGAGACGGCCTGGCTGCAGCAGTACGGGGTGGCCCCCGAGCGCCTCGACGACAACCTGCGCCTCCAGCTCGAGGCCCAGAAACTCGCCCAGAGCCTCGGCACCGACACCAGCAAGCCGGCCTTCTGGGACGCCCTGTCCAAGGCGTCCAAGGAACTCCACGTCGACCTCAACCCGCGCTACGGCACCTGGGACGTCCAGAAGAGCAGCCGCGTGGACGCGAAGACGCCGTGGGTCCGCGAGGTCACGGCGACCCAGCAGTCGGCGTAGCCGAAGCCGGAGGAACGGTACAGCGGCGCCGCCCACCTGTGGACAACCAGCCTCCCGCCCTGTGGACAACTCGTGGTGCCGTCGATGACGTGGGTTAGCTTCGAACCGTGAACGCAACCAGCCGTCCCGAAGACGCCGCCGTCGCCCCCGGCCGCATCGTCCTGCTCACCACCAGCCACCGGGTGGCACCCGGCCTGCTGTCCTGGCCCGCGTGGCAGGCCCTGCACGCGGCCGACCGTGTGCTGTGCGCGGACGGCGCGCACCCGCAGCTGCCGTATCTGCGGGAGGCGGGCACAGCCGTCGACGAGGGGGCCCCGACGGCCGAGGAGTTGGTGGCCGCCTGCTCCGGTGGCCGCACGGTCGTGGTCGTCGCCACGGGCGAGGGCGAGCCTGCCCTCACGGACGGCCTCGCGCGGCTCGCCGGTTCGGGACGCGTGAGCATGCCCGACCTGGAGCTCCTCCCCGCCTCCTATGACCTGCCCGGCGCCCGCCTCCTCGACCTCGTCCAGGTCATGGACCGGATCCGTCTCGAATGCCCCTGGTCCTCCCAGCAGACCCACAAGGGCCTGGCGAAGTACGGCATCGAGGAGGCGTACGAACTCGTCGAGGCGATCGAGGACGGCGATCGCGACGAGCTGCGCGAGGAACTGGGCGATGTCCTGCTGCAGGTCGTCTTCCACTCCCGCATCGCCGAGGAGGACCCCGAGAATCCCTTCTCCATCGACGACGTGGCCGGCGGCATCGTCGCCAAGCTCATCCACCGCCACCCGCACGTCTTCGGTGACGAGACGGCGACGACCCCGGAGGAGGTCAAGGAGCACTGGCTGCGCACCAAGGCGATCGAGAAGCGGCGGGAGTCGGTGACCGACGGGATACCCCTGGGCCAGCCGGGCCTCGCCCTCGCGTCGAAGCTGGCGTCCCGCGTGCGGACGGCCGCACTGGACGTGCCGCTGCCGACGGGTGAGGGCATCGGCTACGAACTGCTCGCGCTGGCGGCGCGGGCGGAGGCGCAGGGCGTGGACCCGGAAGCCGCGCTGCGGGTCGCGGCGCGGGCGTACCGAGACGCGGTGCGCGCCACTGAGGGGCTGTCCTCCTAGTACTGCGGTCCGGCTGAGGGGCTGTCCTCTGAGCCCCGCGGTCCCCTGCCCTCCCGGCTCTGCGGTCCGCTCTCGTCCTGGCCCCGCGGTCTGCTGTCGTCCTGGCCCCGCGGTCCCCTGCCTTCCCGGCCCGCGGTCCGCACTCGTCCTGGCCCCGGGGTCCGCTGTCGCTCGGCCGTCTGCTGTCGCTCGGCTCGGAGGTCTGCTGTCGTCCTGGCCCCGGGGTCTCCTGTCCTCCCGGCCCCGGGGTCCTCCTGTCCTCCCCGGCCCCGCGGTCCCCTGCCCTCCCGGCCCCGCGGTCGGCTCTCGTCGCCCGGCACCCCGTGCGCCGGCGTCCCGGCGCCGAGGTCTGGACGGGTGCGCGAGGCCGGATACCGTCGAGGAGTGACCAGCCATCCCGCTTCCGACAGCACCGTCCCGGAACTCTTCAGCTGGGAGTTCGCCACCGACCCCTACCCCGCCTACGCGTGGCTGCGTGAGCACGCCCCCGTCCACCGGACCACGCTGCCCAGCGGAGTCGAGGCCTGGCTGGTCACCCGGTACGCCGACGCCAAGCAGACGCTCGCCGACAGCCGGCTCTCCAAGAACCCCGCGCACCACGACGAACCCGCGCACGCCAGGGGCAGGACGGGGATCCCGGGGGAGCGGAAGGCGGAGCTGATGACGCATCTGCTCAACATCGACCCGCCGGACCACACCCGGTTGCGCCGGCTCGTCAGCAAGGCCTTCACCCCGCGACGTGTCGCCGAGTTCGCCCCGCGGGTGCAGGAGTTGACGGACCGTCTCATCGACGGGTTCGCGGGGAAGGGGGAAGCGGACCTCATCCACGAGTTCGCCTTCCCGCTCCCCATCTACGCGATCTGCGACCTCCTCGGCGTCCCGCGCGAGGACCAGGACGACTTCCGGGACTGGGCGGGCATGATGATCCGGCACGGGGGCGGACCGAGGGGCGGGGTCGCACGGTCGGTGAAGAGGATGCGGGGGTACCTCGCCGAGCTCATCCACAAGAAGCGCCAGGCCCTCCCTGACGAGCCCGCTTCCGGCGAGGACCTCATCTCCGGGCTCATCCGCGCCTCCGACCACGGCGAGCACCTCACCGAGAACGAGGCCGCGGCGATGGCGTTCATCCTGCTGTTCGCCGGGTTCGAGACCACTGTCAACCTCATCGGCAACGGCACCTACGCCCTGCTCACCCACCCCGAGCAGCGGCGAGCCCTCCAGACCTCCCTCGCGGCCGGCGAAGAGGGTCTGCTCGCGACCGCCGTCGAGGAACTCCTGCGCTACGACGGCCCGGTGGAACTGGCGACCTGGCGGTTCGCCACCGAACCCCTCACCATCGGCGGACAGCGCATCGCGGCCGGCGACCCGGTCCTCGTCGTCCTGGCCGCCGCGGACCGGGACCCGGAGCGGTTCGCCGACCCCGACACCCTCGACCTCGCCCGGCGTGACAACCAACACCTCGGCTACGGCCACGGCATCCACTACTGTCTCGGCGCCCCGCTGGCCCGGCTGGAGGGCCAGACCGCGCTGGCCACGCTGCTCACCCGGCTGCCGGATCTGCAACTCGGGGCCGACCCGGCCGAGTTGAGGTGGCGCGGCGGGCTCATCATGCGCGGACTGCGCACGCTTCCGGTGGAGTTCACTCCGGCCGGGTGAGGAGACACCGCCGGACAAACGCCGGACAAACATGACACGCGCTCAAGTCTGTGATCTTCACGTGATCTACGCGGCATTAACTTGTGACAAGTGATCGTCTGACGATACGTTCACGGATCAACAGCGGCGCCAGGGTTTGGCCCACGCTTCACGCGCCGTGGTCAGTACTGTCTCGCGAAAGGCCCCGCACATGCTCTCCGGGAACGGTCGTCACCGTCGCCCCCGCCAGGCTCCGGCCCTGCTCGTCGCGGCCGGCGTGACCGGCTCCGCCATCGCCATCCCGCTCCTCGGTGCGGCGAGCGCGAACGCGGCCGACGGGACCACGTGGGACAAGGTGGCGAACTGCGAGACCGGCGGCTCCTGGAGCGAGAACAGCGGCGGCTTCTACGGCGGCCTGAAGCTGACCCAGGACGACTGGGACAAGTACGGCGGCCTCGACTACGCCGAGCGCCCCGACCTCGCCAGCCGCAACCAGCAGATAGCCGTCGCCGAGAAGATCCTCGACGCCGAGGGCGTCGGCGCCTTCCATACCTGTGGACTGACCTCCGGGCTGACCAAGGACTCGGCCTCGGTGGACATCGACACCGGCGTGTCCGGCGGTTCGTCCGGTTCGTCCGGTTCGTCCGACGCCTCGGGCGGGTCCGGCTCCACCGGCCTGTCCAACTCCTCGGGCGACTCGGTGGGTGACTCCTCCTCGACGGACGGCTCGCCGTCGCCCTCCGCCTCCACCGGCTCTCCCTCCGCATCGGCGGGCAAGTCCAGCAAATCGGACAACTCGGCCTCACCTTCCGCGTCTCCCTCGGATTCACGGACGGCCGACAGCCCGTCGACAGGTCGGTCGAAAAGCCGCGACTCGGACAATGAGCGGCAGGCGGTGGGCTCTTGGAGCCTCGTCGACACCGGCGCCGTCGCCTCCGCCACGGGCACCGGACGGCACCGCGGCGCGAGCGCCGAGGGGGCCGTCACCGAGAGCGCCAAGGGCGGCACGTACACCGTGCGCGCCGGTGACACCCTCGGCTCCATCGCCGACAGCCTTGGCCTGGACGGCGGATGGCGCGCGCTCTACGGCGCGAACAAGCAGGCCATCGGTGCCGACCCGAACCATGTCTCCGCCGGTCAGACGCTCGAACTTCCGGTTGAATAAGGGGCGAACGGGGCGGAAAAAGACGGGAGTTCACGTCACACTTCGCACTGAATGTCCGGTTTGGCGAAAGTGTGGGATGAGTCTCAGAAGCCCTGATCGTCTTTGAAATTCCGCCGATTCCGTGTCTACGGTCTTCACCGCTCGGCAATCCGAGCCCCGACGGCCGCAACGCCGAATCCTGCCAGTGGCCGTACGGGAACAGTCGTCGCTTGACAGCGCCGTAGGCAGGAGCGGGGGACCCAAGGTAAGTGCCCCACCGGGCAGTTGACGGTGGCGGCTTGGGGTGGAGCCGCGTCTCGTGGAAGCGAGGACGCGGCCGGGCAACTCAACCGGCCCGAACCCGACAGCTCACCTCGCAGGCGTCGGTGAGGGGATCAACCATGCTGTTTTCCGGCAAGGGCAAGCACCGTCGTCCGTCCAAGGCCACCCGTGCCGCCGCGCTCGCCGGTGTCACCGGTGTCGCCATCGCCGCTCCGCTGATGGCGGCCGGCAACGCCTCCGCCGCCACCGCCTCCCAGTGGGACGCGGTCGCCCAGTGCGAGTCGGGCGGCAACTGGTCCATCAACACCGGCAACGGTTACTACGGCGGCCTGCAGTTCTCCGCCTCCACCTGGGCCGCGTACGGCGGCACCGCCTACGCCCCGCAGGCCAACCAGGCCGGCAAGGCGCAGCAGATAGCCGTCGCCGAGAAGGTCCTCGCCTCCCAGGGCAAGGGCGCCTGGCCGGTCTGCGGCAAGGGCCTGTCCAGCGCCGCGTACAACGGCGCGAGCGCCTCCAGCGGCACCACGAACCGCTCGACCGAGTCGCAGGCCGCCTCCCGCTCCTCCGAGCGTCCGGCCGCCAAGACCCACAAGAGCCAGAAGACCGTCACCACCCCGACCGGCAAGAAGGTCAAGAAGGGTGACGGCGAGTACAAGGTCGTCAAGGGTGACACCCTCAGCTCCATCGCCGCCAAGCACGGCGTCAAGGGCGGCTGGAAGAAGCTGTTCGAGCTGAACAAGGACATCATCGCCGACGCCAACCTGATCTACCCGGGTCAGCAGCTGCACCTGAAGTAATAGCTGAACCACAGGGCCCTGACAGCCGTGTCCCCCAGTGCGGAGGACGCGTGAGGGCCTCCCCCTCCCCGTCCCCACGGGCTCCCCGCTCCGGTGCGTGTTCCCCCGTACGCACCGGGGCGGGGCTTTTTCATGCGCGGATGCTCGCGCCGTTTTCACGCGGGAGCGCCCCACCCTCTTTGTTCCGTTCAGAAACAATTTACTCTCGGTTCTGCCCAAGAGATGGTCGGCGGCGTGGCCGATCGGCCTTGGGCGGTTAGGCTCGTCTCGCAGAGCCACCGCGGCGCTTCACAGCCGCGTCACATGGAAGAAGGAGATGCTCGTGCCGTCCATCGACGTCGTCGTAGCCCGGGAAATCCTGGACTCCCGAGGCAACCCCACGGTCGAGGTCGAGGTCGGCCTCGACGACGGCAGCACGGGTCGTGCCGCCGTCCCGTCCGGCGCCTCCACGGGTGCCTTCGAGGCCATCGAGCTCCGCGACGGTGACCCCAACCGCTACCAGGGCAAGGGCGTCGAGAAGGCCGTCCTCGCCGTCATCGAGCAGATCGGCCCGGAGCTGGTCGGGTACGACGCCACCGAGCAGCGCCTGATCGACCAGGCGATGTTCGACCTGGACGCCACCGACAACAAGGGCTCCCTGGGTGCCAACGCCATCCTCGGCGTCTCCCTCGCCGTCGCCCACGCCGCCTCCGAGGCCAGCGACCTCCCGCTCTTCCGCTACCTGGGCGGCCCGAACGCGCACCTGCTGCCGGTGCCGATGATGAACATCCTGAACGGCGGCTCGCACGCCGACTCCAACGTGGACATCCAGGAGTTCATGATCGCCCCGATCGGCGCGGAGTCCTTCTCCGAGGCGCTGCGCTGGGGTGCGGAGGTCTACCACACCCTGAAGAAGGTCCTGAAGGGCAAGGGCCTGGCCACCGGCCTCGGCGACGAGGGCGGCTTCGCCCCGAACCTCGAGTCCAACCGCGCCGCCCTCGACCTCATCCTCGAGGCGATCAAGCAGGCCGGGTACGTCCCGGGCGAGCAGATCGCGCTCGCGCTCGACGTCGCCGCGTCCGAGTTCTACAAGGACGGCAAGTACGAGTTCGAGGGCAAGTCCCGCTCGGCCGCCGAGATGACCGAGTACTACGAGGAGCTCGTCGCCGCCTACCCGCTGGTCTCCATCGAGGACCCGCTGTTCGAGGACGACTGGGCCGGCTGGAAGGTGCTCGCCGACAAGCTCGGCGACAAGGTCCAGATCGTCGGCGACGACCTGTTCGTCACCAACCCCGAGCGCCTCGCCCGCGGCATCGAGGAGGGCACCGCGAACGCCCTGCTCGTGAAGGTGAACCAGATCGGCTCGCTGACGGAGACCCTGGACGCCGTCGAGCTCGCCCAGCGCAACGGCTTCAAGTGCATGATGTCGCACCGTTCCGGCGAGACGGAGGACGTCACCATCGCCGACCTGGCCGTCGCCACCAACTGCGGGCAGATCAAGACCGGCGCCCCGGCCCGCTCCGAGCGCGTCGCCAAGTACAACCAGCTGCTGCGCATCGAGGAGATCCTCGACGACGCGGCGGTGTACGCGGGACGCAGCGCGTTCCCGCGCTTCAAGGGCTGAGCACGAAGGGCTGAGCGCCAAGGGCTGAGCACCAAGGGCTGAGCACCGTCAACGGCTGATCCTTACGGGGTTAAGCCTTAGCCAGTCGTACGTACGTCCCCGTACCGGTCCCGTACCGTGTGCGGGGACGTACGCACGTGTGACGGGAGGCGGGGAACATGGCCGTGAAGGACCGGGACCGGTTCTCCACCGCGACCAGACTGCGGCTGCTCGGCGAGCAGACCGCCGCCCGTGTGTACCGCTCCCAGACCCGTCGGCAGGCCCGCCGCTCCCGCCTCACCGGCCGCGCGGCCCTGCTCGCGCTCGTGCTGTGCACGCTGGTGGTGGCGCTGGCCTATCCGATGCGCCAGTACGTCTCCCAGCGCGCCCAGATCTCCGACATGGAGCGGCAGCAGCAACAGGAGCGACAGCGGGTCGAGCAGCTGCGCGACCTCAAGGCGCGCTGGCAGGACGACGCCTACGCCGAGCAGCAGATCCGGCAGCGGCTGCACTATGTGATGCCGGGCGAGACGGGGTACGTCGTGATCGACCCGGACGCGGCCAAGCAGTCCCGCGCCGACGTCGGGACCGCTGACCGGCCCTGGTACGCCAATGTCTGGGACGGGGTCGACAAGTCCGACGCCTCCGACCAGTGACGTGACGAGAGAGACAAGTTCGTAGTGGAAACGCCTCCGCCGACCACCCCGCGCACCGAGCCCACCGACGCGGATGTCGAGGCCTTCAAGCAGCAGCTCGGGCGTCCGCCGCGCGGCCTGCGCGCCATCGCCCACCGGTGCCCGTGCGGGCAGCCGGACGTCGTGGAGACGGCGCCCCGTCTTCCCGACGGCACCCCCTTCCCCACCCTGTACTACCTGACGTGCCCCAAGGCGAACTCCGCCATCGGCACGCTGGAGGCGAACGGGGTGATGAAGGAGATGACGGAGCGGCTGGGGACGGATCCCGAGCTGGCCGCCGCGTACCGTGCCGCGCACGAGGACTACGTCCGGCGCCGGGACGAGATCGAGGAGCTGACCGGTTTCCCCAGCGCCGGTGGCATGCCGGACCGGGTGAAGTGCCTGCACGTCCTGGTGGCGCATGCGCTGGCCGCCGGCCCGGGTGTGAACCCGCTCGGCGACGAGGCGATCGCCATGCTGCCCCAGTGGTGGGCCAAGGGGACCTGCGTGACGCCCGCTAAGGAGGACGAGAAGTGACCCGTGTCGCCGCCGTCGACTGCGGTACGAACTCCATCCGGCTGCTCGTCGCCGACGCGGACCCCCGGACCGGGGAACTGGTCGATCTGGACCGGCGCATGACCATCGTGCGGCTCGGGCAGGGCGTCGACCGGACCGGGCGGCTCGCGCCCGAGGCGCTGGAGCGGACCTTCGCCGCCTGCCGCGAGTACGCGGCCGTCATCAAGGAGCACGGCGCCGAGCGGCTGCGGTTCGTGGCCACCTCCGCCTCCCGGGACGCGGAGAACCGGGACGAGTTCGTGCGCGGGGTCCTCGACATCCTGGGCGTGGAGCCGGAGGTCATCTCCGGCGACCAGGAGGCCGAGTTCTCCTTCACCGGGGCGACCAGGGAGCTGGCCGGCGCCGATCACCTCGACAGGCCGTACCTGGTCGTGGACATCGGCGGCGGGTCAACCGAGTTCGTGGTCGGTGAGGACCACGTGCGGGCGGCCCGCTCCGTGGACGTCGGCTGTGTGCGGATGACCGAGCGGCACCTGGTCCGGGAGGGCGCCGTGACCGACCCGCCCACCGAGGAGCAGATCGCCGCCATGCGGGCCGACATCGAGCGGGCCCTGGACCTCGCAGAGGAGACGGTCCCGCTGCGTGAGGCGCGCACCCTGGTCGGGCTCGCGGGGTCGGTGACGACCGTCTCGGCCATCGCCCAGGACCTGCCCGAGTACGACTCCGCCCGCATCCATCACTCCCGGGTCTCCCTCGAACGCGTCCGGGAGATCACCGACTGGCTGCTGCACTCCACCCACGCCGAGCGGGCCGCCGTACCGTCCATGCATCCCGGCCGTGTCGACGTCATCGCCGCCGGGGCCCTCGTGCTGCTGTCGATCATGGAGCGGACCGGTGCGGGGGAGGTCGTCGTCAGCGAGCACGACATCCTCGACGGCATCGCGTGGTCGGTGGCGTAGGTCTCGTTTGTTACTGATCGGTAGCACTCGGACGAGCAGGTCGGGTAGCGTCTGAGCATGATCGAGGGGCCCTCGCGGGCCCCTCGGTGACGCGCCGCCGGGAAAGTTCGTGAAGTTCTTCACAAGGAATTCCACCGTGTCGAACCACGAAAAGGCCCCGCTTGGGCCTTCCGGGGGTCCAACAGGCCCTTGAACACGTTCAATAGGAGCGTGTAAGGGGGCGGGGGAAGGGGCTTCCGGAGGGTTGTTTCGAGCCGTTCACGGGAGCGTCATCAGGCCGGAGGGGCTGCTCACGCGGCATTGACAACGGGTCGTACCGGGCGGGGGGTTCCCCACCCGACCATGATCCACGGCACGCGGGTCGCGCAGAATAACACACCCCCTGCAAGAGCTTGTGAAGGGGCGCACGAGCTACCCCCCTGGGGCGGGTGGATACTCGATGCCATGAGCACCACGGAGCGTCCCAGGATCCTCGTAGTAGGCGGTGGGTACGTAGGCCTGTACGCAGCTCGGCGCATCCAGAAGAAGATGCGCTACGGAGAGGCGACCGTCACGGTCGTCGACCCCCGGTCGTACATGACCTACCAGCCCTTCCTCCCCGAAACCGCCGCCGGCAACATCTCCCCGCGCCACGTCGTCGTCCCGCTGCGACGCGTGCTGCCGAAGGCGGAGGTCCTCACCGGCCGGGTCACCACCATCGACCAGGACCGCAAGGTCGCCACGATCGCCCCGCTGGTCGGCGAGGCGTACGAGCTGCCCTTCGACTACCTGGTGATCGCGCTCGGCGCGGTCTCCCGCACCTTCCCGATCCCCGGCCTCGCCGAGCAGGGCATCGGCATGAAGGGCATCGAGGAGGCCATCGGCCTGCGCAACCACGTCCTCGAGCAGCTGGACAAGGCCGACTCCACCACCGACGAGGAGATCCGCCGCAAGGCGCTCACCTTCGTCTTCATCGGCGGCGGCTTCGCCGGTGCCGAGACCATCGGTGAGGTCGAGGACCTGGCCCGCGACGCGGCCAAGTACTACAAGAACGTCTCCCGCGAGGACATGCGCTTCATCCTCGTCGACGCCGCCGACAAGATCCTGCCCGAGGTCGGCCCCAAGCTGGGCGCCTACGGCAAGGAGCACCTGGAGAGCCGCGGTGTGGAGATCTACCTCTCCACCTCGATGGACTCCTGCGTCGACGGCCACGTGGTGCTCAAGAACGGCCTCGAGGTCGACTCCAACACCATCGTGTGGACCGCCGGTGTGAAGCCCAACCCGGCCCTCGCCCGCTACGGCCTGCCGCTCGGCCCCCGCGGTCACGTCGACTGCGAGCCGACCCTCCAGGTCAAGGGCACCGACTACATCTGGGCCGCCGGCGACAACGCCCAGGTCCCGGACCTCGTCGGCCGCAAGGCGGGCAACGAGAACGCCTGGTGCCCGCCGAACGCCCAGCACGCGCTGCGCCAGGCCAAGGTCCTCGGCGACAACGTGATCTCCGGTATGCGTGGCTTCCCGCAGAAGGACTACAGCCACGCCAACAAGGGCGCGGTGGCCGGTCTCGGCCTCCACAAGGGCGTCGCGATGATCGTCATGGGCAAGATGAAGATCAAGGTCAAGGGCCGTCTCGCCTGGTACATGCACCGTGGCTACCACGGCCTCGCGATGCCGACCTGGAACCGCAAGGTCCGCGTCTTCGCCGACTGGACCCTCGGCATGTTCCTCAAGCGTGAGGTCGTCTCCCTCGGGGCGATGGAGCACCCGCGCGAGGAGTTCTACGAGGCCGCCCGTCCGGTGCCGGCCGCCGAGCCGAAGAAGACCGAGGCCAAGGCCTCCTGACCGGTTTCCGGTCGCTGAACGAACCGAAGGGCCTCCCGCCATCCGTGGTGCGGGAGGCCCTTCGGGTTTTTTCTGATCCGTAACAGCCGTGGGGGACTGCGCGGCCACCTCAACGATGTTTTCGTGGGTATGGGACATTCCGGGATCTCGTCACGGAGGTGTGCGCCATGGCTGACGCCGCACTGCGGCTGAAGAGCCTCGTCGAGCAGTTGCTGGGAGTGCCGTTGCCGGTGCGGATCCGCGCCTGGGACGGTTCGCAGGCGGGGCCGCCGGACGCACCGGCGCTGGTCGTGCGCAACCGCCGGGCGGTGCGCCGACTGCTGTGGAAACCGGGGGAGCTGGGGCTGGCCCGGGCCTGGGTCGCCGGGGACCTGGAGATCGAGGGCGATCTGTACCAGACCCTGGACCTGATGGCGGAGCTCGTCTGGGAGCGCGGGGAGGGCGCCAGGACCCTGCTGCAGGCGCTGCGGGACCCGAAGGTACGGGCCGCCGCCCTGGGACTCGTGAGGATCGCCGGGCTGCCGCTGCCGCCCGCGCCGCCCCGCGAGGAGGTGCGCAGGGCCCGCGCCCATCTGCACACCAAGCGCACCGACAGACGGGCCATCAGCCACCACTACGACGTCGGCAACGACTTCTACGAGATCGTCCTCGGCCCGTCGATGGTCTACTCGTGCGCCTACTGGCCCGCCCCGGACGCCACGCTCGAACAGGCCCAGCGCGACAAGCTCGATCTCGTCTGCCGCAAGCTGGGACTGACGGAGGGTCAGCGGCTGCTGGACGTCGGCTGCGGCTGGGGTTCGATGGCCCTCCACGCGGCCCGCGAGTACGGCGTGCGCGTCGTCGGCATCACCCTTTCCCAGGAACAGGCCGCGTACGCCCGTAAACGGGCCGCCGACGGGGGTCTGACCGACCTGGTGGAGATCAGGGTGCAGGACTACCGGGACGTCGCCGACGGGCCCTACGACGCCATCTCCTCCATCGGCATGGCCGAACACGTGGGCGCCGACCGGTACCTGGAGTACGCGGAGAACCTGTACCGGCTGCTGCGGCCCGGCGGGCGGCTGCTCAACCACCAGATCGGCCGTCGTCCGCAGCGCGACGAATCGTCGTACGACGTCGACGAGTTCATCGACGCGTACGTGTTCCCCGACGGGGAGCTCGCCCCGGTCGGGACCACCGTCACCCAGCTGGAGCGGGCCGGGTTCGAGGTACTGGACGTCGAGGCGATCCGGGAGCACTACGGGCTCACCCTGCGCCGCTGGGTGGCCAACCTGGAGGCCGACTGGGCGCGCGCGGTGCGGCTGGCCGGGGCGGGGCGGGCCCGCGTCTGGCGACTGTACATGGCCGCCTCCGCGCTCTCCTTCGAGCGCAACCGTATCGGCGTCAACCAGGTGCTCGCGGTGCGCACCGCGGAGGGTGGCGCGTCCGGGATGCCGTTGCGGGCCCGGACCTGGGGTGCCTGAGCCGCGTATGTGCGAAGGGGCCCCGTCCGGTCGCCGGACGGGGCCCCGACTGCCGTGCCGCTACTCGGACTTGATGGCCGACAGCATGTTCAGGCGGGCCGCGCGGCGGGCCGGCCAGAGGGCGGCGAGGACGCCGACCGTGGCGGCCAGCAGAAGGAAGACCGCCATCCGGGTCCAGGGCAGGACCAGTTCGTACGTCGGCATCTTCGTGCCGAGCAGCTCGCCGGCCGCCCAGCCGAAGAAGACGCCCAGGCCGATGCCGAGCACTCCGCCGAACAGGGAGATAACCAGGGACTCCAGACGGACCATCCGCTTGACGGACTTGCGGTCCAGGCCGATCGCGCGGAGCATCCCGATCTCCTGGGAGCGCTCGAAGACCGACATGGCCAGGGTGTTGATGACCCCGAGGACCGCGACGACCACCGCCATGGCGAGCAGGCCGTAGACCATGTTCAGGATCAGGGTGAAGGTCTGCGCGATGCTGTTGGAGAGGTCCTTCTTGTCCTGGACCTTGATGGCCGGGTTGGAGCCGAGCGCCTTCTCCAGCCGGTCCTTGGTCGCGTCGGACGCGCCGTCGGCGGTCTTCACCAGGACCTGCATGTCGCCGGGGTCCTTCACGTGCGGGGTGACGACGGAGCTGTCGAGCAGGATGCCCCGGATCAGCTCGTTGCCCTCGTAGACGCCGGAGACCGTCAGACGCGAGGACCTGCCGTCCTCGTAGTGCGCGGTGAAGGACGAACCCGCCTTCCAGCCGTGGGACTTGGCGGTCTCCTTGTCGACGACGGCCTGGGCGCCGCCGACCTCGAAGGTACCGCTGTCGAGCTTGAGGTCGGTGAGCCCGCCGATGGCCGACCCGTTGACGCCGGTCAGGGACTCGCCCGTGCCGTCGATGCGCGAATAGACGTTGCGCAGCGGGCTGGTGGCGGTGACGCCCTCGGTGGCGGACACCTTCTTCTCGACGTCGGGCGAGAGCTCGTTGCCGTTCGCCATGGAGACCACGTAGTCCGCGCGGATCGCCGAACTCGCCATCTTGTCGATGGACTTCTGCAGACTGCCCGCCATCACCGTCATGCCGGTGATCAGGGTGAGGCCGATCATCAGCGCGGAGGCGGTGGCGGCCGTACGGCGCGGGTTGCGCACCGAGTTCTGCCGGGCCAGCTTGCCGGAGACGCCGAAGACGCGCAGCACCGGTGCGGCGGCCGCGATCAGCGGGCGGGACAGCAGCGGTGTGAGGATGAAGACGCCGATGATCAGCAGGACCGCGCCGAGCCCCATCGGGGCCTGGCCGTCGCTGCCGTTCATCGACGTGGCGGCCAGCACGGTCGCCACGCCCGCGGCGCTGAACAGCGCGCCCAGCGTGTTGCGCAGCACCAGCGACTTGGTCGTCGCCTTCGCGTGCAGGCTGCTCATCGCGGCCACCGGCGGGATCTTCGCGGCCCGGCGGCCGGGCAGCCAGGCGGCCAGCACGGTGATGACGACGCCGACCGCGAGGGCGCTCGCGACCGTGCCCGGCGTGATGACCAGCGGTCCGTCCGGGACCGTCGCGCCGAGGGTGTTCATGAGGGAGCGCAGCGCCGCCCCGATGCCGATGCCCGCGACGAGGCCGGTGACGCCCGCGACCGCGCCCACCACGAACGCCTCGATCAGCACCGAGCGGGTGACCTGGCGGCGGGAGGCGCCGACCGCGCGCAGCAGCGCCAGCTCCTTGGTGCGCTGGGCGACCAGCATGGTGAAGGTGTTGGCGATGATGAACGTGCCGACGAAGAGGGCGATGCCGGCGAAGACCAGCAGACCCTGCTTGAGCCCGCTCATCGACGACGAGATCTGCTGCGCCTGGTCGTCGGCGAGTTGCTTGCCGGTGGTGGTCTCGACGAGCCGGGTGCCCAGCGCGCCGTCGAGGGAGGTCTTCAGCGCGGTCTGGGAGGTCCCGGAGGCGGCCTTCACGTCGATCTCGTCGTACGTGCCCGCCCTGCCGAACAGCTTCTGCGCGGTGGCGGTGTCGAAGAGGGCGAGGCTGCCGCCGGCGGCGACATTGCCGTCGTCGGTGGTGAAGATCCCGCTGATGACGGGCTTGAGGACCGGGCCGTCCACGGAGATCCGCACGGTGTCGCCGACCTTGTAGCCGGCGCGCCTGGCGGTGTCCGTGTCGATGGCGACCTGGTTCGCGCCGTGCGGCGCGCTGCCGTCCTTCAGCGGGTAGCGCGGGTCCTTGCCGCCCCAGTAGTTGCCGCCCTCGGAGCGGAAGCCGCCGCCGATGAGCTTGCCGTCCTTGTCGGCGATGGCGGTGAAGCCGCTCACGACTCCGATGGCGTCGGCGGCCCCCGGCACCCTGGCGCTCTTGTCCAGCATCGCCTGGGTCAGTTCGGGCGTCTTGCCGACCGTGTTGCCCTTGTCCTCCTGGTACTTGGCCCGCACGGCCACGTCGACCTGGTCGAAGCCCTTGGCCGAACTCTTCTGGAAGGCGTCGGAGATGGTGTTGGTGAAGACCAGCGTGCCCGAGACGAACGCGACGCCGAGCATCACGGCGAGCACGGTCATCAGCAGCCTGGCCTTGTGCGCGAGTACGTTGCGCAGGGCGGTGCGGAACATCAGCTGATGCGGCCCTTCGCGTCGAACTGCTTCAGGAAGTCCAGGACGTTCTCGGCCGTCGGCCGGTACATCTCGTCGACGATCCGGCCGTCGGCGAGGAAGACGACGCGGTCCGCGTAGGCGGCGGCGACCGGGTCGTGGGTGACCATGACGACGGTCTGCCCCAACTCCCGTACGGAGTTGCGCAGGAAGCCCAGCACCTCGGCCCCGGAGCGGGAGTCGAGGTTTCCGGTGGGCTCGTCGCCGAAGATGATGTCGGGCCGGGAGGCGAGGGCACGGGCCACGGCGACCCGCTGCTGCTGGCCGCCGGAGAGCTGGGAGGGGCGGTGGCCGAGACGGTCCCTCAGGCCGACCATCTCGATGACGCGGTCGAGCCACTGCTTGTCCGGTTTCCGCCCGGCGATGTCCATCGGGAGGGTGATGTTCTCCAGGGCCGTCAGGGTCGGCAGCAGGTTGAAGGCCTGGAAGATGAAGCCGATCTTGTCCCGGCGCAGCTTGGTGAGCTGCTTGTCCTTCAGCGAGCCGAGCTCGGTCTCGCCGATGCGCACCGAGCCGGAGGAGAAGGTGTCGAGGCCGGCCACGCAGTGCATCAGCGTGGACTTGCCCGAGCCGGAGGGGCCCATGATCGCGGTGAACTCGGCCTGCCGGAAGTCGACGGAGACCCGGTCCAGGGCGACCACCTGGGTCTCGCCCTGTCCGTAGATCTTCGACAGGTCCGTGGCGCGTGCGGCCACCGTTGCGGTGGCCCGGCCGGCGACGGGTGTGGTGGTCACGGGAAGGCTCTCCTCGAGGGACGACGTCTTGGAAGGGGACGTGTTCCATCGTGGGGGCCGGGGATGCCCGTGTAGTCAGTCGCAGTTCCGGTTCCGGGGGGCGACTCGGGTCGGACCCGTCGACGCTGCGTCATACCTGGGGATGACGGGGGCCCCTGAGAACTCGCTTTGCCGAGTACATGGCAAGCGCTTGTGCCGGGGGGCGTCGAGAACCGGTGGAGCACCCTCGTTCGGGCGGTGAAATTCCGTCATTCCGTATGCGCGCGCGGGTGTCGGGCGTAAGGCTACTGGCAAGTGCGGATGGCGTGTTCCATGTGCTGATGCACCCTCAGACATCAATAAAATAAGACAACATCGGGCTGCGGTCCGGGCTGTTCGGGGGAAGCATCCCGATAGGCTCGGGACCTCGACGCGGAGCCCATGGCCTGCCCGGATGGTGGAATGCAGACACGGCGAGCTTAAACCTCGCTGCCCCTTCGCGGGCGTGCCGGTTCAAGTCCGGCTCCGGGCACTTCCGCGCCTACGGAACGGAGCGTTCCGTAGGCGAGCGTGACCCTTCGTGAGCATCGGCCTTCACGGACCGTCCGCCTTTTATGGACCGTCAGACTTCGTGGACCGTCAGACTTCGTGGTGCCCGTCAGCCTTTGTCAGACCGTCAGCCTTCGTAGACCGTCAGGACGGCGCCCTCGACCTCGATCCGGCGGCCGGCACGCATCCCGTCGGTGCGGAGTCTGTCCAGACAGCTGTGGAACAGCTCCAGTTCGTCCGCGTCCAGCACCGCGGCGGCGAGGTCGACAAGCTCGGCGACCGCCCCCTCGGTGAGTATCTCCGGCAGTTCCCCGGACAGCAGGACGACGGACTGGCCCGCGGGCCCGCGGACCACGGCCGTGGCCGGTCCGCCATGCACGAACAACACATTCCCCCCAAGGAGCCCGGGGTGGACGTGCGGGTCTCGCTCCTCGGGCAGGACGAGAGATTAGCGGGGGATCTTGGAGTGTTCGGGGGTAGTTGACGTTCCTTTTCCGACTTGACCGAATGCGACGCATCCGTGTTCGGGTGGCGTCACTCCTTGGGTGTACGCGGCGACGACCGGTCCAGCAGGGACTCCACCAGGGCCGCGACATGGCGGCGGTCGTCCGACGAGAGCTTCTGGACGCTCGCGATGAGGAGGTCGACCTCGGGGTCCGCGGGGGTGTCGCTGGCCTCGGGACTGCCGTACACGTGGATGCCGCAGGCCTCCGCGGCGGCGCGGCGGACGGTGTCCAACGGGAGTTCCAGGCCCTTGGACAGTCCCTCCAGGGTGGCCGACTGCGGCATGCGCACGACGCGGTCGGCGGTGGCCAGGTGGTGGACGGTGGAGCGCGGGATGCCGCCGCGGCGCGCCACGTCGCCGTAGGACCAGCCCTTGCGGTCGAGGCGCTCACGGATCAACTGCTGCAGTGCGTTGGCCACGGGTGGGTCACTTCCTGCTGGCTGTGTCGGCAAGACCGTCCATGTCAGGGCCGATTCTACGGTCGCGTCCCCAGGGGGCCGAAAGGGTGATTCCCGGAACGGCTTGCGCACCGGCCCTCCGAGGCCCTAGTGTCCAATCTCGTTGGACAGCTCGTCCGACCAGATTGGACAGAGTCCGGGGGGAACCTGACGCTGTCCGATCGGAAACGCCCATCCCTGAGGGGGAACTGATCATGATGGACGCCTACGAGCTTGAGGCCGAGTCCGCGGAGCTGCTGCCGGGTCGCGAGGCCCTCGGTCGCCTGAAGTTCAGCTTCGGCAAGACGGTCAACGTCACCAAGCACGTCGCCAACATCTCGGCGCACAACGAGTCCGCGGCCCTGAACGACCACTCCTCGTGGTCGGTGGCCGACTCCGGCGCCGCCCAGGCCATCAACGTCACGCAGTAACGCTCGCGCTCCACCTCCGAACGAACCCAGAACATCATCGAAAGGACATCCGTCATGAGCATGGACATGAACGAGCTGGAGACCGAGTCCGCCGAGCTGCTGCCGGGTCGCGAGGCCCTCGGTCGCCTGAAGTTCAGCTTCGGCAAGACGGTCAACGTCACCAAGCACGTCGCCAACATCTCGGCGCAC
>NZ_JBEXXQ010000014.1:181186-183459 GCF_040630525.1 Streptomyces sp. NPDC005799
CAACGAGTCCGCGGCCCTGAACGACCACTCCTCGTGGTCCGCCGCCGAGTCCTCGGCCGCGCAGACGATCAACGTCACCCAGTAGCGACACCGTAGTAGCGGTACTCACCCGCTACGACGGCCACGGGGGCGGACCGCGCTCATGTGCGGCGCGGCCCGCCCCCGCGGCGCCTTGTCCGGGGGGAACCCGCCGGGCTTTCCGGGGGGAAGGCGGCGCGCTTTCCGGGGGGAAACAGCGCGGACGCGGGGGACACGTGGGGGGAGACCACATATGACAGTGCTCGGAGACGGGACCGCGGCGCTGTACGACACCGGGCCCGTGCCCGGACCCGGCGGCTGGCCGGTGACGTACGAGCAGGTGGCGACGGGCACCCTGCCGGTCGTCGAACAGCCGCCGGCCGTCCCGCGGTTGAGCGCGGGGCTGAAGCTGCACGGCGAGTACCAGGGGTCGGGCTTCACCGACCCCAAGTACATCGCCCGTCGGGGGGACGGGCAGGTCGTGCAACTGTCCCGGCTGCTGTACCTCGTGGCGTCGAGCATCGACGGCGTCCGTGACGTCGAGACCATCGCGTACCGCGTCAGCGCGCGCTTCGGTCGCGAGGTCAGCGGCGAGAACATCCGCTACCTGGTGGAGAACAAGCTCGAGCCGCTCGGTGTGACGGTCCCCGAGGGCCAGGAGGACGACGAGGTCGACGCCCCGCGCTCCGACCTGCTGCTCGCCCTCAAGGGCCACCGGGTGATCTTCAACGAGCGCCGCACGGCACGGATCGCTGGGGCGCTGTCCTGGCTGCACCGGCCGGCCGTGGTCGTGGCGACGCTGCTGGCCGCCGTGGCCATGGACGTATGGCTGTTCGGGTTCTTCGGGGCGATCGACCCGGTCCTGGAGGTCCTGGACCAGCCGGTCCTCATCCTGATCGTGTTCGTGCTGACCGTGGCCTCGCTCGTCTTCCACGAGTTCGGCCACGCCTCCGCGTGCAAGTACGGCGGCGCGCGGCCCGGCTGCATCGGCTGCGGGCTCTTCCTGATCTGGCCGTCGATGTACACGGACGTCACCGACGTCTACCGGATCGGCCGGGCCGGGCGGATCCGTACCGACCTGGGCGGGGTCTACTTCAACGTCGTCTTCATGCTCGGCATGGCCGGGGCGTACTTCGCGACCGGGGCGCAGTTCTTCCTGGCCGCGGTCTACCTCGGGCACTTCGAGATCCTGGAGCAGCTGATGCCGGCCGTCCGGCTGGACGGCTACTACATCCTGGGCGATCTCGCGGGCGTGCCGGACCTCTACGGCAAGATCAAGCCGATCCTGCTCGGCCTGGTGCCGGGGGCGAAGGGGAAGGCGGCCCGCAAGGAGGTCGCGGGGCTGAAGAAGTCGGCGCGGACCATAGTGGCCACCTGGGTGCTGACCATGGTGCCGCTGCTGGTGGGGGAGCTGGGCTACGCCCTGTGGAACCTGCCGCGGATCCTCGCCACGATGACACGGTCGCTGACCGAGCAACTCGTCGGCACGGGTTCGGCGTTGGCGGACGGCAAGATCGTCGACGGGCTGGTCGGGGTGATCGGCTGCGTGATGCTGCTGTGCCCGATGGCCGGTGTCGTCTATCTGTCGGTGAAGATGAGCGGCCGTATCTTCCGCGCCGCGAAACGCTCCACGGCGGGCCGCCCGCGCCTGAGGATCGCGCTGTGCGCCCTCGCCCTGGCCGGTCTGACGGGCCTCAGCTACGCCTGGGTCTCCGGCATGACTCCGAAGCCGCTGCCCAAGCAGCCGCCGATCGCCCCGATCCTGCAGCCCGGGGTGTCCACCGAGGCCCCGAGCCCCCGGGACGCCTCGGGCTCGGGCGGCGGAGCCTCGCGCGGTCCGGCGGGACACGGCGCCGCGTCCCTGTCCCCGTCCGCCTCACCCGGCGCCTCCGCCGCGCCGAACGGTGCCTCGCCGGGCCCGTCGGCGAGTACGACCGCCTCGGCCACCGCCTCCGCGTCCGCCCCGGCGTCGGCCCGCCCGACCAAGGGTGCGACGGGTCAGCCGGCGGCCTCCGGCGGGGGCTCGCCGACCGGCTCGGGCCCCTCCGCCTCCGCTCCCGGCGGCGGTCCGTCCGAGCCCCCGGTCTCCCCGACCCCGTCGGAGAGCACCCCGGCCTCCCCGACCGACCCGCCGGTGACGCGCTCGGCGGCGGGGTCGTCGGCGGCTGTACCTGAAGGGCAAGGAGCGGGAGAGCATCCAGTTCCAGGTGAACGCCGACGGGACCATCGCCCACGAACTCGGCGGCACCCTGCAC
>NZ_JBEXXQ010000015.1:0-175298 GCF_040630525.1 Streptomyces sp. NPDC005799
TCACAAGGCATCACAGATTCGTCGGCGTCCCGGACGGACACCGGCCCTATTTTCCCGCCACCACGGCGGCCAGCGCAGCGGCCTGGATTACTGACACGGAAGTGACCGCCCGGGAAGAGACCACCCCGGAAGTGACCGACCCCGAGGCGTCCCGCCCTCCCCTCCCGGAGAGGGAGGGGCAAGCGCCGAAGAGGGAGGGGCAGGCGCCGGGCGCGGTACGGGGCACGCGCCTCGCCCTCCGGCGCGCCGCCCTCGGCCGTCCGGACGCCGCGGTCCTGGCGGACGTCGACCTGGACATCGCCCCCGGCGAGATCCTCACCGTCGTCGGCGCCTCCGGCTGCGGCAAGTCGACGCTGCTGCGCACCCTGGCCGGGCTGCTGCCGCTGCTCGCCGGCGAGATCACCCAGGACGGCGGCCCGATGACCGGCCCCGCCGCGGACCGCGCCCTGGTCTTCCAGGAGGACGCCCTCCTGCCCTGGCGCACCCTGCGCGCCAACGTCGAACTCCCGCTCGCCATCAAGGGCCTGTCCCGCACCGAACGCCGGTCCCAGGCCGACTCCTGGCTCGACCGGGTCGGACTCGCCGCACACGCACGGCAGTTGCCGCACCGGGTCTCCGGCGGACAGCGCCAGCGCGCCCAGCTGGCCCGCGCGCTCGCGGGAGCGCCCCGCGCCGTCCTCATGGACGAACCCTTCGGCGCGCTCGACGCCCAGACCCGCGCCGGCATGCAGGACCTGCTGGTGGAGGTGCTCGGCGGCACGGGCGCGACCGTCGTCTTCGTCACCCACGACGTGGATGAGGCGCTCTTCCTAGGCGACCGCGTGGCTCTGCTCGGCAACGGCCGGCTGACCGCCGTACGCGAGGTGCCGCGCCCTCGTGACCGCACGGCGCACGACGACGCCGCGCGCGTGGCGCTGCGCCGCGACGTCCTCTCCTCGCTCGGAACGTGACCCGGCCCGGCACTCGGACGGTGACTCGTATGGTGAAAGGCACTTTGGTGGACACCCCTCTGCAGATCCCCACCCTCGACGAGGCGAAGGAGATCTCCTGCGACGTCCTCGTCGTCGGCGGCGGCACCGCCGGCACCATGGCCGCGCTGACCGCCGCCGAGCACGGCGCCAACGTGCTGCTGCTGGAGAAGGCCCATGTCCGCCACTCCGGCGCGCTCGCCATGGGCATGGACGGCGTCAACAACGCGGTCATCCCCGGCCGCGCCGAGCCCGACGACTACGTCGCCGAGATCACCCGCGCCAACGACGGCATCGTCGACCAGTCCACCGTCCGCCAGACCGCCACCCGCGGCTTCGCCATGGTGCGGCGGCTCGAGTCCTACGGCGTGAAGTTCGAGAAGGACGAGCACGGCGACTACGCGGTCCGCCAGGTGCACCGCTCCGGCTCCTACGTGCTGCCGATGCCCGAGGGCAAGGACGTCAAGAAGGTTCTGTACCGGCAGCTGCGGCGGCGCGAGATGCGGGAGCGGATCCGCATCGAGAACCGGGTGATGCCGGTGCGCGTGCTGACGTCCCCCGAGGACGGACGTGCCGTGGGGGCGGTCGGCTTCAACACGCGTACGGGCGCGTTCGTGGTGGTGCGCGCCGGTGCGGTGATCCTGGCGACCGGCGCCTGCGGCCGCCTGGGACTCCCCGCCTCCGGCTACCTGTACGGCACGTACGAGAACCCGACCAACGCGGGCGACGGCTACGCGATGGCCTACCACGCGGGCGCCGAGCTCACCGGCATCGAGTGCTTCCAGATCAACCCGCTGATCAAGGACTACAACGGCCCCGCCTGCGCCTACGTCGCCAACCCCTTCGGCGGCTACCAGGTCAACCGGCACGGCGAACGCTTCGTCGACTCCGACTACTGGTCCGGCCAGATGATGGCCGAGTTCGCGGCGGAGGTCGCCTCCGACCGGGGGCCGGTGTACCTGAAGCTGAGCCATCTCCCGGAGGAGTCGATCTCCGCCCTGGAGTCGATCCTGCACTCCACGGAGCGGCCCACGCGCGGGACCTTCCACTCCGGCCGCGGCCACGACTACCGCACCCACGACGTGGAGATGCACATCTCCGAGATCGGCCTGTGCGGCGGCCATTCGGCGTCGGGGGTACGGGTGGACGACCACGCCCGTACGACCGTGGCCCGGCTGTACGCCGCCGGCGACCTGGCCTGCGTGCCGCACAACTACATGATCGGCGCGTTTGTCTTCGGTGACCTCGCCGGGGCGGACGCGGCCCAGTACTCCCCGTACGAAGGGGAGTTGTCCGCCGACCAGCTGCGTGAGGCGCACGAGCTGATCTACCGCCCGCTGCGCAACCCGGACGGGCCGCCGCAGACCCAGGTCGAGTACAAGCTGCGCCGCTTCGTGAACGACTACGTGGCGCCGCCGAAGTCGGGCGCCCGGCTCTCGCTGGCCCTCGAGGCCTTCGAGCGGATGCGCGACGACATCGCGGCGATGGGTGCGCGGACCCCGCACGAGCTGATGCGGTGCGCCGAGGTCACCTTCATCCGCGACTGCGCGGAGATGGCCGCGCGCGCGTCGCTGGCCCGCACGGAGTCCCGCTGGGGCCTGTACCACGATCGCCTGGACCATCCCCATCGCGACGACACCTCCTGGTTCCACCATCTCGATCTCCATAAGTCCCCCTCCGGTGCGATGGAGTTCACGGCCCGTCCCGTGGCTCCGTACCTCGTGCCCATCGACGAGTTCACGCCGGTGGGCGGCCCGTCCCGCCACCTCGGCGAGGTCCACGCCGAGGAGGTCGCCACGGCCGGGTCACGGGACACGCCGCCGGTGGCGGCAGGTGCGGTCACGGGCGGCGTGTCGGTGGCGGAGGGCACGGGTGCCGGGCTGGGTGCGGGTGCGGCTTCGCGTGGGGGTGCGGCTTCGGATTCGGGATCGGGATCGGGATCGGGTGAGGCTTCGGGTTCGGGTTCGGGTTCGAGTTCGGGTTCGGGTTCGGGTTCGGGTTCGGCCGGCTTCTCCGAGCCGACCGGGGACCAGACCCCCTCATCCGACGCCTCCGCCCCCGAGCGTGCCTCGGCGCGCCTCCTCGAACTCGTCGCCCTCGCCGAGGAGGAACCCGAACTCGGTGCCCTGCGGACCTACTTGACCGACCCGGCGCCGGCCGTCCGCCGTGAGGCCGTCGCCGTCCTCACGGAGACGGTGCCGCCGGGGACGGGCCCCGCCCTCGCCGAGGCCCTTCGCGACAGCGCCGCCGAGGTGCGGGCCGCGGCCGCTGCCTCACTCCGCGAACTCGTCGAGACACTGCCCGCGGAGACCACTCTCCGGGACGGCCTCGCCGCCGCGCTGACCGTGGCCGACCCGGTCGTCCGCGCCGCCGCTCTGGACGTTCTGCGCGCCCTGCGCCTGGGTGACGCGGCGCTGTTCGCCGGGGCGTTGACCGACGCGGAGATCCCGGTCCGCATCGAGGCCGTCCGGGCCCTGGTCTCGGTCGACGCCGCCACGGAACTGGCCCGGGCCGCCACCGCCGACCCGTCCCGCGAGGTCCGGGTGACCCTCGCCAGGGCGCTGGCGACGGTGTGGGCGGAGGGCGGTGCAGGGACCGTCGGTTCCGACGACACCGTGCCCGACGACATCGGGCCCGGCAGCCCGTCGGCCACCATCCTTGCCGCCCTTGCCGACCTCACCCATGACCCCGACGCGCTGGTCCGGGGTGCCGCCTACGGGGCGCTCGGTACGACCGGGTGTCCGCCGCCGCTGGCCGCACGTGCCGTGGCCGCCCTGTCCACCTCCGCGTGGCAGGTCCGGTCGGGCGCCGCGACCGCGCTGTCCGCCGCAGAGTCCGACGTGGCCGTCCCCGCCCTGGCGAAGGTCCTCGCCGACCCGAACGCCGATGTCCGCAAGGCCGCCGTGCTGGCCCTGACCCGGCACAACCACACCGCCGACGCCCGCGCGGCCCTCGCCACGGCCACGACGGACACGGACGCGGACGTCAGGGCGTACGCGGCGCGGGCGCTGTGATCCCATGCTGACGCCCTGGCCTTTCGCCGTCGGACACCGGCCTCCCCGGGTCACCGATGCCCGACCCGGGCGGCCGGCCAACCTGCAGCCCCACGGCACCCCCGGCCGCCTATATCCAGTCGTCCGGCTCCGGCTCCGCGTCCATCTCGGGCCAGTCGTCGTGCATGTGCTTGTCGTCCGCCGCCGGCTTGCCGTTCCTCGCCTGGCCGTCCGTCGCCGGAGCATCCGCACCTGGGGCGTCGCCCAGTGAGGCCAGTACCGCCACCACACCCTCCCCGTACGTCGTCAGCTTCTTCTCGCCGACCCCGCTGATGCCGCCGAGCTGCCGTACCGACGTCGGCCAGGCCAGGGCGATCTCCCGCAGCGTCGCGTCGTGGAAGATGACGTACGCCGGGACGCCCTGCTCCCGGGCCTGCTCGGCGCGCCAGGCGCGCAGGGCCTCGAACGCCGGCTGCAGGGCCTCGGGCAGCTCCACCGCGGCGGCCTTGGCCTTGCGCTCCCCCCGGCCGGTGGACGAGGACGCCGACCGCGAGGTCGCCGGCTTCTTCGGCTCCTTGCGCAGCGGCACCTCCCGCTCGCGCCGCAGCACCGATCCGCTGGCCTCGGTCAGCACCAGCGTGCCGTACTCGCCCTCGACCGCGAGCAGTCCCTGGGCCAGCAACTGCCTTATGACGCCCCGCCATTCTCCGTCGGTCAGCTCCTCGCCGATGCCGAACACCGACAGCTGGTCGTGGTCGAACTGGATGACCTTGCCGGTGCGCTTGCCCAGGAGAATGTCGATGATCTGCACCGCGCCGAACTTCTGTCCACGCTCCCGCTGCAGCCGCACCACCGTTGACAGCACCTTCTGCGCGGCGACCGTGCCGTCCCAGGTCTCGGGCGGGGTCAGACACGTGTCGCAGTTGCCGCAGCCGGCCGGGTCCGGTTCCTGGCCGAAGTAGTTCAGCAACTGTCCGCGCCGGCACTGGGCCGTCTCGCACAGCGCCAGCATCGAGTCCAGGTGGGCGGCGGCCCGTCGGCGGAACGCCTCGTCGCCCTCGCCGAGCTGGATCAGCTTGCGCTGCTGTATGACGTCGTTGAGGCCGTAGGCCATCCAGGCCGTGGACGGCAGACCGTCGCGGCCCGCGCGGCCCGTCTCCTGGTAGTAGCCCTCGACCGACTTGGGCAGGTCGAGATGGGCGACGAAGCGGACGTCCGGCTTGTCGATGCCCATGCCGAAGGCGATGGTCGCCACCACGACCAATCCCTCCTCCCGCAGGAACCGGGACTGGTGCGCCGCGCGCGTGCCCGCGTCCAGACCGGCGTGGTACGGGACCGCCTCGATGCCGTTGCGGCTGAGGAACTCCGCCGTCGCCTCCACGGACTTGCGCGACAGGCAGTACACGATGCCCGCGTCGCCCGCGTGCTCCTCTTTCAGGAAGCCCAGCAGCTGCTTCTTGGGGTCGGCCTTGGGCACGATCCGGTACTGGATGTTGGGCCGGTCGAAGCTCGCCACGAAGTGGCGGGCCGTCGGCATGTGCAGCCGCTCGGTGATCTCCTGGTGCGTCGCGTGCGTGGCCGTAGCCGTGAGTGCGATGCGCGGCACGTCCGGCCAGCGCTCGCCGAGCAGGGACAGAGCCAGGTAGTCGGGGCGGAAGTCGTGGCCCCACTGGGACACGCAGTGCGCCTCGTCGATCGCGAAGACGGAGATCTTGCCGCGGGAGAGGAGATCGAGGGTGGAGTCCAGGCGGAGCCGCTCCGGCGCCAGGTAGAGGAGGTCCAGTTCCCCGGCCAGGAACTCGGCCTCCTCCACCCTGCGCTCGTCGAAGTCCTGCGTGGAGTTCATGAACCCGGCGCGCACGCCGAGCGCCCGCAGGGCGTCCACCTGGTCCTGCATCAGCGCGATGAGCGGCGAGACCACCACGCCCGTACCGGGTCTCACCAGGGCCGGGATCTGGTAGCACAGCGACTTGCCGCCGCCGGTCGGCATGAGGACCACGGCGTCGCCGCCGGCCACCACATGCTCGATCACCGCCTCCTGCTCGCCGCGGAAGGCCTCGTACCCGAAGACCCGGTGCAGCGTGGCCAGCGCCTCGCTCTCAGTCGCCCCTGCCGTCTCGGTCACCCTTGGCATCGCGCTGATCCCGCCCATCCCACCCATAGTCCTGTCCCCCGTACGTCGTCCCTCGACCACTGCCTCCACGATAGGGGTCCCGACCGACAGCGCCGGAGTTATCCACAGGCTGTGCCGATGGAGCCCGGCGTCAGCCCAACGGCTCCCGTCGCATGGCGTGCTCCCGGCGGCCGGGACATGCTGCTCGGGCGGGACGGGGGTGGCCCGCCCATCCCCGAGCGCAAGGAGCACCGCGATGTCCCCTCGGCCCCTCAAGGCCGCCATCACCGTGGCGATGGCCGCCGCCTTCTCGCTGGCCGCCGTGCCCGCCGAGGCGGACACCGACCCCTCCGTCTGGACCGATCTCATCGACACCTACAACGCGACGGCCCGGTACGCCTACGAGGGCCTCGCCAAGGACAGTGACTTCGTCCCGCTGGGCCGGTGCTACGCCACCACCGCGGGAGGGGTGGGCTACCACTACGTCAACAAGGCGAATATCGGCTCGCTCGATCCGGCGAAGCCCGCGGCGCTGGTTTACGCGGACAAGGTCGCCGACGACTTCGACTTCGTGGACACGGACGAGGTCGGCGCCAACCGCAGGCTGGTCGCGGTGGAGTGGATCGTCAAGGACAAGGGGCAGGCCACGCCGACGCTGTTCGGCGAGACCTTCCAGAAGCACCCGGTAGCCGGTTACTACACCCTCCACGCGTGGATCTACCAGCCCAACGACAACGGGCTCTTCTCGCCGTACAACCCCGACGTCACGTGCGCGACCACCTGATCAGGCAGCGCGAAGGCCCCGGCCCCCACCTGGGGGAACCGGGGCCTTGTGCGTGCCCGTCGTGGGTCAGCGCACGAACACTCCCGCCTGACTCGCCAGGTTCAGGAAGTACTGCGGTGCGATACCGAGGACGAGCGTGACCACCACACCGAGCCCGATGGCGGTCATCGTCAGCGGGGACGGCACGGCGACCGTGGGGCCTCCGGGCCTGGGCTCGCTGAAGAACATCAGCACGATCACGCGGATGTAGAAGAAGGCCGCGATGGCTGAGGAGATCACACCGATCACGACCAGTGGGGCCGCCCCGCCCTCCGCCGCCGCCTTGAACACGGCGAACTTCCCGGCGAAGCCGGAGGTCAGCGGGATACCGGCGAAGGCCAGCAGGAACACCGCGAACACGGCCGCCACCAGCGGTGAACGTCGGCCGAGTCCGGCCCACTTGGACAGGTGGGTGGCCTCGCCGCCCGCGTCGCGCACGAGGGTGACGACGGCGAAGGCGCCGATGGTCACGAAGGAGTACGCGGCCAGGTAGAACAGGACGGACGAGACACCGTCCTTCGAGGTGGCGATGACACCCGCGAGGATGAATCCCGCGTGCGCGATCGACGAGTACGCCAGCAGCCGCTTGATGTCCGTCTGGGTGATCGCGACGATCGCACCGCCCAGCATGGTGACGATCGCGACGGCCCACATGACCGGCCGCCAGTCCCAGCGCAGACCGGGCAGGACGACGTACAGCAGACGCAGCAGCGCGCCGAAGGCCGCCACCTTCGTCGCCGCCGCCATGAACCCGGTCACCGGGGTCGGGGCGCCCTGGTAGACGTCCGGCGTCCACATGTGGAACGGGACCGCGCCCACCTTGAAAAGCAGCCCCATGACGATCATCGCGCCGCCGACCAGCAGCAGCGCGTCGTTGCCCATGGTGTCCGCGAGCGCCGGGTCGACGTTGGTGACCGTGCCGTCGACGACCCGCGCGATCGTCCCGTACGACACCGAGCCCGCGTACCCGTACAGCAGCGCGATGCCGAACAGCGTGAACGCCGAGGCGAAGGCGCCGAGCAGGAAGTACTTGACCGCGGCCTCCTGCGACATGAGCCGCTTGCGGCGGGCCAGGGCGCACAGCAGGTAGAGCGGGAGGGAGAAGACCTCCAGGGCCACGAAGAGGGTCAGCAGGTCGTTGGCCGAGGGGAAGACCAGCATTCCGGAGACCGCGAACAACAGCAGCGGGAACACCTCGGTGGTGGTGAACCCGGCCTTCACGGCCGCCTTCTCGCTGTCGCTGCCCGGCACGGACGCGGCCTGCGCGACGAAGGAGTCGACCCGGTTGCCGTGTGCCGCCGGGTCCAGGCGCCGCTCGGCGAAGGTGAACAGGCCGACCAGGCCGGCCAGCAGGATCGTGCCCTGCAGGAACAGCGACGGTCCGTCGACCGCGATCGCGCCCATCGCCGCGATGTGCGCCTTGGTGGTGCCGTATCCGTCGGCCGCGAGCGCCACGACCGCCGCGAAGGCGGCGACGAGCGCGACGGCGGAGACGAACACCTGGGCGTAGTAACGCGACCTGCGCGGCACGAACGCCTCGATCAGTACCCCGACGATCGCCGCGCCCACGACGATCAGGGTGGGCGACAACTGCCCGTATTCGATCTTCGGCGCGTTGATCTTCGAGATCGGTTCGGCCGCCGTGGCCGCCGTTGTCCACAGGCTGTGGACGGCTGCTGCGCTCACTTGGCCACCGCCTCCACCTCGGGCTTGGGGTCCTTCTTGTGTACGTCGGACAGGGTCGATTTCACGGCCGGGTTGACGATGTCCGTCACCGGCTTCGGGTAGACGCCCAGGAAGATCAGCAGAACGATCAGCGGAGCGACGACCACCAGCTCACGGGCTCTGAGGTCGGGCATCGCGGAGACCTCCGGTTTCACCGGGCCCGTCATCGTCCGCTGGTAGAGGACGAGGGCGTACAGCGCGGCGAGGACGATGCCGAAGGTGCCGATGATGCCGATCGCCGGATAGCGCGTGAACGTGCCGACCAGGACGAGGAACTCGCTCACGAAGGGCGCGAGTCCCGGCAGGGAGAGCGTGGCCAGCGTGCCGATCAGGAACGTGCCGGCGAGCACCGGGGCGACCTTCTGCACGCCGCCGTAGTCGGCGATGAGCCGCGAGCCGCGCCGGGAGATGAGGAACCCGGCCAGCAGCATCCACGCGGCCGTGGAGATCCCGTGGTTGACCATGTAGAGCGTCGCACCGGACTGGCCCTGGCTGGTCATCGCGAAGATGCCCATGATGATGAAGCCGAAGTGCGAGATGGACGCGTACGCCACCAGGCGTTTGATGTCCCGCTGGCCGACCGCGAGCAGCGCGCCGTAGACGATGCTGATGAGGGCCAGGACGAGGATCACGGGCGTCGCCCACTTGCTGGCCTCCGGGAAGAGCTGGAGGCAGAAGCGGAGCATCGCGAAGGTGCCCACCTTGTCGACGACCGCCGTGATGAGGACGGCGACCGGCGCGGTGGACTCCTGCATGGCGTTGGGCAGCCAGGTGTGCAGCGGCCACAGCGGCGCCTTCACCGCGAAGGCGAAGAAGAAGCCGAGGAACAGCCAGCGTTCGGTGCTGGTCGCCATGTGGAGCGAGCCGTTCGCGCGGGCCTGCGCGATCTCCTGGAGGCTGAAGTTCCCGGCGACCACGTACAGGCCGATCACCGCGGCCAGCATGATGAGGCCACCGACCAGGTTGTAGAGGAGGAACTTCACCGCCGCGTACGACCGTTGCGTGGACGCCGCCTCCTCGCCGTGCTCGTGGGCACGGTCCCCGAAGCCGCCGATGAGGAAGTACATCGGGATGAGCATGGCTTCGAAGAAGATGTAGAAGAGGAAGACGTCCGTGGCCTCGAAGGAGATGATCACCATCGCCTCGACGCCCAGGATCAGGGCGAAGAAACCCTGTGTGGGACGCCAGCGACGGCTCCCGGTCTCCAGCGGGTCGGCGTCGTGCCAGCCCGCGAGGATGATGAACGGGATCAGCAGGGCGGTCAGCGCGATCAGCGCCACCGCGATCCCGTCCACGCCGAGTTCGTAGCGGACCCCGAAGTCCTTGATCCAGGCGTGGGATTCGGTGAGCTGGTAGCGGCCGCCGTCCGGGTCGAAGCGGACCAGGATGGTGACGGCCAGGGCGAGGGTGGCGAGCGAGACGGTCAGCGCCAGCCACTTGGCGGTGGTGCGCCGCGCGGCCGGTACGGCGGCTGTGGCGATCGCGCCGATCGCCGGGAGCACCGCCGTCGCTGTCAGCAGAGGAAAGGACATCGGTATCAGACCGCCCTCATCAGCAGGGTCGCGGCGACGAGGATCGCCGCGCCGCCGAACATCGAGACCGCGTAGGAGCGCGCGAAGCCGTTCTGCAGCCTGCGCATGCGTCCGGACAGGCCCCCGACCGAGGCCGCCGTGCCGTTGACGACGCCGTCGACCAGGGTGTGGTCGACGTACACCAGGGAGCGGGTGAGGTGCTCGCCGCCGCGGACCAGGACGACGTGGTTGAAGTCGTCCTGCAGCAGGTCGCGCCGGGCGGCCCGGGTGAGCAGCGACCCGCGCGGAGCGACGGACGGTACCGGGCGGCGGCCGTACATGGCGTACGCGATGCCGACACCGATGATCAGGCAGACCATCGTCGCGCCGGTGACGGCCCCGGCGCTGAGCGGGGAGTCCCCCTCGCTGTGGCCGGTGACGGGCTCCAGCCAGTGCAGGAAGCGGTCGCCGATGCTGAAGAACGCGCCGGCGAAGACCGAACCGAAAGCCAGCACGATCATCGGGATCGTCATGACCTTCGGGGACTCGTGCGGGTGCGGCTCGGCGTGCTCGCCGTGGTGCTCGGCGGCGGGCTCCGCGCTCGGCGCCTCCGGGGAGCGGGTGGGCTGGTTCTTCCAGCGCTCCTCTCCGAAGAACGTCATCAGCATCACGCGCGTCATGTAGAAGGCGGTGATGGCCGCGCCCACCAGGGCGCAGGTGCCCAGGATCCAGCCCTCCGCGCCGCCCTTGGCGAAGGCAGCCTCGATGATCTTGTCCTTGGAGAAGAAGCCGGACAGGCCCGGGAAGCCGATGATGGCGAGGTAGCCGAGGCCGAAGGTGATGAAGGTGATCGGCATGTACTTCCTCAGGCCGCCGTACTTGCGCATGTCGACCTCGTCGTTCATGCCGTGCATGACGGAACCGGCGCCGAGGAAGAGCCCGGCCTTGAAGAAGCCGTGCGTCACCAGATGCATGATCGCGAAGACGTAGCCGATGGGGCCGAGGCCCGCCGCCAGCACCATGTAGCCGATCTGCGACATGGTCGAGCCGGCCAGCGCCTTCTTGATGTCGTCCTTCGCGCAACCGACGATCGCACCGAACAGGAGCGTGACCGCTCCGACCACGACCACGGCCGTCTGCGCGTCCGGCGCGCCGTTGAAGATCGCCGCCGAGCGGACGATCAGGTAGACGCCCGCGGTCACCATCGTCGCTGCGTGGATGAGGGCCGAGACCGGGGTCGGGCCCTCCATCGCGTCCCCGAGCCAGGACTGCAGCGGCACCTGGGCGGACTTGCCGCAGGCGGCGAGCAGGAGCATCAGGGCGATGGCGGTGAGCTTGCCCTCCGAGGCGTCCCCCGCGTGGCTGAAGACCGGCCCGAAGGCGAAGGTGCCGAACGTCGCGAACATCAGCATGATCGCGATGGACAGGCCCATGTCGCCGACACGGTTGACCAGGAAGGCCTTCTTCGCCGCCGTCGCCGCGCTGGGCTTGTGCTGCCAGAAGCCGATCAGGAGGTACGAGGCGAGACCGACGCCCTCCCAGCCGACGTACAGCAGCAGGTAGTTGTCGGCGATGACCAGGAGCAGCATCGCCGCGAGGAACAGGTTCAGATAGCCGAAGAAGCGGCGGCGGCGCTCGTCGTGCTCCATGTACCCGACCGAGTACAGGTGGATCAGCGAGCCGACGCCGGTGATCAGCAGGACGAACGTCATTGAGAGCTGGTCGAGGCGGAAGGTGACGTCCGCCTGGAAGCTCTCGACGGGGATCCACGTCCACAGGTGCTGGATCAGGGTGCGGTGTTCGGCGTTCTTGCCGAGCAGGTCGGCGAAGAGGATCACGGCGAACACGAAGGAGAGGGTCGACATCAGGACGCCGATCCAGTGGCCGACGGCATCGAGCCGCCGGCCGCCGCACAGCAGTACGGCCGCTCCGAGCAGTGGCGCCGCCACCAGCAGCGCAATCAGGTTCTCCACGATTCAGCGACCCCTCAGAGCTTCATCAGGCTGGCGTCGTCGACCGAGGCCGAGTGGCGGGTACGGAACAGGGACACGATGATCGCGAGCCCGACCACGACCTCCGCGGCGGCGACGACCATCGTGAAGAACGCGATGACCTGGCCGTCGAGGTTGCCGTGCATCCGGGAGAAGGTGACGAACGCGAGGTTGCAGGCATTCAGCATCAGCTCGATGCACATGAACACCACGATGGCGTTGCGCCTGATCAGCACGCCGGTGGCACCGATCGTGAACAACAGGGCCGAGAGGTACAGGTAGTTGACCGGGTTCACTTCGACGCCTCCTCCCGCTTGAAGGTGGCCGGTTCGATCTCGGTGCGCTCCAGGCGCTCCTGCGCGCGCTGCTCAAGCGCCCGCAGGTCGTTGAGCGCCTCGGCGGACACGTCACGGATCTGGCCGCGATCGCGCAGCGTCTTGCTGACCGTGAGCTCCGACGGGGTGCCGTCGGGGAGCAGGCCCGCGATGTCGACCGCGTTGTGCCGGGCGTACACACCGGGGGCCGGCAGCGGCGGCACGTGCTTGCCCTCGCGCACGCGCTGTTCGGACAGCTCGCGCTGGGTCTTGGCGCGCTCGGTGCGCTCGCGGTGGGTGAGCACCATGGCGCCGATGGCCGCCGTGATCAGCAGGGCGCCGGTGATTTCGAAGGCGAAGACGTACTTGGTGAAGATCAGGGCGGCAAGGCCCTGCACGTTGCCGTTCGCGTTCGCCTCGGCCAGGCCGTCGAACTGCTTGAGGGAGGCGTTGCCGATCCCGGCGAGCAGCAGGATGCCGAAGCCGAGGCCGCACAGGAGGGCCAGCCAGCGCTGGCCCTTGATGGTCTCCTTCAGCGAGTCCGCAGCCGTCACGCCGACGAGCATCACCACGAACAGGAACAGCATCATGATCGCGCCGGTGTAGACGACGATCTGCACGATCCCCAGGAAGTAGGCGCCGTTGGCGAGGTAGAAGACCGCCAGGATGATCATGGTGCCGGCGAGGGAGAGCGCGCTGTGCACGGCCTTCTTCATGAAGACGGTGGACAGGGCGCCGATCACGGCGACGGTACCGAGGACCCAGAACTGGAAGGCCTCTCCGGTGGAGGTGGAGTAGGCGGCGAGTTGCAGCGGGCTCATCGGCCGATCACCTTCTCCGACGCGGGCTCTTCCTCGCCGAAGGTGGAGGCGGCCTCCTGCGGGACCTCGCCCTTGGAGAGCGCCACCTGCTGCACCGTGCCCGGCGCGGCCTCGGTCACCAGGCCCCGGTAGTAGTCCTGTTCGTCGGTCCCCGGGTAGATCGCGTGCGGGGAGTCGACCATGCCCTCTTCCAGGCCGGCAAGCAGCTGCTCCTTGGTGTAGATGAGGTTGGCACGGCTGGAGTCGGCCAGTTCGAACTCGTTGGTCATCGTGAGCGCGCGCGTGGGGCACGCCTCGATGCACAGGCCGCACAGGATGCAGCGGGCGTAGTTGATCTGGTACACGCGCCCGTACCGCTCGCCGGGCGAGTAGCGCTCCTCGTCCGTGTTGTCGGCGCCCTCCACGTAGATGGCGTCGGCGGGGCAGGCCCAGGCGCACAGCTCGCAGCCGACGCACTTCTCCAGGCCGTCCGGATGGCGGTTGAGCTGGTGCCGTCCGTGGAACCGCGGAGCGGTGGTCTTCTTCTGCTCCGGGTACTGCTCGGTCAGCCGCTTCTTGAACATGGCCTTGAAGGTCACGCCGAAGCCGGCGACGGGGTTCATGAAACCGGGCTTGGTCTCCTTCGGCTCCTCAGCCATCGGACGCCTCCTTTCCATCCGAAGATCCGTCACTGGCAGTATCCGGTCCACCACTGACAATGAGCTCCCGCTCCCGGCGCGGGCCGCGCCTGGGAACCGGCGGAAGCTCCTGTCCGGGCAGTGGCGGTACGGGGAATCCGCCCGCCATGGGGTCGAACCCGGCGGGTTGCGCGGCGGGCTGTTCGCTCTCCTTGGCCTTCTCGCGGAACATGTCGACGACGAAGGACAGGAGCAGCAGGGCGAGGACGCCGCCGCCGATGTAGAGGGCGATGTCGGCGAAGTCGTAGTTCTCGTTCCTCAGCGCCCGCACGGTCGCGACCAGCATCAGCCAGACCACGGACACGGGGATGAGGACCTTCCAGCCGAGCTTCATCAGCTGGTCGTAGCGGACCCGCGGGAGCGTGCCGCGCAGCCAGATGAAGAAGAACAGCAGCAGCTGCACCTTGATCACGAACCAGAGCAGCGGCCACCAGCCGTGGTTGGCGCCCTCCCAGAAGGTGCTGATCGGCCAGGGGGCGCGCCAGCCGCCGAGGAAGAGCGTGGTCGAAACGGCCGAGACGGTCACCATGTTGACGTACTCGGCGAGCATGAACATCGCGAACTTGATCGACGAGTACTCGGTGTTGAAGCCGCCGACCAGATCGCCCTCGGACTCCGGCATGTCGAACGGGGCGCGGTTGGTCTCGCCGACCATGGTGACGATGTAGAGGATGAAGGAGACCGGCAGCAGCAGGATGTACCAGCGGTCGTGCTGGTGCTCGACGATCGTCGAGGTCGACATCGAGCCCGAGTAGAGGAAGACCGAGGCGAAGGCGGCGCCCATGGCGATCTCGTAGGAGATCATCTGCGCGCAGGAGCGCAGGCCCCCGAGCAGCGGGTAGGTGGATCCGGAACTCCAGCCCGCGAGCACGATGCCGTAGATGCCGACCGAGGCGACCGCGAGGATGTAGAGCATCGCGATCGGCAGGTCGGTGAGCTGCATCGTGGTGCGATGGCCGAAGATCGAGATCTCGTTGTCGGCCGGGCCGAAGGGGATCACCGCGATCGCCATGAAGGCCGGGATGGCCGCGACGATCGGCGCGAGGACGTAGACCACCTTGTCCGCGCGTTTGACGATGACGTCTTCCTTGAGCATCAGCTTGATGCCGTCGGCGAGCGACTGGAGCATGCCCCAGGGGCCGTGCCGGTTGGGGCCGATGCGCAGCTGCATCCAGGCGACGACCTTGCGCTCCCACACGATGGAGAACAACACGGTCACCATCAGGAAGGCGAAGCAGAAGACGGCCTTGATGACGACCAGCCACCAGGGGTCGCGGCCGAACATCGAGAGGTCTTCAGCGGCGAGGTACCTCATGCCTCCACCTCCTTCGGGGCCTCGCCGACGGACGTCGCCGGGCCGATACGGACGAGGGCGCCGGGCAGCGCCCCGGTGTCGGAGGCGACGCCGCTGCCGACGGAGTTCAGCGGAAGCCAGACCACCCGGTCGGGCATCTCCGTGATCCGCAGGGGCAGTTCGGTCGTTCCGGCGGGACCCGTCACGGCGAGGACGTCGCCGTCCTTGACGCCCGCCTCGGCGGCCGTCGCGGCCGACACGCGCGCGTGGGCGGCGTGCCGGGTTCCGGCGAGCGCCTCGTCGCCCTGCTGGAGGACGCCGAGGTCGAGCAGGAGACGGTGCCCGGCGAGGACGGCCTCTCCGGCCGCCGGCCGCGGCAGCACGCCCGCGCTCTGCAGGGATCCGCCGGCCCGCGGGCCGTCCCAGGGGCCGAGCCGGTCGATCTCCGCGCGGATGGTGCGCAGATCCGGCAGGCCCAGGTGGACGTCCATGGCGTCGGCCAGCATCTGCAGCACGCGCGCGTCGGTCGGCGCGAGACGCCGGGTCATCTGGTCGGGCTTGAGCGCGGCCTCGAAGAAGCGCACGCGGCCTTCCCAGTTGAGGAAGGTGCCCGGCTTCTCGGCGACCGCGGCGACCGGCAGGACGACGCTGGCGTGCTCGCTGACCTCGCTGGGCCGCAGCTCCAGCGACACCACGAACCCGGCCTCGTGAAGTGCTTCACGTGCGCGTGCCGGGTCGGGCAGGTCGGCGATCTCGACGCCCGCGACCAGCAGTGCCTGCAGCTCGCCGTTGGCCGCGGCCTCGACGATCTGGCTGGTGTCGCGGCCGTAGCGGTGCGGGAGTTCGGCGAGCCCCCAGGCCGCGGCGACCTCCTCACGCGCGCGTGGGTCGGTCGCCGGGCGTCCGCCGGGCAGCAGCGACGGCAGCGCGCCGGCCTCGACGGCGCCGCGCTCTCCGGCGCGCCTCGGGATCCACACCAGCTGGGCGCCGGTGGCGGAGGCGGCCCGTACGGCGGCGGTGAGGCCGCCCGCGACGGCGGCCAGCCGCTCGCCGACGACGATGACCGCGCCCTCGCCGCGCAGCGCCTCGGCGGCCGTAGCACCGTCGCCGTCCAGGCCGACCCCGCTCGCGAGCGCGTCCAGCCATTCGGTCTCGGTACCGGGGGCCGCTGGAAGCAGGATGCCGCCCGCCTTCTCCAGGCCGCGCGTGGTGTGCGTGGCCACCGAGAACACCTTCTGCCCGTGCTTGCGCCAGGCCTTGCGCAGCCTCAGGAAGACGCCGGGGGCCTCCTCCTCGGCCTCGAACCCGACCAGCAGGACGGCCGGCGCCTTCTCCAGGGAGGTGTACGTGACACCCGTACCGTCCAGGTCACGGCCGTGCCCGGCGATCCGGGACGCCAAGAAGTCGGCTTCCTCGCTGCTGTGCACGCGCGCGCGGAAGTCGATGTCGTTCGTGTCGAGCGCCACGCGCGCGAACTTGCTGTACGCGTAGGCGTCCTCGACGGTGAGTCGGCCGCCGGTGAGGACGCCGGTGCGGCCGCGCGAGGCGAGCAGCCCCTGGGCCGCGATCTGCAGCGCCTCCGGCCACGAGGCCGGTTCGAGGTCGCCCTCGGCGTTGCGCACCAGCGGCGTCTGGAGCCGGTCGCGCTGCTGCGCGTACCGGAACGCGAAGCGGCCCTTGTCGCAGATCCACTCCTCGTTGACCTCGGGGTCGTTGGCCGCGAGCCGCCGCATGACCTTGCCGCGCCGGTGGTCGGTGCGGGTCGCGCAGCCGCCGGAGCAGTGCTCGCAGACCGAAGGAGAGGAGACCAGGTCGAAGGGGCGGGAGCGGAATCGGTACGCCGCCGAGGTCAGCGCGCCCACCGGGCAGATCTGGATGGTGTTGCCGGAGAAGTACGACTCGAAGGGGTCGCCCTCTCCGGTGCCTACCTGCTGCAGCGCGCCGCGTTCCAGCAGCTCGATCATCGGGTCGCCCGCGACCTGGTTGGAGAAGCGGGTGCAGCGGGCGCACAGCACGCACCGCTCACGGTCGAGCAGCACCTGCGTGGAGATCGGGACGGGCTTCTCGTACGTCCGCTTCTTGCCTTCGAAGCGGGATTCGGCCTGGCCGTGCGACATGGCCTGGTTCTGCAGCGGGCACTCGCCGCCCTTGTCGCAGACCGGGCAGTCCAGCGGGTGGTTGATGAGCAGCAGCTCCATCACCCCGTGCTGGGCCTTCTCGGCGACCGGTGAGGTGAGGTGCGTCTTGACGACCATGCCGTCGGTGCACGTGATGGTGCAGGACGCCATCGGCTTGCGCTGGCCCTCGACCTCGACGATGCACTGGCGGCAGGCGCCGGCCGGGTCGAGGAGGGGGTGGTCGCAGAAGCGAGGGATCTCGATGCCGAGCTGTTCGGCGGCCCGGATGACCAGGGTGCCCTTGGGCACGCTGATCTCGGCGCCGTCGATGGTCAGCGTCACGAGATCTTCCGGCGGGACCGCCGCCTCTCCCCCTCCCGCGGGAGCGTTGGTGGTCACGGTCATGCGTTCACCTCCGGGCGGTCGGCCCAGGCCGTCGACTTCGCCGGGTCGAAGGGGCAGCCCCGGCCGGTGATGTGCTGCTCGTACTCCTCGCGGAAGTACTTGAGCGAGGAGAAGATCGGCGAGGCGGCGCCGTCGCCGAGGGCGCAGAAGGACTTGCCGTTGATGTTGTCGGCGATGTCGTTCAGCTTGTCGAGGTCGGACATGGTGCCCTTGCCGGCCTCGATGTCGCGCAGCAACTGCACGAGCCAGTAGGTGCCTTCACGGCACGGTGTGCACTTGCCGCAGGACTCGTGGGCGTAGAACTCGGTCCAGCGGGTGACGGCGCGGACGACGCAGGTCGTCTCGTCGAAGCACTGCAGGGCCTTGGTGCCGAGCATCGAGCCGGCGGCGCCCACGCCCTCGTAGTCGAGGGGCACGTCGAGGTGCTCGTCGGTGAACATCGGCGTCGAGGAACCGCCCGGAGTCCAGAACTTCAGCCGGTGCCCCGGCCGCATTCCGCCGCTCATCTCGAGCAGCTGGCGGAGCGTGATGCCGAGCGGGGCCTCGTACTGGCCGGGGCTCGCGACATGGCCGCTGAGCGAGTAGAGCGTGAAGCCCGGCGACTTCTCGCTGCCCATCGACCGGAACCATTCTTTGCCCCGATGCAGAATCGCGGGAACCGACGCGATCGACTCGACGTTGTTCACCACAGTCGGGCACGCATAGAGGCCCGCCACCGCAGGGAAAGGGGGACGGAGCCGCGGTTGACCACGGCGGCCTTCGAGCGAGTCGAGCAGTGCGGTCTCCTCACCGCAGATGTACGCGCCGGCGCCGGCGTGCACGGTGAGGTCGAGGTTCAGCCCGCTGCCCAGGATGTTCTCGCCGAGGTAGCCCGCCGCGTAGGCCTCGCGCACGGCCTCGTGCAACCGCCGCAGAACGGGGACGACTTCACCACGCAGATAGATGAAGGCATGCGACGACCTGATGGCATAACACGCGATGACAATGCCCTCGATGAGGCTGTGCGGGTTCGCGAAGAGGAGCGGGATGTCCTTACAGGTCCCCGGCTCCGATTCGTCGGCGTTGACAACTAGATAGTGTGGCTTTCCATCACCCTGGGGAATGAACTGCCATTTCATTCCCGTCGGGAATCCAGCGCCACCGCGGCCGCGCAGACCGGAGTCCTTGACGTACGCGATCAGGTCGTCCGGCGACATGGCGAGCGCCTTGCGGAGCCCCTCGTAACCCTCGTGCCTTCGGTAGACGTCCAGCGTCCAGGACTTGTCCTCGTCCCAGAAGGCCGACAGCACGGGTGCGAGCAGCTTCTCGGGGCTGGTGTCTTTGAGTTCGGGTGCCAAGGTCATCACTCCCCCTCCTCGGCGGCAGGCCCTGCCGGGTGGGCTGGGTCGGAGGCCGACGTGTCCTGTGGCGCGTCGTGTGAGCTGAGGTGCTCGGTCGGAGAGGGCTCGTGCACGGCCCTGTCCTGCTCGTCGTGCGGTCCGCCGTCCCGTGGATGGACCACGCGCGCGGGTGCGGTCTCTCCCTTTGCCAGGCGCAGGCCCACCAGCGACGCCGGTCCCGCACTGCCGCTTGCCTCGACGGCCCCTGGCCGCTCGTCGGGGAAGCCGGCCAGGATCCGCGCGGTCTCCTTGAAGGTGCACAGGCGCGCCCCGCGCGTGGGCTCGACCTCCCGTCCCGCGCGCAGGTCGTCGACGAGGCGCTTGGCGCTGGCCGGGGACTGGTTGTCGAAGAACTCCCAGTTGACCATCACCACCGGCGCGAAGTCGCAGGCCGCGTTGCACTCGATGTGCTCCAGGGTGACCTTGCCGTCCTCGGTGGTCTCGCCGTTGCCGACGCCGAGATGCTCCTGCAGCTCCTCGAAGATCGCGTCGCCGCCCATCACCGCACACAGGGTGTTGGTGCAGACGCCCACCTGGTAGTCACCGCTCGGCTTGCGCCGGTACATCGTGTAGAAGGTCGCGACGGCGGTGACCTCGGCCGTGGTCAGGTCCAGCACGTCCGCGCAGAACCGCATCCCGGTGCGCGTGACATGGCCCTCCTCCGACTGCACGAGGTGCAGCAACGGCAGCAGGGCCGAGCGGGAGTCCGGGTAGCGGGCGATGATCTCGCGCGCGTCCGTCTCCAGCCGGGCTCGGACGTCGTCCGGATAGGCGGGCGCGGGCAGTTCGGGCATGCCCAGGCTGACGCCCCGCTCGGAAGAACTGGTGGTCACCGGTCGACGCCTCCCATCACGGGGTCGATGGACGCGACGGCGACGATGACGTCGGCGACCTGGCCGCCCTCGCACATCGCCGCCATGGCCTGCAGGTTGGTGAAGGACGGGTCGCGGAAGTGGACCCGGAAGGGGCGGGTGCCGCCGTCGGACACGGCGTGCACCCCGAGTTCGCCCTTGGGTGACTCGACGGCCGCGTACGCCTGTCCCGGCGGTACGCGGAAGCCCTCGGTGACCAGCTTGAAGTGGTGGATCAGGGCCTCCATGGAGGTGCCCATGATCTTCTTGATGTGGTCGAGGGAGTTGCCGAGCCCGTCCGGTCCCAGGGCGAGCTGGGCGGGCCAGGCGATCTTCTTGTCGGCGACCATGACCGAGCCGGGCTGCAGCCGGTCCAGGCACTGCTCGATGATCCCCAGCGACTGGCGCATCTCCTCAAGGCGGATCAGGAAGCGCCCGTAGGAGTCGCAGGTGTCGGCGGTCGGGATCTCGAAGTCGTAGGTCTCGTAGTCGCAGTAGGGCTGTGCCTTGCGCAGGTCGTGCGGCAGGCCGGCGGAGCGCAGGATCGGTCCCGTCGCGCCGAGGGCCATGCAGCCGGCCAGGTCGAGGTAGCCGACGTCCTGCATGCGGGCCTTGAAGATGGGGTTCCCGGTGGCGAGCTTGTCGTACTCGGGGAGGTTCTTCCTCATCTTCTTCACGAACTCGCGGATGTGGTCCACCGCGCCGGGCGGCAGGTCCTGGGCGAGTCCGCCGGGCCGGATGTACGCGTGGTTCATGCGCAGGCCCGTGATGAGCTCGTAGATGTCGAGAATCATTTCACGATCACGGAACCCGTAGATCATGATCGTGGTGGCGCCGAGCTCCATACCGCCGGTGGCGATGCACACCAGGTGCGAGGAGAGCCGGTTCAGCTCCATCAGGAGCACCCGGATGATCTTGGCGCGCTCGGTGATCTGGTCCTCGATGCCGAGGAGCTTCTCGACGGCGAGACAGTAGGCGGTCTCATTGAAGAAGGACGTCAGGTAGTCCATGCGCGTCACGAACGTGGTGCCCTGCGTCCACGTGCGGAACTCGAGGTTCTTCTCGATGCCGGTGTGGAGGTAACCGATGCCGCAGCGGGCCTCGGTGACCGTTTCGCCGTCGATCTCCAGGATCAGGCGCAGCACTCCGTGGGTGGAGGGGTGCTGGGGACCCATGTTGACGACGATGCGCTCGTCGTCGGCGCGGGCGGCGGTCTGGACGACCTCGTCCCAGTCGCCTCCGGTGACCGTATATACGGTGCCTTCCGTGGTCTCGCGAGGAGAAGCGTGCGAAGTGCTCACGAGTACGACCTCCGCTGGTCCGGAGCCGGGATCTGGGCGCCCTTGTACTCGACGGGGATGCCGCCGAGGGGGTAGTCCTTGCGCTGCGGATGGCCCTGCCAGTCGTCCGGCATCATGATCCGGGTCAGGGCCGGGTGACCGTCGAAGACGATCCCGAAGAAGTCGTAGGTCTCGCGCTCGTGCCAGTCGTTGGTCGGGTACACGGAGACCAGGGACGGGATGTGCGGGTCCGCGTCCGGGGCGCTGACCTCGAGGCGGATCAGCCGGTTGTGGGTGATCGAGCGCAGGTGGTAGACGGCGTGCAGCTCGCGTCCCTTGTCGTGGAGGTAGTGGACGCCGCTGACGCCGGTGCACAGCTCGAAGCGCAGGGCCGGGTCGTCGCGCAGGGTGCGGGCGACGCGCAGCAGGTGCTCCCGCTCGATGTGGAAGGTGAGTTCGCCGCGGTCGACGACCGTCTTCTCGATGGCGTTGTCGGGGAGCAGTCCCTGTTCCTCCAGGGCGCCCTCCAGTTCGTCGGCGACCTCGTCGAACCAGCCGCCGTAGGGGCGGGTCGCCGGTCCCGGGAGACGGACCGAGCGGACCAGGCCGCCGTAGCCGGAGGTGTCGCCGCCGTTGTTGGCGCCGAACATGCCGCGCTGGACGCGGATCTCCTCGCCGCCCTCGCCGCGCTGGCCGGGGAGGTTGGAGGCGCCGAGGTCCTTCTCGGGGTTCACCCCGTTCGCGGAACCGTTCGCGCCGGTGCCGTTCGCGTCGCTCACCGCAGCAGCCCCTTCATCTCGATCGTGGGCAGGGCCTTGAGCGCCGCTTCCTCCGCCTCGCGGGCCGCTTCCTCGGCGTTCACACCGAGCTTGGAGTTCTGGATCTTGTGATGCAGCTTGAGGATGGCGTCCATCAGCATCTCGGGCCGCGGCGGGCAGCCGGGGAGATAGATGTCGACCGGGACGATGTGGTCGACGCCCTGGACGATCGCGTAGTTGTTGAACATGCCGCCCGAGGAGGCGCAGACCCCCATGGAGATCACCCACTTGGGGTTCGGCATCTGGTCGTAGACCTGCCGCAGTACCGGCGCCATCTTCTGGCTGACCCGGCCCGCGACGATCATCAGGTCCGCCTGGCGGGGCGAACCGCGGAAGACCTCCATGCCGAAGCGCGCCAGGTCGTAGCGGCCGGCGCCGGTGGTCATCATCTCGATGGCGCAGCAGGCCAGGCCGAAGGTGGCCGGGAAGACGGACGCCTTGCGCACCCAGCCCGCGGCCTGCTCGACGGTGGTCAGCAGGAAGCCGCTCGGCAGCTTTTCTTCGAGTCCCATGTCGTTAAAGGCCCCTCAGTCCCATTCCAGGCCGCCGCGCCGCCATACGTACGCGTACGCGACGAAGACGGTGAGCACGAAGAGCAGCATCTCCACGAGCCCGAAGATCCCCAGGGCGTCGAAGGTGACGGCCCAGGGGTAGAGGAAGACGATCTCGATGTCGAAGACGATGAAGAGCATCGCCGTCAGGTAGTACTTGATGGGGAAGCGCCCGCCGCCGGCCGGCGTGGGGGTCGGCTCGATACCGCACTCGTAGGCCTCGAGCTTGGCCCGGTTGTACCGCTTCGGACCGATCAGCGTGGCCATGACCACGGAGAAGATCGCAAAGCCTGCCCCGAGGGCTCCCAGTACGAGGATGGGCGCATAGGCGTTCACCGCTCCTCGCTCCTCTCAGTCGGCACTGACTGCTGGCGATGGCATCGGACTCACACCGGCCTCATACGTCTCTCTCACCCCGCTCGTCCCGGCGAAGATCGAGAACATGTGAAGCAGGTCACAAGCCCAACTGCCTCGCATCTTATGCCCGACGCTCTGTGATCTGCGACACGGGGTATTGCACAAGCTTTGTGATCTCCACCACCTGACGAAGGATCATGAAGCCGGAAGAGCGGTGATCTTCGCACGAGAGGCGTCCGACTGATCACCAGAGGTGACATTTCTGCTCGTCGGCGCAGTTCGGGTGGGACGTCTCAATATCAAGAGACTTCCCTTGCATGCAAATTGGCGCTGGACCGGATGCCTTGATAGAGGGCCGCGTTCACACATCAGGGGGAGGTGCGGGGTGCGGTGTGGACGCGTGCACGCGTTCACGAGCGAGTCCCGGTCGCGATCCGGCCGCAATCAGCTCGTGATCTTCGCGCGGGACGCGGGCGATCTCGTGACCGTTGCGTGACCTCCGCCACATTCACAAGAGCCCCCCGAGAAGAGAGCTTGGCCAACGGTCCCAACCGATGGTAGGCGCGGGGCAATTCGGGCGTATAGACGAAACACCGTGATCACGGGCCCGACGGGTGGAGTCCGCAATGTCCGTTACGGCGTCAATAAAGAACTCCGCGAGGGGAATTTGGGCCGCCCATTGAGCAACTGTGGCGCACCACACGTTTCTTGAAGGTATGGAGGAGCCCCTGATACCGGTTGTTCTCATGTCCCACACCGCTCACATACGCAGCCACCGGAAAGCCCGCCGCAACGCGACGACGAGTCTCGCGGTGCGTGCCGGAGTTGCCGGTGGTGTTCTCAGCATGGCGGCGGCGGGTGCGTCGGCCTCGGCGAGCGCCGCCGAGACGACGCAGACCCTGCAACTGCCCACGCTGACGGCCGACCTGGCCGCTCAGGTCGCCCAGTCCGCAGACGCCACGCAGCAGGCGGCCGCGAACTACCAGCTGCAGGCGGAGCGTGACGCGGCCGCCGCGAAGGCCGCAAAGCAGGCCAAGGCGGACCTCGCCGAGGCCAAGAAGAAGGCGGAGGCCAAGAAGAAGGCGGAGGCCGCCCGCAAGGCCGCCGCCGAGCGGGCCGCGTCCCGCAGCGCCGAGCGGACCACGCTGGCCGCCACAACGACCAGCACCGCCTCCACGAGCTCCTCGACGGCCACCGGTTCGGCCGCCGCGGTCATCGCCTTCGTGAAGGCACAGATCGGCGACGCCTACGTCTCCGGCGGCACCGGTCCCAACTCCTGGGACTGCTCCGGCCTCGTACAGACCGCCTTCAAGCAGGTCGGCATCAGCCTGCCGCGCGTCTCGCAGGACCAGTCGACGGCGGGCACCCAGGTCTCGCTGAGCAACCTGCAGCCCGGCGACATCCTGTACTGGGGCAGCGCGGGCAGCGCCTACCACGTGGCGGTGTACGTCGGCGACGGCATGTTCGTCGGCGCGCAGAACCCGTCGACCGGTGTGGTCGAGAAGCCGCTGTCGTACGACCCGCCGACCGGCGCGGTGCGGGTGCTCTGACTCCCGGCACGACATGTGGAGGGCCGCAGCCGCTCGGGGGCAGCGGCCCTCCGTCACACCGTTCTTGACCCTGGAGTCGTCGAGTCTGCCCTGAGTTGGGCCCCAACTCGGCGACGTTTTCCTCCTTTGTGCACTCCTTTGCCGCCTCGCCATGCAGCATGCCTGGCTTGTTCCAGTCCGAGAGGTGCTCGGCGCGGCAGCGGACGACCCTGCGGCCACCCACGCCGTCGCAGCGACGGCGCGCGTACGCCGTCACGCCCGCCGGCACCGGCGGCACCGCCATTCAGTCTGTGCCGTCACCCGGGTCCGGACCAGGGGCCGTTGAGCCCCGGCCCGGATCCTGAGGCGATCCAGCGATCCATGTGCCCGGTGTTTCCGTTTGGCGCTCCCGTGCGCGCCCACGACCCCGGTGACGCGGACTACGCCTTCGGGGCCACCTTGCTCAGCCCGTTGATGATGCGGTCCATCGCGTCGCCGCCCGTCGGGTCGGTGAGGTTGGCGAGCATCTTCAGGGTGAACTTCATCAGCACCGGGTGGGTCAGGCCGCGCTGGGCCGCGATCTTCATGACCTTCGGGTTGCCGATGAGCTTCACGAAGGCGCGGCCCAGCGTGTAGTAGCCCCCGTAGGTGTCCTTCAACACCCGCGGGTAACGCTGCAGCGCCATCTCGCGCCCCGCGGGGGTCGCGCGGGCGTGCGCCTGGACGATGACGTCGGCGGCGATCTGGCCCGACTCCATGGCGTAGGCGATGCCCTCGCCGTTGAAGGGGTTCACCAGGCCGCCGGCGTCGCCGACGAGCAGCAGCCCGCGCGTGTAGTGGGGCTGGCGGTTGAAGGCCATCGGCAGGGCGGCGCCGCGGATCGGGCCGGTCATGTTGTCCGGGGTGTAGCCCCAGTCCTCCGGCATGGAGGCGCACCAGGCCTTGAGGACCTCGCGCCAGTCGAGTTCCTTGAAGGAGTCGGAGGTGTTGAGGACGCCGAGGCCGACGTTCGAGGTGCCGTCGCCCATGCCGAAGATCCAGCCGTAGCCGGGCAGGAGACGGTCCTGGGCGCCGCGGCGGTCCCACAGTTCCAGCCAGGACTCCAGGTAGTCGTCCTCGTGGCGCGGGCTGGTGAAGTACGTCCGGACGGCGACGCCCATCGGGCGGTCCTCGCGGCGGTGCAGGCCCATCGCCAGGGACAGCCGGGTGGAGTTGCCGTCGGCGGCCACCACGAGCGGCGCGTGGAAGGTGACCTCGCGCTTCTCCTCACCCAACTTGGCGTGGACGCCGGTGATGCGGCCGGTGCGCTCGTCGGTGATCGGGGCGCCGACGTTGCAGCGCTCGAAGAGACGCGCGCCGGCCTTCTGCGCCTGGCGGGCGAGCTGCTCGTCGAAGTCGTCGCGCTTGCGGACCAGGCCGTAGTCCGGGAAAGAGGCCAGATCCGGCCAGTCGAGCTGGAGGCGGACGCCGCCGCCGATGATGCGCAGGCCCTTGTTGCGCAGCCAGCCGGCCTCCTCGGAGACGTCGATTCCCATGGCCACGAGCTGCTTGACCGCGCGCGGGGTGAGGCCGTCGCCGCAGACCTTCTCGCGCGGGAACTCGGTCTTCTCCAGCAGGAGCACATCGAGTCCGGCCTTGGCGAGGTGGTACGCGGTGGTGGAGCCGGCCGGCCCCGCGCCGACGACGATCACATCGGCGGTGTTTTCGGAGAGGGGCTCAGTCTCGACGGTCACGGCGGGATCTCCCCAAGTTCGAAATCTGCGTGCCGACCGGCACTGGACATGGGCAGTCTATTCAGCAGAATTGATCACCCGGCTGAAGGGCTGCCCCGTGAACCGAGCTCTGCCTGTCGTACGGCTGCGCGTCCCCACCGACGAGGACGCGATCGCCTGGCACCGGGTCTTCGACGACCCGGAGGTCATGGAGTTCCACGGCGGCAGGTCCGCGGAGCTGTCGGTCTACGAGGAGCTGACCGCCCGCCAGCGCCGGCACGACGCGGAGCTGGGCTTCTGTCTGTGGACCATGGTCGGCGAGCAGGGCGAGGTCATCGGCTTCACCGGCGCCCAGCCCTGGCCGCGGGAGTGGGGCCCCACGGGCGAGATCGAGATCGGCTGGCGGCTCGGACGGGAGTTCTGGGGCCGGGGGTACGCGACCGTGGCCGCGCGGATGACGCTGGAGCGGCTCAGGGCGGCCGGGGTGCCGAGCGTGGTGGCGATGGTCAGACCCGGAAACGAACGGTCCATCGCGGTCACCAAGCGCCTCGGGATGGAACTGGCGCAGACGTTTCCGCACCCGTGGCTCCCGGAGGACGCCCTCTGCTTCCGGCTGGACCTACAGGATGGTTACTCAAAGTAACGGGTGGCTACAGAAAGACACTTGAGGCTTCCGGTCACCACCCCCACGCGGTTACCCTTCCAGTACCGCTGGGGGTGACATCTGTGCACATACCGCCCAAGACACCCGAAGTACGAGTTCCGAGGCTCGTCGGACTGATGGCCATGGACGCGCGCGAGGCGGCGAAGTCGCGCGGTCTGTTCATCAACGCGCCGGACCGGCCCGACTTTCATCTCACCGTCGTCGAGTACGTCGTCCGCCAGTACCCCGCACCCGGCGCCGAGGTGCCCCGGGACTCGATGGTGTACGTGTGGTTCGACTTCGGCGAGGGAGAGGGCGGCGGAGGCGTGCGTGAGCCGCGCATCCCGCGCCCCCCGACCGGCGGGATGCAGCGCGAGCTGGACGAGCCCGGCGACCCCTACGCCGTCGTCAGCTCAGCCTGAAGCCGTCGTCAGCTCAGCCTGAAGCCGTCATCGGCTCAGCCTGAAGCCGCGATCGGCTCAGCCTGAAGGCTTCGGCGGCTCCACCTGAAGCCGCCGCCGTCGTCAGCCCTGCTTGAAGCCGCGGTGCAGGGCGACGACCCCGCCCGTGAGGTTGCGCCAGGCCACCTTCGACCAGCCGGCCTTCTGCAGGTGCCCGGCCAGCGCGGGCTGGTCGGGCCAGGCACGGATGGACTCGGCGAGGTAGACGTACGCGTCGGGGCTCGAGGAGACCGCGCGGGCGACCGGCGGCAGGGCCCGCATCAGGTACTCGGTGTAGGCCGTGCGGAAGGGCGCCCAGGTCGGGTGGGAGAACTCGCAGATCACGACCCGCCCGCCGGGCCTGGTCACCCGGTACATCTCGCGCAGGGCCGCGTCGAAGTCCTGGACGTTGCGCAGACCGAAGGAGATGGTCACCGCGTCGAAGGTGTCGTCCTTGAACGGCAGCTTCGTGGCGTCGCCCGCGGTCAGCGGCAGCCAGGGGTGCTTGCGCTTGCCGACCTGGAGCATGCCGAGCGAGAAGTCGCAGGGGACGACGTACGCGCCCGTGCGGGCGAACGGCAGCGAGGAGGTCGCCGTACCGGCGGCCAGGTCCAGGATCTTCTGCGCGGGCCGCGCGTCGACGGCTCTGGCCACCTCCCTGCGCCACGCCCGGTCCTGGCCGAGCGACAGCACGTCGTTGGTCAGGTCGTACCGTTCCGCCACGTGGTCGAACATCGAGGCGACTTCGTGCGGCTGCTTGTCCAGGGATGCGCGGGTCACGCGGCCATTCTTGCAGCCCGCCCTCAGGGAAGAAGCGTCGGCTTCTTCTTCCCGGCCACGTCCTCCACCCATCCGCACGCAAGGACGAACCCCGCGATCAGGATCCAGCCGATGCCGAACACGAACCACTGGCTGTCCAGCGGAAGCCACTTCTCGAACGCGGGGACGTTCCAGAACTGGTCGATCAGCGGGACCGCCAGGATCAGCGCGATCTCGTGCCAGAGGTAGATCGTCACGGCACGCGCGTTGAAGACCGCCACGAGTCGGTCGGTACGGCGGAAGCGGGTCAGCCGGACGAAGTCGATCCTGAAGCAGGCCTTGGCCCACATCAGCAGCAGGACGTAGCCGGCCGACCAGAAGGCCTGCGCGAGCGGGATCTCGTCGAGGTCGTAGGTGCCGGCGTCGGCCTGGTGGGTGAAGGCGTACCAGCCGCCGTATCCGACCGCAGCCAGGGAGAGCACGACGACCAGGGCGGGCCGCAGCCGCCGCAGCACACCGTCGCGGTGGGCGAAGCCGAGGATCCAGCAGAAGAGGTACGTCGACAGGTCCCACAGGGCGCTGCCGAGGCGGTTGTCGGGGCCGGCCCAGACGAAGTTCAGGACCAGGACGGGGGCGAGGGAGAGGAACAGGACGGGGATCGGGGCGAGCCGGAAGACGCGCAGGAGCAGCGGGGAGAGCAGGACGAACCAGAGATACGTCCGCAGGTACCAGAGGATCTCCCAAGCCTGCTCGCCCCACGCGTTGCCGGGCGGGTCGCCCAGCGGCAGGATCCAGTAGACGATCTCCCAGCCCGGCATCCAGCCGTGCACGAGCATCGCCGACACGACGAAGAAGCCCCAGAACCAGAACGGCGGCAGGAGTCTGCGCAGCCGGCTCCTGATCACCTTGCCGGACGGGCGCTCCAGGGACTTCGCCATCAGGGTGCCGGCCAGGCCGAACATGATCCCCATGGAGGGGAAGACCAGGCCGGCCCAGGCCCAGCCGAAGGTGTGGTACGTGACGACGCGGATCAGCGCGAGGGCCCGGAGCGTGTCGAAGTAGCGGTCCCGGCCGGACGCCCTCGGACCGGGCTCCCCGGCCGGGGGCGCGGGCTCGACCGGGGGCAACCGAGCCGTATCCGCGGGCGCGCCCGGTCCGACGGCACCCCTGCTGTGCGCTCCCATCAGCTCACCCCCGCCGGTGTCCCGACCTCGCCCGTGCGCTTCAGCTTCTGCCAGCGCAGTCGGCCGCCGGTCAGGGCGGTGACGCAGGAGTGGATGAGGACGAGGTACATCATCTGCCGGTAGGCCAGTTGCTGGAGCGGCATCATCAGCAGGTAGCGGTACTTCTCCCGGTCCAGGCGGAACGCGTAGGCGGCGCACACCAGTTGGACGCCGAGGACCGCCAGCCAGGCGTACAGCGCGGCCCGGAAGTCGACGAAGATCATCGAGTAGACGGTGAAGACGTCGATCAGCGGGGCGAAGACCGGGGTGACGATCTGGAAGATCACCACCAGCGGCATCCCGACCCGGCCGAAGCGCCCCGAAGGCCCCTTGTCCGTCAGGGACTTGCGATGCTTCCACAGCGCCTGCATGGTGCCGTAGGACCAGCGGTAGCGCTGGGACCACAGCTGCTTCAGGGAGCCGGGCGCCTCGGTCCACGCGCGGGCGTGCTCCTGGTAGACCACCCGCCGGCCCGCGCGGTGCATGGCGATGGTGATGTCCGTGTCCTCGGCCAGGGTGTCCTCGCTCATCCCGCCGACCTCCAGCACCGCCTCCCGGCGGAACGCGCCGATCGCGCCCGGGATGGTCGGCATGCAGCGCAGCACGTCGTACATGCGCCGGTCGAGGTTGAAGCCCATGACGTACTCGATGTGCTGCCAGGCCCCGATGACCGTGTCGCGGTTGCCGACCTTGGCGTTGCCGGCGACCGCGCCGACCTCGGGGTCGGCGAAGGGCTGCACCAACTGCCGTACGGTGTCCGGTTCGAAGACCGTGTCGCCGTCCATCATCACGACGATGTCGTGACTGGCGCTGCGTACACCGTTGTTGAGGGCGGCCGGCTTGCCCGCGTTCTCCTGGCGGATGACGCGGACGTTGTGCATGCCCAGGTCCATGGCGGCGTTGCGGGCGATCTCGGAGGTGCCGTCCGTCGAGCCGTCGTCCACCACGATGATCTCGATCGGGTGGGTGCTCCTCGACAGTGACTCAAGGGTGTTGGCGATGCACTCCTTCTCGTTGTACGCCGGGACGATCACGCTCACCGGGCGGGTGACCGTCGGTCCCCAGCTGAAGCGGCGTCTGTTGCGCTGCCGGTGGTGGCGCCGGGCGAGGATCAGCATCATCCCGAAGCGGCCCATGACGGCCACACCGACGATGACGAGTCCGACGGACAGCGTGGGCACGGTCCACTCGGCGACGGCGACCGCGAACACGAGCGCCCTGCCCTCGTAGAGGGTCGCGCCGGTCGCGGTGCGGTGGGCGGCCTGGAGCCGGGAGCGGTTCGCACCGTTCGAGCCGCTCATGTCCGCCGCCGCGCCCGGGCCGTTCGCGGACTGCTCTCCCGTGGCGCCCGCGGCACCTCCCGCTACCCTCGTCCCCTCGGGCCGGTTCTTGGCGTTGTCCTTCTCGATGACCCCGCTGACCGTGGTGAAGGTATAGCCCTTCGCCTTCATCTTCTCGATGTACTCGGGCAGCGCCCTGACCGTCTGCGAGCGGTCGCCGCCCGCGTCGTGCATGAGGACCGCCGCGCCCTTGCCGCTCTTCGGCGTGGCCCACTGGACGATCTTCGAGACGCCCGGCTTCTTCCAGTCGTCGCTGTCGGTGTCGACGAAGACGCTGGTGTAGCCGTCCTTGCCGAGCCGCTGGTAGACGGGCCAGCTGTAGTTGTCGATGGCGTCGGTCCCGGAGGAGTACGGCGCCCGGAACAGGGTCGTGGTGATGCCGGCCGCACCCGCCAGCGCGAGCTGGGTCTGCGTCATCTCACGGTTGACCCGGGCGGTGCTCTGGTAGGAGAGGTCGACGTGGGTGAAGGTGTGGACACCCACCTCGTTGCCCTGTTGGACCATCGTCCTCACGATGCCCGGGTAGCGCGAGACCATCGAGCCGACCAGGAAGAACGTGCCGGGGACGTCGTACTTCCTCAGGATGGCCAGCACCTGGGGCGTCCAGGTCGGGTTGGGGCCGTCGTCGAAGGTGAGGGCGATGGTCTTGTCCGGCACCGAGAGCGTGGTGGCCTGTCCGCCGCGGAAGGTCAGGATCGGGCCGCCGCCCAGGATCTTGTCCGGCACCTTGCTGGAGCTCGCTCCGTCGCGCACCCGCTCGTCGCCGCCGACCTCGGCGCGCAGATAGCCGTCGAGCAGCATGACGCTGGTCAGCGCGAGCAGGAGCAGCAGCGCGAGGATGACGCGGGGTTTCTGCAGCGCCGCGGCCTTGCCCGCCGCCCGTTCGATACGGGTGGGGGCGCGCCGGCGGCCACGTGGGGACGTCGTCGTGGTCATGTGGCTGGGCGCTCCGGTCAGTTGGCCGCGGTGGCGGACGCGGACGGAGTGGGCGTGCCGGACGGTGGCACCGAGGGGATGTCACCGGGCCGGGCACCTGTCCGGTTGCCGATGCCGCCCTGCTGCCGGTAGCCGGCGGGGCCGTTGCCGGCCGGGCCCGCCTGGCCGCCCCGGAAGGGCAGCAGCGAGGAGGGGGTGACCGAGGTGCCGATGCCCAGGAAGGCGAGGCCCAGGACGACGGCGTACCCGAGACACAGGACACCCACCAGGAGGCCGAACCGCTTCAGCAGCTTGGACCGGCGTCCGGAGTTGTCAACGAACACAGGCCCCTCGACGGACCCGTTGCCGCGTTTGCGGCGGCGATCGCTGGTGGTCGCGCGGTTTTCGATGGCAGGCTCGGAATGCATTCCCCAGACATTAGGAAGGCTTTATGTGACTGGAACTCGACTTCTTGTGCGGCACATATGAGAAGGCCCTCAACCTGTCCCCCGGCTGAGACTTTCTGTGAATGCCTGCGCGGTTCACCTCGGGAGGAGGTGCGCCGAACATCCCCTTCGTTCCGCCCGGTTGGCCCGTTTCATACCACGCCTCCCATGAACTTCCCATGGATTTCCCGAGTTCGTGAGCACAAGCTTCGTGTGAGACGTTCTCCTTTTGAATAGGGCTTCGTTTCGGACCTGAGACGGAAATCACGAGAGTGGGTGCATGTCCATGCGGAGTTTGCTGAGGCCGGCTGCCGGGTTCACTTGTGTGTTTGCCCTGGCCACGGCGGGATGCTCCGCGGGGCCGAAGCAGACCGCCGCCGCCTCCCCAAGCGCCACCTCCTACGCCTCCTCAAGCGCCACCGCCGACGTCTCCTCAAGCGCCACCTCCTACGCCCCCTACGTCAGCGCGACCGAGGCCTCCGCCAATGACTCCAGCGGGTCGCCGTCGACGTACAACCTGGCCTTCGTGATCTCCGACGGCAATGACTGCACGCCCCGGTGGAACGGGGAGGACGCGATCGCGGACACGGCGGTGAAGTCCCGGATCTCCCGGCTCACGGCGGACGGCGGGACGGTCCGGGTCTCCTTCGGCGGGGCCTCCGGCAAGGAACTCGCGGCGACCTGCGAGAGCGTCTCGAAGCTGGCGGCCGCCTACGGCACGGCACTTGACGCCGCCGGCTCCAGCCAGGCCGACTTCGACATCGAGGGCGACGAGCTGACCGACGCGGACACGGTCTCGCTGCGGTCGGAGGCGATCGCGGCACTGCAGAAGGAACGGCCCGACCTGGAGGTCTCCTTCACGCTGCCCGTGATGCCGTCCGGACTGGACTCCGACAGCCTGGCGTTGCTGGAGTCCGCGAACACGTACGACGTCCAGGTCGCCACGGTCAACCTCATGACCATGAACTACGGCGAGTCGTACGCCGGGGACATGGGGGACTACGCGCTGACCTCGGCGAGGGCCGCGCACACCCAGTTGCGGAAGGTGTTCGGGCTCTCCGCCGCCGGTGCCTGGCACGGCATGGCCCTGACCTCGATGATCGGGGTCAACGACGTCGCCGGCGAGACGTTCGCCCTGTCCGACGCGGCGCAGGTGCGGACGTTCGCCGAGGAGAAGGAGATCGCCTGGGTGTCGATGTGGTCGACGTTCCGGGACCAGCAGTGCGCGAAGGGCAGCGGGACGGACGCGGCGACCGACTGCAGTGGAGTGAAGCAGAGTTCGGGGGCATTCGGCGAGGCCCTCGCCGGATAGCGCCGGGTCCTAGCGGCGCCGGTGCACCAGACGCCCGGCGCACACCGTCGCCAGGCAGGCGCCGGTCCCGTCGAAGACGGCCAGGTCCGCTCTGCCGTGCACGGTGATCGCCGGTGCCTGCGCGGAGGCCAGGACCAGCACCTCGTTCCGGGCGGCGGCCGCGCGCAGCTCGGGCGAGTCGACGTATTCCCGCAGGACGGCCGTCGCTCCCGACTTCAGCACCGCGTGGACGCGCTCGCGGGGGCTCGGGGCGTCCGGCAGCGGGCCCTCGTGGACGCGGCCCGGCCCCAGCACCCCCGGCCACGTGCGCACCCGCGCCCCGGGGAACCGCTCCAGCAGCTCCTCCGGCAAACCCACCGCGGCGATCCGACTCCCGTCGACCGCCACGGCACCGTCCTTCACTGTTTCGGTGCCGTGGCGGACCTCGTCCGCCACGTGAATAGTCAGCACAGGCAGGTCAGTTGGAGGCGAGCAGCTTCAGCTCGGGGTGTGCCGTGCCGCCCGCGATCGCCGTCGAGGAGATGTGGGACATCACGCGCTCGTCGACCGGGTCGTTCGCCGGGTCGTCGTGGACCACCAGGTGCTCATAGGTCGTCGAGCGCTGCGCCGGGACGCGGCCCGCCTTCCTGATCAGGTCGATGATCTCCAGGCGGTTGGAGCGGTGCTTGGCTCCGGCGGAGGAGACGACGTTCTCCTCGAGCATGATCGAGCCGAGGTCGTCGGCGCCGTAGTGCAGGGACAGCTGGCCTACCTCCTTGCCCGTGGTCAGCCAGGAGCCCTGGATGTGCTGAACGTTGTCCAGGAAGACCCGGGCGATGGCGATCATCCGCAGGTACTCGAAGATCGTCGCCTGCGTACGGCCCTTCAGGTGGTTGTTCTCCGGCTGGTAGGTGTAGGGGATGAAGGCCCGGAAGCCGCCCGTGCGGTCCTGCACGTCACGGATCATCCGCAGGTGCTCGATCCGCTCGGCGTTGGTCTCGCCCGTGCCCATCAGCATGGTCGACGTTGACTCCACACCCAGCCCGTGGGCGGTCTCCATGATCTCCAGCCAGCGCTCGCCGCTCTCCTTGAGCGGGGCGATCGCCTTGCGCGGCCGCTCCGGCAGCAGCTCCGCGCCCGCGCCCGCGAAGGAGTCGAGGCCGGCCGCGTGGATACGGGTGATGGCCTCCTCGACCGACACCGCGGAGATACGGGCCATGTGCTCGACCTCGGACGCGCCGAGGGAGTGGATCACCAGCTGCGGGAAGGCGTCCTTGATGGCCTTGAAGTGCTTCTCGTAGTACTCCACGCCGTAGTCCGGGTGGTGGCCGCCCTGGAACATGATCTGCGTGCCGCCCAGCTCGACGGTCTCCGCGCACCGGCGCAGGATGTCGTCGAGGTCGCGCGTCCAGCCCTTGGCCGTGTCCTTGGGGGCGGCGTAGAAGGCGCAGAACTTGCACGCCGTGACGCACACGTTCGTGTAGTTGATGTTCCGCTCGATGATGTACGTCGCGATGTGCTCGGTGCCCGCGTACTTGCGGCGGCGTACGGCGTCCGCGGCCGCGCCCAGCGCGTGCAGCGGGGCATCGCGGTAGAGGTCGAGCGCTTCTTCCGGCGTGATGCGTCCACCGGCGGCGGCACGGTCGAGCACGGACTGGAGGTCGGCCTTCTCGGTCACCGGGCGTCCCTTTCGTCAAGGGTTGTGGACGGCTGCGTCCGCGGTGCACGGACCGAACCAGCCTACGCCAGCCCCCCGACAACCCCGACGTCAGGCCGCGTACGCCCCGATGAGCAGCCCCAGGAACGCCCCCGTGATCAGGAACGGCCCGAACGCGATCGCCGTCTTGCGCCCGGCCCGCCGCGCCACGACGAGCGCGCCGCCGTACAGCGCGCCGAGCAGGAACGCGGCGAAGGTCCCGAGCATCACCGTCGCCCACCCGTACCACCCGAGCACGGCCCCGAGCCCCAGCGCCAGCTTCACGTCCCCGAAGCCCATGCCGCCCGGGTTGATGAGGAACAGCAGGAAGAAGGCACCGCCGAGGGCGAGGGCGCCGTACAGCGCGGTCGGCCAGTCGCCCGCGTGCTCCGGTACGAGGGCGACGAGTCCGAGCAGTACGAGCGCAACGCCCGCGAGGGGAAGCGTCAGCGGGTCGGGCAGCCGCTGCACCCGGAAGTCGACGACGGCCAGCAGCACCCCGACGGGCGCGAGAAGCAGCCAGACGGCGAGTTCGGGCCGGGTGCCGGTGGCGGCGGCGAGGGCGGCACAGACGAGAGCGGTGGCGAGGACGAGGGCGGGGGTACTGGGGCCGTACGACGGCGCCGGCACGATTTCCCCGGCTGCCCCGACGGCCGTATCGGCCTCCCCGGCAGATGCTCGGGCTTCCTTGCCCGCTTCTCCGGCAGCCGCTCGGCCCTCCTTGCCGACTTCTTCGGTGCGGACGCCCGCGCACTCACCGCAGCGGGCCCGGCCGAGCCAGCCGCCGAGCCGTCCGCCGATGCGGTGCTCCCCCGGGCACGCCTCTCGCCAGCTCTCCCCCGACGGCACCGAGAACCGGTACGCGGCCCTCGGCAGCAGCGATCCCGCCACCGCGCCCCACACCGCGGCGACGGCGACCAGCGCCCCCGTGCTCACCCCGGCGTTCATCCCACCGCGGCGACGCCGGTGCGCCAGGACGGCAGCAGTTCGTCGAGAAGGGCCTCGGTGCGCGCGGGCAGCCCGCGGGCACCGCTGCGGTGGACGAGGTCGGCGGCGAGGGACTTCAGACGGTCGGTGTCACCCGTGGCGTGGGTGGCGCGCAGCAGCTCGTTCCACAGGCGCTCGTCCGCGGGCGCGGAGTTGAGCGCCGCGTTCAGCGCCTCGATGGCCTTCTCCGCGCGGTCCTTCTCCAGGTGGAACGCCGACAGCGCGAGCCCGATGTCGGCGACCAGCAAGGGGAGTTGGGCGTCGATGATCTCGTGGGTGAGCCAGCGGTAGCGTCCCTCGGGCCGGTCCGCGAGCAGCGGGCCGCGGACCAGGACCAGCGCGTCGGTGAGCAGACGCCCGCGGACGACACGGCTGTCGACGCCCTTGCCCTGGGTGGCCTCGTGGTACAGCGAGCGCAGCACGTCCAGGTCGGAGACGACGGACTTGGCGAGCACGAGCCGCCCGGTCGCGTCGGCGGACAGCCGGGGGCTGCCGTCCGGATCGGTACCGAGCCAGACCCGCAGCCGCTCCAGCAGCGCGTCCCGCACGTCCTCCGTGACGCCCCTCGGCCACAACGCGGAGGCCAGCACCCGGGGATGAACGCCCTCGCGGTGCAGCAGCAACAGCGCGAGTGCCTCGTGCAGCAGCGCGCTGCGCTCCCCGTCCGGGGTCTCCAGCCCGATGATCTCGTACGACCCGACAAGCCGCGCGTACACCGCGGGCCGCCCCTGCTCGCTGATGTCGACCAGGAACGGCGGTGTGGGCGTGGGCCCTTGGGGATCGCGCTCGGGGTCGGCCTCGACGAACAGCTCGACGACGGCCCGCTGTTGCGCCGACGGCAGCAGCTGGGCGTCGAGTTCGAGGCCGAGGAGCGGGGCGAGCAGCTTGCCCGCGCCGGTGATCTCCATCTCCCAGGCGGCGCCCGGCAGATCGCCGGTCTCGGTGCCGACGAGGTAGCCGATGCCCAACCTGCTGGCGTCGGACGCGAGTTCGGCGAGCTTGACGGCGTCCTCGGGGGAGGGCTGGGCGGCGAGCAGGACGAGGTGCGGCGCCCAACGGGTGTGCTGGGCGGGCCCGGTGCGCCCGGTGAGCACGGAGTCGTGGCCGGCGGCCCCCAGAGCCCCGCGCCGCTGCCGGGTCTCGGCCTCCATGGTCTCGATCAGGTCGTCGATGCCGTCGAGGTGACGGAGCCGGTTGGGAGCGAGGGGAGTCAGATCCTCCCCGAACCCGACGAGCGTGATCGTCATCCGGTCCGACCACCCGTTGGTCGCCAACTCGGCGGCGACGGAGGCGAAGACGGCCGCCCGGTCGGCCTCCCGCCCGCTCAGCGAGACGATGCCGGGCACGGCCTCCAGATTGAGCAGCAGCCGGGAGTCGTCCATGGTCCCGAGGCTGACGAGACCGGGGTACGGCGCCGCAGTATCCACCTCCGGGTACCGCTCGGCATCGCTGCGGGCCAGCATCCAGAACGTCTGGTCCTGCCCGAGCTGCCAGGGCGCCGGCGGCTTCCCGGCGGGCTGAGCGAGCTGCAGATGCAAGTCGCCATCGGTGAGCCAAGCGGCGTAGACGGTCGGCAACGGCCGCGACTCCCCGGCGAGTTGCGCGGCCAGCCCGCGCAGGGAGCGGTCGAGCAGTCGTACGGCCTCGGGGTCGGCGCCGACGAGGAGCGCGTCCTGCGCGTCGGCGGCGTCCCCCGTGGGCGTGGGCGGCTCCATACCGCGCCGGCCGCCGACGGCACCGAGCGCCGACTGCCACAACGCCTGCCGACGCCGACGGCCGAGGGCACCGAGGAGACCGGCGGCGAGGAGGGGGGCGGAGAGGAGGGCTTCGGAAAGACCGAAGGAGTCGGAGCTGGAGTGGGTGTGGGAGCCGGATTCGGAGGCGGTGGCCTGCTGCTGGTGCTCCTGGTTGGCTGCGGGCCGCTGCTGAGGCACGGAGACCTGCCGGCCGCCGCTTTCCAGCGCGTGCGCAGCGGACTTGGCGTAGTCGTGGATCTGCTGCTGCACCTCGGGCGAGACGTGGGCGTTGGCGTCGGGCATCTCCACGAGCTCGCCGCCGTGCGCGTCCCCGGGCATCTCCATGATCCAGCCGGGCCGGATCAGGCTGGCCTCGGACAGCCTGGAACCGTCCGGCTGCACCCGGTCCTTGTTGAGCTCGTAGATCTCCTTGTACCGCCGTCCGTCGCCGAGGTGCCGCTGGGCGATCTCCCAGAGGGAGTCATGGTGACGTCCCTCGGGCGGCTGGATGCGGTAGTACTTCGTGTCACCGTGCTGCTTGGCGGTGGCCGCGGCGTCGGCCTGCGCGTGGGACGCCTGTTCGGCGAGGGCGGCGGCGGTGTGCGCGGCCTGCTCCTGCTGCTGGGCGAAGAGACCGGGCGTCGCCTGGGCGGCGGCCACGGTCGGCTTCTGGTTCCCCTCCAGGCTGTGACCGAGCTGCGACAGCCCCGGGGTCAGGCTGGCGGCGGTGGCGCCGACGAGGAGCAGCGCGGCGACGAGCTGCCGGGCGAGGATCTGGCTGGGGCCCGCCCCCGGAACGCGCCCGGGTACGCCGACCCCGCTGAGCGCGGCCTTCACCTCCACCAGCACGCAGGCGGTGAACTGCGCCCAGGCCAGCCACACCACCACGGTGAGAATGTGGATGAACGTCCAGACGGTGATCTCCTGCTGCAGCCAGTCGAGGCTGGGCGCCCCGCTGGGCAGCGGCCACCCGATGCTGACGGCGAGCGCACCCGGCACGCCGACGACCAGCACGAGCAGCGCGACGAACGCGAAGAACGCCTTGACGAAGTCCCCGAAGCTGCGACGCCGGATACGGACGGGCTGCGGGGTCCGGTTCCTGGGAGCCGACGAGTTCACTGCCGGGCTGCCCGTCGAGTTGCCGGTTGACCCGCCCGTCGAGCTGGACGAGCTGGAGGTGCGGCGTCGAGGCATGGCGGGTGTCCTGGGGTCGTGTGCGGGCGGTGGCTGGGCGTGCTGCTGGAAGTGGTGCGGGTGGGTGGGTGCTTGGGCGTACTGAGCCTACAGAGATCTTATGAACTCTCATTTGCCAGGCCGAAGCGCGGATACATGACTGAGACCTGGATCGTCCGCCCGTTCGCGTCCGCGACACCCTCACTCCGCACATTCCCCACACAATCCCCCACCGCCGCTCAAGGCCCCCTTACCCGCCCCTGATAACTTCGTTCCCCGTTGCACACAGCCGACTTCGGGGGAGATCAACCGTGGCCCGCCGCGCACTGACGTCCACTGCCGCCGCGTTCACCTTGGCGGCGACGCTGCTGCTCACCGCGTGCGGTGGGGGTGAGAAGTCATCCTCGGACGACATCAAGGGAGCGGACACGGGTTCGGCCGGCCCGTCGACTTCGGCGTCGGCTTCCGACGTGAACGCTCCCGACGTCAGCGTTCCCAGCGACTTCCACCTGGTGTTCGACTTCGAGACACCGTCCGACGCCAAGCAGGCGGCGGCGCTCACCGGCGCTGAGAACTTCATCCGAGCCCTGAAGCACGGCATCGCGCAACAGGATCCGAACGACCCTGCCTACCAGTACTACGCGAGCGGCCAGGCCGCGAACTACGCCAAGTCGCAGATCCAGGCCTGGGTGAAGGGCAGTTGGACGGTCACCGGCACGGACAAGTACTACGACGCCAACGTCACCTCGCTGAGTGGCGGCAAGCGTGAACTCGTCACCTTCTGCCGTAACCAGGGCAAGTCCTTCAGCAAGGAGATCAAGACCGGCAAGATCCTCTACACCGACGAGAACGCGGACAGCTATGTGAAGTACCAGTTGCTCGTGTTCCCGCCCAGCGGTTCCACCAAGGTCTGGAAGACATCAGTGGTGGATGTCACGGAGCGGTCGAAGGAGTGCCAGAAGTGAGGCGGCACGCGCTCTCCGGACGCCTGCTCCCCGCCGCCGGCGTCACCCTGATGCTGATCGGCGGCGGAACCGCGCACGCCAATGACACCCCGCCCCCGTCCTCCGGCTCCCCCGGCACCTCAAACCCCTCGGGCGGCAAGCACGGCAGCGACATCTACGCCTCGGCCACCTACTCCACCATCAAGGTCCGTCAAGTCAGCGGCCCCACCGGCGGCAAGCGCGGCGCGATCTCCTCTGTCGACGTCAACTGGAAGCCCCCCGCCTGCTGGTACGAACCGGTGTTCACCGGCCAGGAGCTCAAGGACTTCGTGGACCGTACGGACGGCGACGGAGACGTCGGTATTCACGAGTCCTGGTACGGCAAGGGCCTGTGGACCGACCACTACCAGGACGGCAAGCCGGAGAACAACTTCGACGACACCAACAGCGTCGCCGAGGGCTACAAGAACTACAACGTCGGCAAGGACGGCTACTTCTGGCGCAGCGTCGCCCCGGACGAGAACGACCCGGACTCCTGGGACTGCGGACGCATCATGTTCTGGCAGGACGCCAACGTGGTTCCCAAGGTGCCGCACGCCCCCACGCCCGAGATGCTCGCCGACTACGCCTACAACCAGATCAAGGTCCCCAACACCGAGATCGAGCTGAAACCCACCGCCAAGTCCACGGTCAACCTGCCCACTTGGGTCTGGCTCGACAAGGGCACGTTCCAGGAGGTCAAGGTCCGCGCGGAACTCCCCCGCACCAACCTCTGGGCCGAAACGACAGCCAAGCCGGTCGCCCTCCACCTGGACCCGGGTACCGGTGACGCGACGACCTTCCCGGCCTCCGGCGACTGCACCATCAACGACGACGGCTCGATCGGCACCCCGTACAAACCGGGCGACGCGGACAAGACCCCGCCCTGCGGCATCACGTACCTCAAGGCCACCAACGGCACGCCGTACCACCTGAAGGCCAGCATCACCTGGCAGATCTCCTGGGAGGGCACTGGCGGCGCCAGGGGCGACCTCCCCGACGGCACCTTCGACACGACCCAGGACATGAACGTCCAGGAGATCCAGGCGATCAACCGCTGACGTACGAGCGGCCGGCCTCGAATTCCGCCCGCAACAACGTGTCCACACGCCGCTCGACCGGTTCGATCTCCGCAGGTCCGCGTTGAGCACCGCGAAGTCGTGGGGTTCCGGAATCGGGATGTGCAGAACGTGCTGCAGAGTGCGAAGCTGCCGAGTTGGGTCAGAATCCCCATGGATCGGGATGAGGTTTGGCCGACGGATCCTGGGACCAGACCAGACGTCGCTCGATCTGGTCCTCGGTGAGGTCAATCAGCCGGTCGGCCGCCCAGCCGTTCCACTGGACTGCTCCGGGGAATTGAGGCAGGCGGAAGGCCGGAAGATGCGTGGGCAACGCTTCAACACGGAAAACCGCCTTCTTGACTTCCCCGTCCATCCTCTTCGGCTTGGACGACCTGCGCAGGTCCAGACAGTCGACTACCTGATCCACCAAATAGAGGAAATATTCGTCGTCTTTCGCACCGTCGATGTCAACGGGCACGAGACTGCCAGCTGTATGCAACTCATCCCAGAATTGCTCGGCAAGGCGACGGCTGAGCACGGGAGCGCCGTGGTACCCGGTAGGGAAGTCGCTCTTGGGCCAGCCTTTCTCTCCCAACCATTCGGCACGCAGCCGAGTGGGCCGATCCGCTTGGTCTCCGGCACGCTGCCAGCGCATGACCTGCACCGCATCGAAATTGTTGAGATGCAGCGTCCGGTATTCACTGAGGCCCGGCAGAAGCCGATACACCGACAAAGGCCTCTCAGCCGCGTCAGACATCGCGTCACCATCCGTATTCATCGTTACCTCGGCAAGGTCCGTCATGGTGCCGTCCACACCGCGTTCGCCGACGGCTGCCCGCTCGCCAGCTCTCTCTCGACCTGTTGTCCGATAGAGCGCAGCTCCCCACGCAGTGCGCTGCGGATGGCACGCGCTCCGTATCCGGCAGCTGTCATCCGGTCCACCGTGAGGTTCAGGTGGACATTCAACCGTGTCAGGAACAACTTACGATGCGTGAAGTTGTGCGGCCGAGGATGCCCCAGCGGCACCCCGTTGACCGCGTCGTTGATGTCGACGCCGTACTTCTCCAGCAGGGCCCTGGCCTGGGCCGCCCCGTTTCGTTTCATGCCCGACGGCACGAGGTGGGCGGCAGCCTCACCCGCGCTCTTGGCCCGGCCCTCCCGTGCCAGGTTCTTGGCCAGCAGGTCGGCGTTCTCGGCGCAGGTGAGCAGGCCCAGGTAGTCGAGCCACGACAGCGGGTTCGGCACGTAGGCGCGTGGGTTCGGGCCCGCGTCCAGGCCGAGCGGGTCGGCGCTGATGTATGCCGCGGTGACCGGGTCGTAGTACCGGAAGAAGTTGTAGTGGAGCTGCGTCTCGGGGTCGAAGTACTGGCCGGGGAAGCGCAGGGGTGTGGACGTGTCATACGCCCCGTCCAGTGCCGTCAGGCCCCACAGCGTGGCGTCGGAGCGCCAGACGATGTCGCCGTCCGCCGAGACGAGCTCGGTCGGTGTGCCGACGAGGTCGGTGACGATGGCGAAGAACCGCTCGTCGACGAGGTCCTGCGGCGCTTCGGCGAGCGTGGTGCGCTGTGTCTGGGTCAGGGGTCGCGTGCCGTCGCGTTCCCAGGTCAGGGTGGACACCTCGGCGGAGTCTGCGCGCAGCGTGGTCTGTTCCACCATGTGCGGGCCGTCCCAGGTGAACCGGGTCTCCTCCACCACACTCTGCCCGTCGGCGCCCAGGCACTGCTTGGCGACTCGGCGGCCCACGGGGTCGTACAAGTAGCGCCAGACCGTGCCGTCGGGCGTCACCGCCGAGGTGAGCCGGTCGTCGGCGTCCCAGGTGTAGCGCCAGATGTCGGGTTTGCGTGACAGCCGTGTGCGACGGCGCAGCACGACCCTCCCGGCGGCGTCGTACTCGTAGTGAACGCCGCCGGCGCGCAGGACGCGGTTGCCCTGGTGAACGCGCTCGCCACGCCCCTCCCGCGTGGAGAAGCGATCCGGCCAGGTGGCGTGTGTCTGGTTTCCCTGCTCGTCGTAGGCATACGACTCCGTCCAGCCTTGCGCGCGTAGGGTGAGGACGCGTCCCGCGCCGTCGAGTTCGAACGTGCGGCGTCCTGCCGTTCGGTCGTCGAGCGTGGTCACGTGGCCGTCCGGCCTGTACGTGTAGCTGCGGTGCGCGAGAGGGCGCGGGCTGGTGGGCGAGGTGAGCCGCTGCGTGGTGAGTCGGTCCCCGGCATCCCAGGCAAGGCCGAGTGTGAGGCCGGTGTCGGTCCACCTGGTCGTTTCCCGGCCGAGGTGGTCGTACGCGAACGCCAGGGTGCGATCGCCGGCCCTGAGCGCCGTACGGTGTCCTGCCGCGTCGTATCCGTACGTTGCGACGGCACCGCTCGGGGTGGTCCTGCTCACCGGGCGGCCGAGGACGTCGTAGCCCGTGGCAAGGACCCTGCCGTCGACGGCCTCGGCGGTGATACGGCCGCCGCGGTCGTAGTCGTACACGAGGGTGGCGTCCGGGCCCACGGCCTGGACGAGCCGGCCGGCGCGGTCGTGGGAGTACGTGGTCGCCCTGCCGTCCAACGTCGCCCTGATCTGGTTGCCGACCTCGTCGTAGGCGAACTCGGCCGTCTGCCCGACGGCGTTCGTACGGCTGAGCAACTGGCGGGCCGGATCGTAGCTGTAGGACAGGGTGCGGCCGTCGAAGTCGGTCTCGGACACCAGGTTGCCCACCGCGTCGTAGCGGTAGTCCCAGGTGAGCCCGCGCGGGCCGGTCACCTGGATCAGCCTCAGTTCCGTGTCGTGCCGGAAGCTGTGGCGTACGCCGTCCGGCGTCGTGCGTGAGGTGAGCAGGTCGAAGGGGCCGTAGGCGAAGGTGGTCGTTCGGCCCAGCGCGTCGGTGTGGGTGAGTTGGTTGCCCTCGCCGTCGTAGGTCCAGCTCTCCACACTGCCGTCGGCGCCGGTTCTCGAGGTCAGCAGTCCCTCGGGGGACCAGGTTCGCAGGGTCCGGCCTCCCATCGGGTCCACGACGGCAATACACCGGCCGAACGGGTCGTAGGAGTAGGTGGAGGTCGCCCCGAGCGGATCTGTGGCAGAAGTCGGTTGTCCGGCCCGGTTGTTGGTGAAGCGGTGGACGGCGCCCGTCGCGTCGGTCAGTGTGGCCAGCGCACCCGTCGGCTCGCGGGTGAAGACGGTGGTCGCCCCGTCGGCGGTCGTCAGCGAGATGCAGTTGCCGCGCTCGTCCCACTGCTGTCGCAGGACGGCACCGTCGTACTCGGTGATCTCCTCCGGCAGGCCGAGGTCGTTGTAGCGGGTGGTGGAAACCGAGCCGTCGGGCAACTCGACGGCGGTGAGTCGGCCCGCTACGTCCCACTCCATGGTCAGCGAGCGGCCCAGTTGGTCGGTGCGGCGCAGCAGACGGTCCCGATGGTCCCACTCCTGTGTGACCCTGTGGCCGAATTCGTCTGTCTCTTCGACGAGTTGGTAGGCGCCATTGAACCGGTAGTGCGTGGCGTGACCCAACGAGTCGACCGCTACGGTGCGGTGAGCTTCCTCGTCGTACGCGAAGGTGTAGGAAAGGAATCCGTCCATGCCCTGGCCGGCCACGCAGCGGCCGAGGTTGTCGTACTCGAAGCTGTACCAGACGCGGTTGCGGTCCTCCCAGCGCGTCAGGCGCCGGTGGTCGTCATAGGCAAACCGCAGGGGCAACCCGGAGGAGTTGTGGACGGCCGAGAGATTGCCGTGGTCGTCGTAGCCGTAGCGGACCAGGGTCGGCCGTTCGGGGTGACTGTGCAGGACCAGTTCCGTAATCCTGCCATTCCCGCAGGTCACTCCTATGCGGTAGCCGCCGTGATGGGTGATCTCCGCGGGCGTTCCGTCCGCCCGATAGGTCACGGTGACGGTGTTGCCGTTCCGGTCACTGATCGTCGACAGCGGAAGCTCGCCCGACGTGTGGTCGGGCAGCGGCCGGAAACGCAACGTGCGGCCCGTCTCCGGATGGTGCACGGCGAGACCGCCGTCGACATCCCAACTCAGCGGCCAGGCCGGGCCTTCCACCGGCAGTACGGGAACCTCCGGATCCGGCACCGGGTAATGCAGCACCATGCCGTCGTCAACGGCGAGCCGCACGCCGGCGTCGTCGAGCAACAGGCGTTGATCGAGTGTGGACGTCCAGGAAGGGCCCAGGAAACGGCCACTGCGGACGCTCGTGCGGTGGTGGCGTTCCAGCACGAGGGGAAGAACGCCGTCCAACAGCACGTCGGTCGCCGACATGACCAGCTCGCCGGTGGCCAGGTCGACCGGGTCGCCGCGGGTGATGAGCTTCTTCATCTGGCGGCCCAGGACACGGGCGGTCTCGCCCAACCCCCGAACGCTGAGGGCCATGCCCTTCAGCCCGGTTTTACCGAAGGCTCTCATCCCCTTCGCCAGCTTCCCCAGCGAAGTGATCCCCTTGCCCCCGGGTATGCAGTCCAGCGCCGCGAACCCCACGTCCCACAAGGACGCTTGGCCCTTGGAGTACTTGTAAAGGGTGTCCGCCAGGACCACGAGGGCCGCCACCAGGACGATCGCGCCCAGGATCGGGCCGCCGATGATCATCGCGATGACGCCGACGACTGTCACGACCACCTTGCAGACCGTGACGATCGTGTCCCAGTTGTCCTCGAACCAGTCGCCGACGTCCTCCCACCACGAGCGGTTCTGGATGCCCGCGTCCGAGGCGTCGTCGATCTTCTGTTTGGCCTCGCGGGCCGCGTCCTCGCGCATCCTGCGGGCGTCCTCGGCCATCTTCTTGGCGGCGGAGAGGGCGTCCTGGGCGTCGGTGACGTCGGACTGGGCCTTGGTGTGGGCGGACTTCGCAGCCTGGGCGTCGCGAGTGGCGGCGCGGACCTTGGACGCGTCGGGCTTGTCGGCGGCGGACTTGCTGCCGGTGGGGTCGTCCTTGTACTTGTCGGCCTCCTTGGTGGCCCGGGTCACCCAGGAATCGGCGGACGCCAGACGGGACTTGGCCGAGGACAGGTCGTGCCGCGCCTCCCTGCCCCTGGCCAGCGCCTTGTCCGCCAGCGCCTGCGCCCGCTCCAGCTTCGGCCAGTACGCCGCGAGCGCGTCGCCGCACATCTCGTACGACTTCTTCAGCTTCTTGAGGTTCTTCGGGACGCCGGAGAACTCGTCCTTGAAGACCTCCGCGGACTTCCCGGCCCACTGCAGGGTCGCGTCGTCGTCCGCCATGCCCTTGACGACCTTCAGGGCGCCGGAGACGTCCTCCGCGAACTCGTGCAGGGTTCTGGCGAGCGTCCGTACCCGGTCCGGGTCACCCGGTGTCGGGTCCTTGTCCAGATCCAGGACATACCAGTCCCGTGGCCGCTGCCCCGCCATTCCGCAACCCCCGTCACGCGCACATCGACATCAACACCCGTATGCACACGCGAACTTACCGTGCACTTACGTTCGAGGTGAAGGAGCCACCGGCGTGATCCGGATCAACCCGTGAAGCGGAACGTCGACGTGATCGCGTCGAAGATGTCGAAGAACGAGTCGGCCAGGTCCAGGACCTGGCTGCTGCCCGCCACCAGGGCGACCTTGCCCTCCTGGCCCGGGACGGGGATGAACGTCTGCATGAGGACGGCGCGGAGGGTGCGGCCCAGGGAGTCGTCCGGTACGGCGATGTCCTCGATGCCGTGGGTGCGGGCCGCCGGGCCCACGCCGGGGATGTCGACCGTCGTCACCTTCCGCCAGGAGTCGCCCTCCTTCCTGGCCTCCTTGGGCGCGAGGCCCGCGGCGATCGCGGCGGGGTCGGTGGACAGGGGCGCGCCGTCGCGGGTACGGCCGCCGACCAGGGACACCGTCACCGAGCCCGTGACCGGCGTCTCGCCGCCGAAGCTCTCCGCCATGCAACCGCAGTACAGGGCACCCGACTTCCACGCGTCCGCCGCCGCCTTCCGCAGGAAGCCGACGTACGTGTCCCGGTGCGGGGCCAACTCCGGGTGCCGCCGAACCCGTTCGCTCACCATGCGGCGGATGGAGTCGTCGCGCGACTCGGGGCGGACGTCGAACTCCCACCACGACTCGGGGACCTTGATCCGGAAGCCTCCGCGCTCGACGGTCAGCGCCTCCATGTAGCGGGCCATGACGGATCCCGTTCCCCCGTTCCGCGAAGTCTTCTCGATCGCTCGTGCCAACGTCGTTAAGTTGTACGGTGCCGCCCAGACTACGAGATCGTCGGAACGGGGGACGGACGCATGGGCAAGGGCAAGAGCGACCTCGCGCTACCGCTCGGTGAACTCGAGGAGTACGGAAGCAAGTTGCGCTCCCTAAAGACCCGGCTGAACCACACCAAGAAGCTCTTCGAGTCCTACCGGGACGACATCGGCGACGGCGGTGTCAACGACGCCCTCGGTGACTTCGAGTCCAACTGGGAGGACGGACGCGAGGACATCACCCAGCAGTTGAACGCCCTGGCCGACATGTCCGACGCGGTCGTACGGGAGTTCAGGAAGCTCGACGTCGACCTGGCGAAGAAGGCTGAGGACGCGGTCCGCCCGGAGGGGCAGGCCGGTGGCGGCGGCAAGGGGCACAGCCAGGCCGACTGACGGAGTGGCGGCGGCAAGGGGCACAGCCAGGCCGACTGACGGAGTGGCGGCGGCAAGGGGCAAGCCAGGCCGACTGACGGAGCACAGCCAGGCCGCCGACGCCTCAAGCCGCCCCGAACAGCGTCGCCAGCCCCCGGTCCAGCGCCGGCCGGAGGGGTTCACCGCCCGGCTCCGTGACCGTGTACGAGCGGTGGAGGAAGTGGCGGAGGTCCGCCGTGCGGAAGCGGACGACCGCCACGCCCTCGGGGGCGCGGAACTCCGCCAGCGTGTCGGTCGGGCCGTACGGGCGGACATGGACCGTGCCGAGGCCGGCGGGAGCGTCCAGGCCCTCCTCCAGGAGGGCGCGGGCGAAGGTCCAGGTGACCTCCTCCTCGTCCAGGGAGATCCAGGCGGGGAAGACGAGGTGGACGGCCAGCGGGTCCTCGGAGCTGTAGCGGAGGGTCACGGGGACCGCCAGTTCCTCGTGGTCGGGCGTCAGCAGATGGGCGCCGGTGGGCTGTTCGAGCGCTATGTACACGAGCGGTCTCCGTCGGGGTCGGGCGCGGGCGGCGGTGCCGGTGAGTCCTTGCACTTCTTGGAGCACGCAAGTGGCGATTGCATTACGCCGGTACGGAAGATTCCGGCGTGACGTGCGTCACTTTACGGGGCTCACGAAACTTTGATTGAAAGTTCTGCCATCTAGGCTTACAAGCCTTCTGCCCCGTCCCTCCCCCAGCAGGCACCAACTGGAGCGTTCCGCCATGCCCGACGGTTCCACGGCCGCGTACGCCCGCGTCTACGAGGAGCAGCAACCCCGCCTCGTCGCGTACGCCCGCTCGCTCACCCGCAACGCCCATGCCGCCGAGGACCTCGTGGCCGAGGCCCACTTCAGGGTCTGGCGCCGCCTGGCTCAGGGGCACGAGATCGAGAACGTCCCCGCGTACCTGATGACGACGGTCCGCCATCTCGCGACCGCCGCCGGCACCGCCGTACGCGAGACTCCCCGGGATCCGCACGGCGACGAGCAGGCGCAGGTGCCCGCGCAGGGTGGCGATCCGGCCGAGCGGGTGTCCTCCGTGGACCTCGTCGTACGGGTGCTGGAGCAGCTGCCCGAGCGATGGGTGAAGGCGCTGTGGCTGGCCGAGGCGGAGGGGCAGCCGTTGGCGGCGATCGGGCCGCAGCTCGGCACCAAGGAGGGGGCGACCGCCGTCCTGCTGCACCGGGCGCGTGAGGGCATGCGGCAGGCGTTCCTGCGGGCGCAGACCGGGGCGCCCGACGACCCCGCGTGCCAGGTGCACTGGGCGCGGATGCCGGCGTACGTGCGCGGGGCGGCCTCGGCGCGCCAGTCCGAGCGGCTGCTCGGGCACGTGGACGGCTGCGAGGACTGCCGGGCGCGGCTCGCGGCGCTGATGAGCGCCAACGACCGTCTGCCCGCGCTGGTCGGGCCCGCGCTGCTGGTGCTGGCGATGGGGGGCGCGGGGAAGTTCCTGCTCGCCTTCGCCACGGCGGGCTCCGCGACGGGGACACAGGGCGTGCTGCACGGGGTGCGGCACGTCCTGACCGGCGGGACCAAGCCGGTTGCCGCAGCGGCCGGGGTGGTCGTGGCGGGTGCCGCAGCACTCGTCCTCGTACTCGGCAACGGCGGCCCGCCCACCGCTCCGGCGGGCCGGGTCCCGGCGGCGGACGGACCGGCGGTACGGACACCGGTGGCTGACGCTCCGGTGGGGCCGTCGGTGAAGAAGGGGCGGGTCAAGTCGAGGGAGGGCGAGGGCACTTCGGTACCGGTGGACCTGGTCGCCGCGACGACTGCGGCCGGCGGTACGGCCGTGTCGGAGCCCCGAGTCGACTCCACGGACGTACCCGCGACCGCCGCACCGAGTGAGCCCGTCCCGACGCCGACGACCGTACCGAAGGAGACGGACCCCGCTCCCCCGCCCACGGACGGAACCGGCGACGAACCGACGCCCCCGGCCACCTCCAGTCCGCCGCCCGTCGACGAGACCACTCCCCCGCCGGACGACGGCGAGACGCCCCCGGTCACCCCGCCCACGGAGACCGAACCCGCGCCCACGCCTGAGCCCACCGACACCTGCGGTGGGCCACACGGCCCTCATGACGGACAGGGACCGGAACAGCGCAAGCACAAGCACAAGCAAGGACACGGGCACGGACACCCGCACCACTGAAGCCCGCGCCTCAGCCGACCTCGTTCTGCGCCACCGCCTGGCCGTGGACGACCACGTCACCGCCGTAGAACATCCCCGTGAAGACCGGCGTGTACGTCAACTGCACCTCGACCTGGACCTGTTCGGCGTCGGCCGCCACGCAGTGGGTCGCGGCGATGTCCGCGCCGGACATGTCCATCTGCCGGGCGAAGATCTTCACCCGGGCGTCGCAGTCCTGGTAGTTGATCGGCGCGGGGCCGCCCGCGTTGTCGTAGAGGGCCTCCCGGTCGATGTCCTGGGCGGCGTAACGGGCCGCCTGTTCCGCTATGTCGGCGGCCCGTTCGCGCTTGGAGATCGACAGGCCGCCGTCGATCACGAAGGCGGACAGGGACAGGAAGACGATCGCGAAGATGATGACCGCGCCGGCGCCCGAACCGCGGTCGTCGAGCCGCGCCCGGCGCGCGGACCACCACATGCGCACGGCATTCCTCACGCCGTCCTCCGGAAGGGATCCAGGGGCGAACTGAAGCTGGAGGTAAGCGTCGTGGGGACGTCGAGGCCGAGCATCGCCAGGCCCCGGACCTGGCAGCTGACCTCGACCGTGAAGATGGTGTCCGGCTCGAAGCCCTGGCTGGTCTGTACGACGGAGACCGGGCCGGAGCAGACGTCCGAGAGGTCCGCCTCCGCCGCCTTCCGCGCCTCGGCCATCGCGGTGCCGTGGTCTTTCTGGATCGAGCCCGCGCGGGCGGCGTCCCGGGCCGCCCCGTCCAACGCGCCACGGCCGTCGACGAGTTGACCGAAGGCCACCAGCACCAGGATGAACAGGATCATCACCGGGGCGAGGATCACCACCTCGATGGTGGACAGTCCCCGGTCGTCGCCCCTGCTGTCATCGCTCCTGCTGACATCGCCCCTGCTGTCATCACCCCTCTGGGCGTCCATCAGTTCCCCCCGTTGTCCTGCACGAACCGCTCCACCGGTCCTTCCGACTGCGCGTGCACGGTCAGGTTCAGCCCGGGGAAGACCGTAGGGATCCGTGCCGTGATCTCCACGCCCACCGTGTTCTGATCCGGCTGCACCATCTTCACGTCCGGCGACAGCACGAGCTGCGGACCCAGTTGGCGGATGTAGCTGTCCACCACGTCCCCTGCCTCGCCCCGCCAGCCGCCCGGCTCGTCATGCGCCGTGGCCCGGGCCTTGCGGGCACCGGCCTGGGCCGCCGCCTGCGCCACGTGGTCGGCGAAGAAGTACAGCGCGAACTGCACGGTCGCGAAGATCATGAAGAAGAGGACCGGCGTGAGCAGCACGAACTCGATCGCGGTCATGCCGGAGTCGCCGCGGGCGGAGGCGGCCTCCACCCGTCGGCGTACCCAGCGACGTACGCGCACCGACAACCCCGTTGGTCTCGTACGGGCGTTCAGCAGGTCTTGCCCGCGTCGGCGCCCTTGATGCAGTTGCCGACCTTGTTGGCGCCGTCGCTCAGCGCCGCGTTGATGATGGCGGCCACCACGCCGACGATCGCCACGACGACCGCGGAGATGATGACCCACTCGACCGCGGAGGCACCGCGGTCCAGTTCGCCGGAGCGGGCGCGCTGCACCCGTCCCTGCAGGAAGGTGACCAGGAAGTCCACGGCCGGGATGCCGGTGGTGAAGTTCCTTGTGTTCATGATGAGTTGTTCCTCTCAGAAGCGGTTCGGCGGCTGGATGGCGTCGGTGGTGCCGGCCCTTGTCATTGCACCTGGAACACCCGCATGGCCGCGGGGAAGATCAGGAACACCAGGAAGCCGGCGCACAGCAGCAGCTGGGCCACGAGCATCGACTGGGACTTCTCGCCCGCGCTGCCCTCGATCTCGGCGAGTTCGCGGTGCCGCATGGTCTCGGCCCGGGAGGCGAGGGACTCACGGACCTTGGCACCGTCGTCGGCGACCAGGGCGAGCGAGGCGGAGAGGTCCTTGAGCTCCTCCACGCCCAGTTCCTCACCGAGCGCGCCCAGCGCCTGCCACTGGCTGACACCGGTGATACGGGCGTCGGCGAGGGCGTTGCGGATGCGCTGGTTGGCCCAGCCGTCGGAGATCTCGGCCGCCGCCATCAGCGCCTCGGGCAGACCGCGGCCACCGGCGAGGCTCATCGACACCAGGTCCAGATAGGCGCCGATCACCCGCCGCAGATCGCGCCGCTTCTCGGCCGCGTCCCGCCGTACCTCCAGGTCGGGCAGGAAGAAGAACACCGCCCCGAACATCAGCGCCAGCCAGACCGGGATGATCGGGCTGTGGCCGAAGCCCATCGTCCACACGACGGCGAACAGGAACGGGCCGAAGAACAGACCCGCCACCGCCAGCAGCACCTTGGTCGCCAGGATCTTCTCCCAGCTGCGCTCCAGGACCGCGAGGTCCGCCCGCAGCGAGCGCTGCTCCCAGCCCTGCTGCAGATAGAACTCGGCCACCCGCTCGCCGACTTCGGCCCGCAGCGAGCCGAGGCGGCCCTGGTCGCGTGCGGTGCGCGCCGACTCGTACGCCGCCCCGCGCGCCCGCATCGCGTCGATGCGGGCGACCTGCGAGACCGCGCTGCGCTTGGAGGGCATCAGGGCGCGCACGAGGACGTAGACGCCGAGGCCGAGGACCGCGCCGACGACGACCGGCATGGTGAGGTTCACCGTCGTACCCCTTCTTCCGGCTGGGCGGGCATCCGCGGCCGGACGAACTGCACCCCGGACTCGTCGCGGACCAGGAAGCGTTCGGGCGTCTCGATGGTCGACAGCTTGCGCAGCCACCAGAAACCGAGCGCGAACAGACCGCACACGCAGGCGAGGACGAGCTGGCCGACCGCCGTGCCGTACGGCGCCACGAACTCGCGGTTGAAGATGGACAGTCCGAGCACGAAGGCGACCGAGACGGCGACGACGATCTGCACCGAGCGACGGGTGGAGGCCCGTTGGGCCATCACGCGCTGGCGCATGTCCACTTCCTCACGCGCCGACTTCGCGAGTGCGCCCAGGACCTGCCGCAGACCGGGGCCGCGGAGGCGGGCGTTGAGGATGAGGGCCGCGACGATGATGTCGGCGGACGCGTCGTTGATCTCGTCGGCGAGCTGCTGGAGCGCGTCGGGCAGCGGGGTGCGGGAGCGGAGCCGGTCGACGAGCGCGTCCAGGTGCGGACGCAGGACCGGGGCCGCGGCGCGCGCCGACGCGGGGATGGCCTGCTCCAGGCCCACGGCGCCGGCGATCGTGTCGCGCAGCGACTCCGTCCAGGAGGCGAGGGCCTCCACGCGCCGCATGGCGGCCCGTTCCTCGGCGGCGCCGCCGAACAACCGGTCCCAGAAGAACACCAGGACACCGGCGGCGATCCCGGCGACCGCCCAGCGGGTCAGCAGCAGCACGACCAGGCCGATGATGGCGGCCAGTGAACCGCGCTGACCGGCGAACCGGATCAGCTCGCTCGCCCGCTCGGCCGCCTTCTGCTTCTCGTGGTCGGGCTTCACGGGCAGTCCGCGTACGGCGACCATGAACAGCGCGAGGCCGCCGCCGACGGCGACACCGGACCCGATGGAGTACAGGACGGTGGTGGAGAAGAGCCCGCCCATGGAGCCGAGCGACCCGAGTGCCACTGAAGTCATCGTGTTCACCCCCACGTTCCGGTGGGCCGGTAGCCGTGCTGCATCAGGTCCTCCAGGCACGAGATCGGCGCGTGCGGCACGATCCGGCCGTCCGGCGCCTCGGCGAACACCTCGCTGGACAGCACCCGGCCGTCCACGCCGTTGACCTCGCGAACGGAGGTGACCATGCGCTGGAGGCGGCCGCCCGTCTGGTAGTTGTTGCGCCGCTGGATGAACACGACGAAGTTCACCGCGCCCGCGATCAGCATCTGGCTGGCCTCGATGGGCAGTCGCTCGGACGCCTGGAGCGCGTAGGTGGAGATACGGTTGAAGACCTCGCTGGAGCTGTTGGCGTGGATCGTGGACAGCGAGCCGTCGTTGCCCTGCGACATCGCGTTCAGCATGGTCACGATCTCGTCGCCGAGGACCTCACCGACGATGACGCGGGAGGGGTTCATACGCAGCGACCGGCGCACCAGCTCCGCCATGCTGATGGCGCCCTGTCCCTCGGAGTTGGGCAGCCGCTCCTCGAACGCCACGACGTTCGGGTGGAGTTCGGGGAAGGTGTCGAGCCCGAGTTCCAGAGCACGCTCGACGGTGATCAGACGCTCGTGCGGCGGGATCTCGTTGGCCAGGGCCCGCAGCAGAGTCGTCTTACCGGCGTTCGTCGCACCCGCGATCATGATGTTCTTGCGGGCCCGGACGGCGCAGGCGAGGAAGTGCGCGACCTCGGGCGCCAGCGTGCCGTTGCCGACCAGGTCGGAGATGAAGACCTTGCCCATACGGGCGCGACGGATGGACAGCGCCGGCCGCCGGGCCACGTCCATCACGGCCGACAGACGCGAACCGTCCGGAAGGCGCAGGTCGAGCTGGGGGTTGGCGGAGTCGAAGGGCCGGGACGACAGGCCCGAGTAGGCGCCGAGCACCTGGATCAGCTCGATGAGCTCCTCGTCCGTCTCGGCGACGGGCTCCCCCTTCACCTCCCGCCCGTCCGCGAAACCGACGAAGACCTGGTCGCACCCGTTGATGTCGATGTTCTCGACCTCGGGGTTGTCCAGCAGCGGCTGCAGCCGGCCGACGCCGAACAGCGCCGCGTGCACGGCGGCGGCGTACTGCTCCTCGGTCTCGGCGTCGAGGGGGGTGCGCCCGGCGTTGATCTCGGTGCGGGCGTACTCCTCCAGGATCTGGGCTATGACCGCGCGCGCGTACTGCCGCTCGTCCTCGGTGGACATCGGAGTGACGTTGTTCGCCTGGTCGAGCCGGCGCTGCTCGGCGATCCGGTCACCGGCGTCCTGCCGGAACCGCTTGACCAACTGGTGGTCGACAGCGGTCATGCCCCGGCCCCCGCATGGCCGCTGACCTGGCCATGGGTCGGTACGGACCAGGCGGCGCCGTACTGCTGGTAGAGGTCCGCGGTGACCTTGCGGGCCGAGCGGATGAGCAGGGACTTCTCCAGCCGGCCGCGCTTGCGGCCGGCCAACTGGTCGGCTCCAGCGGGGTCGTCGGCGATGGTGCCGACCACGCGGGCGCCGGTCTGCGCGTGCACCAGCATGTCGTTGACCTGGCCCGCGATCTTGCCGGCGCTGTTGGTGTCGGCGATCAGGATCACGCCGATCAGCGGGGTGGCGAGGCTCGCGGCGCCACGGGGGCCGCCGTGCAGCTTGTTGGCGAGCGCGAGGGCGCGGTCGCGGACGCGGGCGATCGCCTCCGGCTCGGTCCGGCTGATCAGCAGGACCAGGGCGGCGTGCGGGAACAGGTCGACGGCGGGGGTGTCGCCGCTGATGCGGCCGCAGTCGGCGATGACGTCGGCGGGCGCGTTCGGGGAGTCGGCGAGGCTCGCGAAGGCGTGCCCGAGGGTGGGCCACAGACCGGTGAGACCGGCGGCCTGCTCGGCGATCCCGAGCCCGACGAGCACTTCGAGTCCACCGCTCAACGGCTGCACGTGGTCCCAGAGTTGGTCGGGTACGAGACCTCTCCGGGCCGTCGCGGCTATCGACAGCATGCCGGTGTTGGGGTTGAGCGGCCCGCCGTGCGCGGCGGCACTGCGGTACACCAGGTCACCGCCCGCCGGATCGGTCTCGGCGAGCAGCACGCGACGCGGCCAGACCGCGGCGAGCGCGACGGCCGCGGTGGTGACGCCGGGGGAACCCTTGTCGGCGGCGAGGGCGATGAGGGCCATGGGTTGGGTGCCGCCTCTTAGTTGCCGGGAATGAGAACGACGGCGACCGACCCGTCGGACGCGGCCTGCGTGAGGGCGGCGGCGTCGGAGGCGTCGACGGTCAGGGTGACGGGCAGGCTGGTGCTGCTGATGACGTCGCCGCTGCCGTTGTCCTTGACGTCGGCCACGACGGCCCGCTCGACCAGCAAGGAGTTGCCGCCGCCGGACGAGCTGTTCGACGAGGAGGAGCTGGAGGAGTTGCCGCTGGAGGAGGAGTTGCTTCCCACGCGGTACACGGCGACGTTGTCCCCGGCCTTCAGGCCGGTCGGGTACTGGCCCTCCTTGAGGGAGACGCCGACGGTCGCCTTGCCCTGCGGCAGGGAGTTCTTCGTCGCGAACATCGGGCCGACGAGAACCGTGCCCTTGTAGAGGGTGGACTTGGCCTGGAGCTTCTTGAGGAGCTCACGCTGCGACCACGGCACGAACTCGGCGCCCGAGTCCTTGTTCACCATCACAGAGGTGATCTTGGCGTCGGTGATGGAGTCGCCTGCCTGGAGGTCGCCGGTCAGCTCGATGACCTCGATCCGGTCCCCGGCCTGCAGCACCAGCGTCGTGGCACCGAGCGCACCCAGCAGGATCAACAGCACCGCCAGCGCGGCCAGCGCGGGTTTGCGCTCGCGAGGAGGAGTGGGAAGCCGGTCGCCGACCGACGGTTGAGCCGGAACCGCGGAACGTCCCGCGCCCGCCCCCGTACGCTCTTGGATCTTCACGCAACAGCTCCCCGTACACCCAAGAAATTGCCTACCAATATGGACACTTCACACTTCCCGACCACTGACCCCGGGTTGCGACCGGCGGGCTGTCCAGCACAGAAGTGAGTGTCAAGCCATGGCACCGTATCAGCCGCACATAAGCCCCTCAAGGCGCGTCCTGACTCCTGGACCGCACCTCCCACACCGTTATCCACCCGCAACTCGGAGTGCGTACTTCCCAGTTGTGCGCGGCCTCGGAACCCTCCGCCACCTGTGCGTCAGTGAATCCGGCATCGCCCCGACATCCCACCCGTACCGGGACGTTCATCACGCTCCACCCATGAGGCCTGCACGATTCGCTCACGAAGCCTTTGAGCCACCGTGTCGTGATCTTTGCCCGGTCGGGTTCACCCGATCGTGACGGTCCTGGCCAAGTCGTCGGTCAGCGCGCACAGTTCGTCGGTCCGGGCCATCGCCCGCCACGACGTCAGCAGCACCAGCCCCCAGCCCTCGTCCGGCACGATCCCGTACGCGCAGGTCTCCAGGATGGTCCCCGTGCCGTCCCGGTCGGCGTCCTGGACGTACGCGTGCCGCACGCGGACGGACGGGCCGGCCGGGAGGTCGTGGTACTCCGCCTCGGGTGGGCGGAAGGAGATCGCCGTGATGGTGGTGAGGTAGCGGGCCAGGAGGTCGACGGTCATCGTCGGGTACGTGTCGTCGGCGAGCAGCGCCGAGAGCTCGATGCGGGCCAACTCGCCCCGGTGGGGCTCCGGGACGTACGACAGCGCGGCGACGGGACCCCGGGTGCGGGCGTCGGCGGCGGCCTCGTGGAGTTCCTCGGCCAGGGCCGGCACCAGCCGCTCGTCGTCCGTCCGCTCCCGGGCCGCCTCCACCGCCCATGCGGCGAGGTCGACCGGTTCCCGCACCGGCAGGCGGACCGCGTCGTCCGGTGCCTTCAGACGCACGGTCGACGAGGAGAAGGCGGGCATCAGGCCATCCATTGCAGGGTGCGGGCGATGGAGTCGAAGAGGCCGACCAGCGCGTCGGCGAGCGGCTCCATGGGGGTGGAGAAGGACAGCAGCAGCCGCTGATCGGCGTGCGGGACGGCGAGGTAGACGTCCAGGTGCGTGACGGTGAGCTTGTTGCCGTCCGCGTCGTCGGAGGCGGGGCGGCGGCGGTACAGGTGTCGTACGGCGGGACCGGCGGGGAGGTCGGTCATGGTGACGTCCTCACCCCGGGCGCCGAGGGAGAGCGCGATGTCGGACAGCTCGCCGGCGGCCGTACCGGGCGGGGGTTTCAGCTGCGTGACGACGAGTCCGGCGGACACCGGTACCTGGCCGAGGAGTTGGTTGACGACGTACATCTCCAGCCCGCCGTTGGCGTGCGCCGCCCCCGCCTGAGCCCGCATCCGCTCCGCGAGCGCCGCCTTCAGCTGCGGCGTCGCCTTCGTGCGGCGCAGGCTCCGGTTGACGAGCTTGTCGATGCGGTGGGGCCAGCGGTCGGGGTCGAGGACGACACGCTCCCAGCCTTCGGGGACGGCGAGGCGATAGTCGGAGGGGGGTGGGGGGACGGGGGCGGGGTCGGTGGCGGTGGTCGCCGTGGACATGGACGGACTCGTTTCCCTCGGCTCGTGCGGGCTGTTCGGGTTGTTCGGCTCCTCGGTCATGCCGCCGTACCGATCACTCGGCCGCGTCTGGCGCCCCGCGCCTCGTTGACGCCGCTCAGGATCGCCGCGGTCACCGGGACCAGGACCAGCACCGCCGCGGCGCCCAGACAGAGGTAGTCCCAGAAGCCGAAGCGGAGAGCCGATCTGTCTCCGAACTCGCTCACGCCACCGCCCTCCGCGCGCGGTTGCCGTCGCGTCGTCCTGCGGTGACAGCGATCAACGGGGTCAGGACCAGAAGTACGGCGGCACCCAGGCAGATGTACCCCTCGACGATGCCGCCGAGGTCCGACCTCGTGCCGAGAGAGGGGTCGTAGTGGCCCGACGGGTCGACGACGGCCGTGGTCCTCTGCCCCACTCGGTCGGCGCATCCGGCCTTGTTGTCGATCACCTCGTGGACCGAACCGTCCTGCAGCCGCACTCTGCAGTATGTCTCGCGGGTGCCATGCGTCCACTGGTGGGTGGGTGAGGCGAGGGTGACCGTCTGTTCCTCGCCATGCAACTGGAGATACCAGGCGTTTGCCGAATGCGAACCGGCGAAGATCAGGACGAAATAGGTGGCCGCCGTGAGAAACCGTGCGGCAGGAGCCCCACGGGAGTCGGGGGTCTTGAAGGCCAGCCAGATCACCAGCAGCCCGAGCCCGATGCCCACGAAGGCCGACGACGTACCGATGAACAGACTGAGGAGCAGGCTGACGAGAGCCGAGGCGAAGGTCGCCAGCACCAGACGTCCCCAGGGCCATATCGCCGGCCTCTTGCCCTCTCCTGGCCCTGACGGCCGAGGGCTGGTGGAGACGTCGGCGAGAATCCGACGCACCTTACGCAGGCCGCCCGGAGCAGCGGCCATCCGGAGCAGTTCGGGCAGCCCCAAGCCGACCTCGGCCATCGCCTGCTGACGCTTCTCCGGAAGTTCCGCGAACAACTCCTCGACGGACCGGTCATCCTCGCTGGTCACGTGATCCCTGTTTTCTCGATGTCGGGTTACGGAGCAACCGACCGACGTCATCCATCGGTATTCCAATGCCAGTTGTAGAACGGTGTCCCGCCGGCGCCGATCACCGGAAGCTCTTTCGCTCCCTTCAGGAAATTCGGCCCTGTGACCCATGGCTCGCCGGAGTGCGTGTGCGCCAGGTTGCCCCAGCCTGCAAGGAGCGGCGCTCCCTGACTGCCGTAGTAGAGGATCTTGGCCTGCCTCGCCATGCTCTTGAACGAGGAGTCCGCGATGTCCGCCAGCCTCGGGGCGCCGTCGGCGAGCATCTTGTCCAGGTCGGTCGGCTTCCCCGCCTCGCGGATGTCGTTGGCGTACGCCTTGAAGTTGAAGGACTCCTTGACCACGGACCGCATCCTTGGCAGAACGCTGTTCGGCCCCTTCGCGAGGGCTTCGCTGATCTTTCCCGCCCTCAGTCCTGACACCTCCTCGGCCACCTCGGCGGCCATTTCCCTGCCGACTCCGATCTCGCGCAGATCCAGGAGTTTCTGCAGCGCGGACGTCCCCCTCGCGGCGACGGCCGCCTCCTTGGCCGTCGTCCCCAGGATCCGCCCGGCGCCGAAGGACAGCACACCGACCGCGTCGATGGCGACGTCCAGCCAGGTGCCCTTGCCGTCCAGCGCCGAGACGGTGTCGCAGACCAGGGCGACGACCGATGCGATGAGCGCCAGCGCGCCGAGCACCTCGCCGAGAATCGGTACCCAACTGAGGACGAGGGCCAGCACCCCGAGCGCGGCGGCGGCCACCCCCGCCCAGTGCCCGACCTCCGCGACCCAGTCCTTCCAGTTGTCCCACCAGTGATGCGCGGGATCCTTCAGTCCGTCGTGGTCGAGGGCGTCCCGGATGGCCTTCGCCGCGTACCCGGCCTGGGTGTCCCGGTATTCGAGCGCGCGTCGCAGATCCCTCTTCGCGGCCTCCAACTCCCCGTCCGCGGCGTCCTTCTGCCGCTTCAGCTTCTGTTTGTCGGGGTGCTCGTCCGGCCCGGGATGCTGGTCGATCTGCTTCTGGTACCGGCTGCCGTCCGCGTCGGCGGCCTGCGCCTTCTTCAGGGCCGTACGCACCAGGTTCTGCGCGTGGTTGAGGGCGGTGGCCCAGTTCTCGCGGACGGTGTCGGCAATCGGCTCGTACGGCACGGTCGACCCGAGGGCGGAAGCGGCGGCGGCATACCGCTGATGCGTCTTGGTGAGCAGCCCGACGGTGTCACGGGTCTTGTCCTGGAACGCCCGCCCGGCGTCGGAGTCCCAACCGTTGCCATCCACAAGGTTGTTCAGCTTTCCGGCCTGCTCCTCGATGAGCTTGGCGGTGTCGGCGATGCGCTTGCCGAGCCGGGCGACCTCGTACGGGTCGCCGGGCGTGAACTCCTTTTCGTCATACCGCGCCGTCTGCCAGTCGACACCGGAGAAGTCGTAGCTCACTTGCCCTTGCCACCGTCCCCCGGCTGGGCTTTGAGCAGCGCGTCCGCCAGATGCTGATCGACACCGTCGTACGCCTTCGCCGCCGCGCCCGCCGTCTTGCCGAGGAACTCCAGCCCGTCACAGAGCTCCTTGCGCTTCTTCTTCCAGTCGTCGGCGAAGTCGTCCAGCGCGGAGGCAACGTCTCCCGACCCGATCTCGGCGCCGTAACTGTCGACAAGGTCCCTGGCCTGCTCGAAGTTGGCCTTGAGCCGAGCCACCGACCTGCTGATCTCCTTCAGCTCCGATGTGGACACCTTGACGTGATCCGCCACTACGACCCCCGTACGCATACGTCACATCCGCCCCTCAGGCATGGGCGGCCAGGGTTACTGTCCTTCGACGTCTTTTCGGTCAGCAACCAAAGGACTGCAAAGGGAGCGTCCGGAACGGGTTGCCCGGACCGGACCCTCCGCGGGCTGCGCAGTCACCTGACCTCATAGGACCTCATAGGATCGTCGGCATGGCACTGCGCCCCGTGATGGTCAACATCAAGGCCCTTGATCACTCGACGGTCGGCCGGTTCTGGGCGGATGCGCTCGGCTGGAGCGCGTACAGCTCCGGCGCGACGACGTACGTCGGACCCTCCGGCGGTCTCGTCTGGCCGGACCCGGTAGTTCTCGGCATCGACGTCGTTCCCGTCCCGGAAGCGAAGACACCGACGAAGAACCGCATGCACCTCGATCTCGCCACCACTTCCGATGCCCATCAGGCGGAGTTGGTCAGGCGTGTGAAGGCGCTCGGTGCGACGCCGGTCGACGTGGGGCAGGGCAAGGTGCCGTGGACGGTCCTCGCCGATCCCGAGGGCAACGAGTTCTGCGTCCTGGAGCCGCGGGAGGTCTACCGGGACACCGGGCCGATCGCCGCGGTGGTGGTCGACTGCGCGAATCCGCGGGCGATGGCCCGGTTCTGGGACGAGGCGACGACCTGGACCCTGCACGAAGTGACGGACGACCATGCAGTGTTGCGCTCTGCGAAAGGTGTCGGTCCGTATGCGGAATTCCTCCGCACCCCCGACGCGAAGACCGTGCCGGACCGCGTCCACCTCGACCTGCTGCCGTATCCCGGTGACGACAAGACGGCGGAGGTGAGCCGACTACGGGCTCTCGGCGCGACCGACCTCGACCTGGGCCAGGGTGACGTCCCTTGGAGTTGCCTGACGGACCCGGAGGGGCACGAGTTCTGCGTGCTTGCGTTGCCTTGAGGCCAGGGCCACCGTAAGGACTTCGCCGGGTTACTCCTGATCGTCATCCGCGGGAGCATCGCCATCGGGCGGGTATGCGACGAAGGTGCCTTTCGACGGAAGCGTGACGACAAGTCCACGCTCACGCAGTTCCCGTGTGGCCCGCCGCGCCGTCAAATGCGCAACACCGTACTCCGCAGCCAGGTCCCGCTCCCCGGGCAGACGCGCTCCCGGCCGTAGCTCGCCCGACCTGATACGCGCCGCGATGTGATCGGCGACCTGCATATACACGTAAGCGATCTGGTTCGGATCGATGGGTGACCCGCTCGCCTGCTCTGCCATATCGAACAACGTACGACACCACTGATCTGCATAGTTCGATGGAGCACACCTAACCGCTATACGTCACCCAGTACCACCCTGTACCGTGCTTCAAAGGACCCCGGCGACGGAGGGAAGCCGTCCCGGGGCATGGCCAACGCCGATATGGAGCGTCGACATGCTGGACCTTATCGCCCGCGCCCTCACCTGGGTGCTGACCCTGTGCACCCCGAACCCCCGAGGCCGCCACCGCCTCGGCGCCCGTCCTCCCCTCCGCATCGCCGCCACTCCACCCCCTCCCCCCTTCACCGAACTCCTCGACGGAACGGCCTCCCGCCTCGTACGCCCGTACGTCCTCGACCCCGTCGAACACCGCCGCCAACGCGACCGCCGCCGAGCCGCACGTCTGGCCACGCTCGGCATCGACGTAGGCCCGAAGCACATCCACGGCGTACGCGTGCCGGTGGGAGCCACCCGATGACCCGCCCCGCCATGCGCATGTGCGCCCGTTGCGAACGCACCACGGACGAACCGGTCCTGGTCCACGAGGTCCACGCCCCAACCGGCCCCGGCTTCAACGTCTACGCCTGCCAGGACTGCGCCACCCACTACCCACCCCGGCAGGACGTCCTGGACCTCTTGGACTCCACCCACCGCCGCTCTCGCCTGACGCTCCGCATCTACACGGTCGACGCGGGCGGCACCGTCACGGCTGACAGCGGCAAGCTGGAGATCGTGGCCGGCGGTCGCACGGAGCCGCTGCCGCGTACGTCGGCGTATCCTCCGTGTGCGTGCCCGAGATGCAGGAAGCCGCGATAGCGAACCGAAATCCCCCGGCATCAACCGAGCTCGGACGCGAGACTCGAACGCGTCCGGGCTCGCGGCCAGTTGGAGGACGATCAGGCTAGGCCCCCGCCGGACGCTGGAGAGCGTGGGCCCCACAGCATCGCCATCGAGGCGACGAGTGAGCAGGGGTTCAATTTCACCGCCGGCTCAGCCGCCCGCCGGTGACTGGGCATCGGTCGAGACCACCCTGCACCGCGAACTCCCGGCCGACTACAGGGCCCTTGTCGACGCCTATGGTTCCGGGGCCTTCTGCGGCTACATCGAACTCCTGGTCCCCGCCGACGTGCGGAAGGCCTACGACATCGTCGCGTACAACGACGGCCGCAGCGACTTCGCGGCGGAGATCTGGGAGGAGGAGGACGAGCAGCCGGAGGAATTCAGCGACGATCTCGGCTACGAACTGATCGCCTGGGCGAAGACCATCGACGGCGACACCCTCAACTGGCTGGCCCACCCCGACCAGAAGCCGGCTTCCTGGCGCACCCTCCTTGTCTCCCGGGACATCGCCGAGGCCTGGGAACACTACGACGCCCCCGCCACAGCGGTCCTCCTGGGCCTCCTCACCGGCGACATCGACTCGGACATCGTCGTACCCGACCGGGGGACGGGACGTTCGAGGCTTATGTGTAGCTCGTAGGGCCAGTGACTCGTGAGCCGGCGTACCCACCGTCCTGGCGCCCGAGACGCGGGGACAACGTGATAGCAAGCGGAAACCCTGCAGCAGTGGCGAGTGTTCGACACGAACGCCCTGTGACGCAGGTGCCCATGGGGACGCGGCCGGGACACAACCTCCGCACCCAACACCCCCAGTACGTCCACACTTGTCCAAGTCCGCAGGGAAGTTCGCTCTGGCGAAACCAGGAACCCCACCGATAGCGTTTGTGCCCTTGACGAACTTCAGTCTCACGGGGAGCCCACCAGATGAAGCGCCGCACTTTGCCCGCTGCCGCCGCGCTCACCGCAGCCGCAGCCTTGCTGCTGACGGCTTGCGGGGGCGGGGGCGGGGGCGACAAGGCCAGCAAGAACGACAAAATCGCGGGCGCCGACACAGGCAGTTCCGCGTCGGCATCGCCGAGCGCTACGACGACGGCCTCCGCCGATCGTCCGACGATCGAAATGCCAGCTGGCGACACGCTCATGTTCGCTCCTGAGGAGGTCGGCGATCCGGTCAAAGACGCGATCCTCAAAGACAATGCAGACTTCGTCCGCGCGCTGGACGCAGCCATCGGAGCCCAGAATCCCAGGCTCCCCGCTCTCGAGTACTACACGGAGGGCGAAGGCGCTGCGGCGGCTCAGCAGTGGGTCAAGTCATTTGTGGACGGTGGGCTGACGGTCACCGGAACCGTCCGCTACTTCGATCGGCAGGTCTCCGTCGAATCCAAGAACAAGGCATCGCTCACGTACTGCGGAGATGAGAGTAAGGGCTACAACAAGGTCATCAAGACCGGCGAGGTCAAAAAGACCAAGGTGACCAAGAACAGCTACGTTTCCTATGGCGTGCAGGTTGAGAAGAACGCCAAGGGGGTCTGGGAGCTGATGAAGATCGTTTCTGCCCGGGGAGCCGACAGGTGCCAGCCGTGACCCGCGTCCGACGCGTAATAACTGCGGTAGCTCTCGCCTCATCGGTGTGCCTGCTGTTGGCGCCTGCAGCCATGGCGGACCGCCCAGGGGGCGGTGGCTCGATCGGGGGCGGCTCGGACACCAGCACTTCGGGAGACGCGTCCGACAACGGAACTCTCTCATCCAAAGTCGGCGTCATCGTCTTTGACCGTTCCAAGAACGGCACCGGCAGCTCCGTAGGCCCCGTAACCGCCACCACCCCCTGGACCCCGCCGGCCTGCTGGTACGCCCCGAAGTACACGCCCGCGGCACTCAAGGCCTATCTGGAGCCGATCTGGGAGGCCGGTTCGACGGGCGACCAATGGGACTCCCAACAACGCGACAGGTACGTCAACGGCCACCCGTACAAGGACTTCAACCAGGACAAGGACGGCAAGGGCTACTGGTGGGACTCGTACGTCAACGAGAGCTTCCCGCCCGGTTGGGACAAGTGCACCGAGCCCATCTTCTGGGTGGACAAGGGCGATCCTCCCCCGGCCAACATCGAGAACGCCGTAACGCCGAAGATCCTGGCCGAACTCGCCTACAACGAGATCCGCGTCCCCAGCACCAAGGTGACCCTCGCCCCGGCCAACGCCACCAAGGTCAACCTGCCGACCTGGGCCTGGCTCGACGGGGCTCAGTTCAAGCCGGTCTCCGTCACCGCCTCGATCCCCGTACTCGGCATCTCCGCAACGACCACCGCTGAACCGGTCTCCCTGAAGATCGACCCGGGCACGACAGACGCGGAGACCTACCCGGCATCCGGCATCTGCCAGATCAACGGTGGCCGCATCGGTGAGCCCTACGCCAAGGGCAAGGCAAACCAGACCCCGCCCTGCGGCGTGAAGTACCTGCGTTCCTCGGGGAACGGCACCTACCCACTCAAGGCCACCATCACCTGGAAGATCCACTGGACCGGCTCAGACGGCACCGGCGACGACCTGCCCGATGGCACCTTCGGCGCCACCCAGAACGTCACCGTCCAGGAGATCCAAGCCGTCAACCGCTGACGAACCCATGGACGGCCCGCAGCCACGGGCCGTCCATCGTCATGAGAAACCGAGTGCGCCATGAGTGACCTCCGTCTCGAAGACACCGTCTTCCAGGACCTGAAGAAGACCTTCTCCTCCATAAGCGACCGCATGGAGACCACCCGCCGCACCCTCAAGAACACCGACGCCTCGGCGGTCGGCGAGGGCAAACTCGTCGACGACGTCCACGACTTCGCCGACGACTGGGCCTACGGCATCAAGCAGCTCGGCAAACACACCCAGGGCGCCGTGAAAATGATCAACAAGATCGGGGAGAGCTTTGGCAAGCTCGACCTGGACCTGGCCGAGTCCCTGAAAGCCCCGCAGAAGAAGGACAAGTGACGTGGCAGGACAGCGGCCTGCATTCCCTCACATAGGCTGGGATCCCACGCCAGGAAGCGTGGAGGACACCCGGGATCTCGCCAAGCAGTTGGGCAAGCTGGCGGGTGAACTCGGCACGGCGCTGGGTGAGCTGGAGCGCATCGAATGCGGCGCCTGGAAGGGCAAGACGGCGATCGCCTTCACCGAGTACATAGGCAAAGACGTCACCCCTCTCATACGCCAGAGCCACGAATCCTTCGACAAGGCCTCCCGCGCCCTGCACCGCTGGGCCAACGAACTCCAGGACTTCCAAGACCGAGCGGACAGACTGGAGAAGTCCGCAGGCGAGAAACTCGACGCACAGTCGAAAGCCGAGGCCAAAGCCGACGGCAAGGGCAGCGACGATCTGGCCAAAGCCTCCAGCGCCGTGGACGGCGTCATCCAGAAGGTCCACGAACTGGAGGACGAGTACCGGCAGGCAGCCCGGCAGATAAGCAAGGAACTCGACAAGGCCGGTGCCATCGCACCCGACGAACCGGGGTTCTGGGACAAGCTGGGAAGCGGGATCGCGGATGCGTGGGACGCCACCGGCGACTGGATCAAGGACCACGCCGACGTGTTCAAGGCGATCGGCGATCTACTGAGTCTGGCGAGCGGTGTCCTCGGCCTCTTGGCCATCATTACCGCACCGTTCGAACCGATAGGTGCGATCTTCGCAGCGGCGGCGATGATCGCAAGTGGGGCGGCGCTTCTGACACATCTCGTCGCGAAGGCAGCCGGTGCAGACGTCAGTTGGACCGATATCGGTTTCGATGCACTCGGCATCCTGCCGGGAGTCAAGGGTCTCACCGGCAGCGCCGAACTCGTGAAGGGCGCCAGCGCAGTGGCACGTGCCGCTGAACTGGGCGAGGGGTACCGGGGTGTAACCAGCGTCGGCAAGACATTCCTGCTCTTCGGGCCCTTGAAGGCGGCTCCTGTGGTGAAGCTCGGCGAAGGCGGCAGCCGGTTGACCCTCGCGGTCGAGAGCGGTTTGCAGAACATCCGCAAGGGACAGTGGCTCGGCACCCAGGGGATCAACCTCGCGACCAAGCTGCCCTTCGTCAAGAGCGCCGAATTGGTGGCCCCCATGGGTAAGGCGGGCCGCACCATCGATGCCACGATCAAGGGCGGCCTCGATGTGTTCAAGGGCTACAACATAGCGAAGAACGACTTCGGCTTCGGGAGTTGAGCAAACCGGATGGACAGCACCGCGACCTCTCAGAGCCTGATCATCGACGGCGCTTCGTTGCCCCCTATGGCCTTCCAGCTACCGACCGGGATGCACGCCATCGAGGTCTCACTCGACGCCGATGAACGGGCACAGGCCGCACGCCAACTCGTCCGGGAAATCTACCCGCACGGTGAGGAGCCGTTGTGGGACGCCATGGGATCGCTGTACAGCGGCATGGCGGACGAGATGCTCGCCAGCGGGGTCGGATTCTTCGGTATCGGTCTGTACAACATCGAGGACGGCGGCGGAGTGGCCCACTGCTCCTTGACCGTCGCGGTGTTCGAGTCGGGCGAAACGAACCAAGAGATCGTCGCCCAAGGAATACAGGCCCTGTTGCTCCGCGACGAACTACGTGAGGTGACATGGCTGGATCTTCCGTGTGGTCCAGCCGTTTGCGGCGTGACGTTCCGCAAGCTGCTCTTGGACGGCGCATACACGAAATCAGGCCAGGACGAGGAACTCGTCATGGGACAGATCCAGGTGCATGTCCCATTCTCCAGTGGCCCGTACACCGCTGTGTTCACCCTCGACACCGCTTCCGTGGAACAGTGGGACGAGTTCTCGCACGCGGTCGCGGGAATCGTCGGCTCGGTGGAATTCCCGTCACCGACCGGCACCGATGTTCGGCCCGAGTGATCGAATCACGTTTTTCTGGGGAGAAGTGACGTACTGATGGACTGGTATCCCAGCGCCGACGAGGACCTGCTCCTCAGGACCACAGGCAAGTTCGCCACCGGCATCGCCCCCGCCGTCGCGGGATCTCGCTGGTTCCGCGATCCCGATCGCAACGACATCCAGGCCGCGTTGGCCGACTGGCCGGAGGGGCCAACCTACTCCCTGCACACGACCGGGGACCGCGTCGCCCGCCGCACGGGCCGTGCCTTCCTGGTCGGGATTCCGGTGATCGCGAACATCATCGCGAACATCGGCGGAGCCGCCGGCTCGCCCTTCGGGGACGTGCAGGTACGTGGCAAGCCGGAGGAGCCCGAGAACGAGGTCGAGGACTTCCCGGTCATGTGGGCGGCGCCTGGCACCCTGGCCCGTACGGTCCCCTGGCAACTCGACCCCGCGCGCCGCCCCGAGGGCTACACCACCGACCTCGTCCTGACGAGCCGACGCCTGCTCTTCCTCGGCACCCGAAGCGGCACCCTGGACAAGGCCGACGAACTGGCCGAGTTCCCTCGTGACGCCATCGCCGAGGCCCGGCAGATGAAGTACAGCGAAGTAGAAGCGGATGTACGGCTGACCTTCTCCGACCGATCCTGGATCCGCCTGTTCACCGGCAACCCTGACACCGCAGAGCGCCTGTGCCAGTTGCTCTCCGGTACGGTCCGCGCGGTGTCCGAAAGCGAACTGTCCACCGGCCAGCGCGACCGCCTGACCCGCTTCCTCACCGAACTCCCGACGGGCGCCCAGCCTCCACTCCTCACCCGCCTCCCGAGCGGCATCGTGATGGTCGAGGTCCGGGTCCCCTCCAAGGCAGCAAAAGACGTCCACGAGACCCACTCGATCCTGATGGGCCCGTCCGGAGAAGCGGCCAAGCCGCAGCCGGGCGATCTCTGACGGCAACAGCACGTACACACACGGGAGGCGGAAGCCTCGGCAGCGTTCCGCAAACCGTCGGCGCGGATCGCTGTCGCGTAAACCGGCCGGGAGCTGGGTCATCCGTTTAGGCAAGATCGCGACACATGTCGCATCCTTCAGCGCCCGATCGGCCCATAATTGCTCGCGTTTACTGAGAAGTTCACAGTGGGCGAAACCCGGAACCCCACCGATACCCTTTGTCCTACAGGGGTACCGATGGAATGCGGAGCGCCGGTGCGGGCTCCTCGCCGCACCGGGGACAGTCCGGGGAAGAGCGAACCACCGTACATGATCCTCCCTCTCCAGTGAGCGCCTTCCTGCTCCTGCCGTGTGAGCACGGAAGCCACATCGACGCTGTCGAGATCCTGCCTGAGAGTCCGACCGTCTGTTTCGTCAGAAATCCACCGTCAGTGTCTGCACAATGCTGTCCGCCGCCTCCTCCATCTCCTCGTCAATGCCCGGTGTCGTCCACGACAAGAGGAGCACGACGGCACTCTCGGCACCGGTCGGCAGAATCCCGTAGGTGACGCTCTGCAGCAGCACTCCAGGTCCACGGCGTGGAGAGCCTTCGGCAGCAAAGTTCTGGCGGAGGCGTACGGCGGGGCCGATCGGGAGGTCTGTTCGGGAGCTTTGCGGAGGACCGAAATCATGTGCGCTGAACGTGTCCGCCAACCAGTCGAGGGAGATCTGCGGCACCGTGTCGTCAGGAACGATGACATCGACTTCAAGCAGTGCCAGCGCGGTGTCGAAGCCGTCCGGGTAGAAGGCGAAGGCATAGAGCGGATCCCGGCTGCGGCTGTCGTCCGCCCAATTGCGCAGGTTCTTCCGCAGTGCCCCCTTGTCCAACTCATACCCTGCCGTTCTGCTCCGCTCGCACAGATCCGCAGCAGTGCTCTTGGCCCATCGCTTGACGTCGTCCGAGGGATCGAGGGGAAGTGGCACCCAATCCGTCGGGCAGACGATGCCGCACGCCTGGATGTCACTCATGGGCACCATCACCGTCCATCCAAGTCAGGGAACCGGCCACTGCATCGAAGAGCTCAACCATCGCGTCACCGATCTGGATGAGGGGGGTGGAGAAGGTCAGAAGCAGGTAGGCCTCGGTAGCGGGGACTGGCAGTTGGTAGTCCAACGTGATCGACGGAAGGACCTCGTCCGGGTCTCCCGGTGCACCGGCCGGAGCTGGACGGTCAGGCTGTCCCGTCTCTCGGCGCACACGTACCGCCGTCGCTGCGGGCAACTCCACCAACGAGACGTCCCCATCCCCATCGGCCGCGAGGCGCGTTGCCAGATCGGCAGTAGCCGGCAGGGATCCTCCAGGGGGTGGTGTAACCAGCGTGATCAAAAGCGAAGCGGGAATCGTCATCGGGCCCGCCTGCTGCAGGCTCAGGTACAGCTCGATCCCACCGTCCTGGTATGCGGCGACGGCCTGTGCGAGAAGCCGCTCGCGCAGTTGCCGCTTGATGTGGGGGGCGTTGTCGACTCCCTCGAACTGGCGGTCCACCAGCGCATCGACCGATTGCTCACGCCCATCGGGGTCGATCCGTACACGGAACCAACCGTCCGGCAACAGCAACCGATAGTCGGCTGGAGGGGCAGCGCCGCTGGCGCCGGTCCCATTCGAGGTCATGAGAGCTCCGGGTCGTCAGTTTCGTCGTGGATCTGAAATAAGCACTTTCAGCCATGCCCGCCCGGCTTGTCGCGGTAGACCCGGCTGATCAATGAGCCGACCGCGACCGGGGCCAGCTCGGTTGCGATGGTCAGGGCGGAAAGCAAACCCGCCAGGCGCGCAGCCCCGTCGTCGCCAAAGACTCCGGCCAGCAAGACGAGGCTGAAGAGCGGGACGAGCAACAGTTCATTGCCACCGACGACCGAGCGGTGCCAACTGGTCTCTTGTCGGGCTTCTTTGGCGCGCAGCGGTGACATCATTCGGGCATCGGCAGCGAGGATGTGTCCCGTCCACCAGGGTTCTGTGGCCGATGGTTGAGGTCCAGCGCGCCGTAGCTCCTCGTCCGCCTCGGGGACTGAGAGGGCGGCCACCATCTCGGTCCATCGATCCTGGCCTTGCGGACCGGCAAACCAGTAACTCCACGGCAGCAGCGCTCGTACCTCGCCGTTCCCGTCCCGGAACTCCACGCCGAGGGGCTGCCGGGTACCCGGAGCGGTCAGTCGCACCAGTCGCGAGATGCCATGCGCGCCCCTCCGCGCGATCCAGCGCTCCTGACCGATGGTGTCCGTTACCACCACGTCGCCGGGCAGCACGCGCACGGACGCGGTGCGAAGGAATCTCCGAGTCGCTTCGGCCTCGACCGCCGGATCGGGCGTGATCACGACGGCATCGGCGAACTGCGCGCCGTCAGAACGCCAATTGCTCAGCCGTACGCCGAAACGCACCACTGTGTCCGCTGCTGGCACGAGGAACAAGGCTCCCGCGGCGACTGGCAGGAACCAGTCCACATCAGCGGCGAAGGCCACGACGAGAGCGACAAACCAGCCGAAGATCCCAAACCCTCTGACCCAGTGGTACCAACGGGGCAGTTCTTTGTGCACTGCCCGATGCGCCCTGTTTCCCGCATCTGTTCGCGCTGAATCACCCACGCGCGGTTGTGAGTTCTCCTCCAAGGGAATTGCGAGAGCTGTCAGCAGCTCCTTCAGCCCTGTCCGGTCCAGACACTTCTCCGGCCTTAGGTCCAGAGTCCCGACGACATTGGCCTCCGGTAGCCAATCAGCCAGTGGCACCTCAAGGATGGTCTGTCCGTCCTGCTCTTGGAATGCCAGCACACCCCAGCGGTCGACAGGCCGCCCCGAGCCGGCGACCCACAAACCATCAGATGGTGGGGAGAAGACAGCGCGCCGGATTCCCCCGGAGCTGACCGGGTACCGGTGCTCACTCAGGCCTCGGTCACGTAGGACGAGGGCCGCCCCGTCGGAATAGAGCCGGGCCCGACGTACGGCCTGAACACCGTGTGGCCTCATGCCCCGAGGGCGCACCACAGGCTCGGGCAGTTTCCCCGATTCGTCGCCGCGTCCTGACTTCTCGGCCATCATCAGTCCTGCTCATCCGCTACTTGTCGTCGTGGCATCCTTGACTCCGGTAGCCGACCAGACGCCGTCGTCCAGCCCTTTTACCCCGATATGGTCGCCGACCCATCCCGTGATCTCACCCTTGTCGAGCAGGTCGGTAGCGGATGCAAAACCTGTCGAGCCCGCCCAGATTCTAGTCTGGGTCTTAAACACATCGCTGGCCGCCTTCACCGCACCATCACCCCGCACGGAATCCGAGATCCGCCCCAGGTTCTTTTCGAGGTCGGCGATCCCGGAGTCACCGATCCTCGGACGCACTCCCGCCCAAGTGTCGCTGTGACCCAATTGCCGAAGGTTGCTCGGGCCCAAGTCCTTGACCCCTTTGAAGCCGTCCAGGAACTCCTTGCCGATCGATTTCGGGCTGAAAGCCTCCTTCAGTCGAGCGGCACCGGGGTTCCAGCCCTTCGGCGCATCGGCGAGCGCTTTGGCTCCGGCTTTGCCACGGAGGGACTGACCACTGAGCTGGTTGGCCTTCTTCCAAGTCTGGTTGAGTGCCCGCTGGTATGCGGCCGTGCCAGGCTTCGACCTAATGCCCGCTCTCAGCGCCCGGCCCGCCGCCGACCGCGCGGAAACCTTGGCGGCGAGCGACGCGCCCTTGGCCCCGGCAATTGCCCCACGGCCGATGCCCAGCGTGACCAGTCCAACCACGTCAAGGGCTACGTCGAACCAACTGCCCTCACCTGCCAGGGCCAGGAGCGTGTGACCCACGAGGGACACCACGGTGGCAAAGAGTGCGATGCTCCCAAGGACAGCCGCAAGCGCCTGGCCGATGACCGGAATCCAGCCCACCATCAGAGACAGGGTCCCGCAAATAGTCGCGACCCAACCGGACACCGCCAGGATCTTCTCGATGAGCGCGGCATGGTCGTGCACCCAGCCCTTGAACTTGTCCCAGCCACTGTCCTTCAAGCCGTCGTGGTCGATGGCGTGCCGAATGGCGTCTCTGGCCTTCTTGGCAGCCGCGTCCCGGACCTCCTTGGCCGCCTCGAGGTCCTTCTTCGCCCGTTCCATTGCCGCACTCGCCGCTTCGTGGCGATGCTGCAGCTTCTTTCGGCCGGGGTCGTCATCAGGGGTGTCTTTCGGCAGTTTGTCGATCGCACCACTGCTCGCCTGCTGCTCGTCGTGAGCGTGCTGGGCGTCCCGCAGCGCCTTGTCAGCCATCTGCTGGGCACGATGGAGTTCCGAGGCGTACTCCCGGGAAGACCCGCCGTCGACCACCTTTCCCCCGAGGGCGTCAGCTGCGGTGTCGTAGCGTCTGAACGCCTTCCGCAGCTTCCCTTCGGCTCCTTCGGCCTGCTCTCGGAACTCCGTCGCCGCCTTGCTCTTCCAGGATTCGACGGATGCGAGGGCTTTGATCTCGTCCGCCTGCTTCTTGATGGATTCCGCAGTCCTGCGGAGATCCCTTCCGAGCTTGGCTACTTCCTCAGGATCACCCGGGATCGGGTCGGCCGACTCACCGATCACCGCCCACTCATCGGCTCGAGGACGCGTCACTTGGGCCCCCCGCCGGTTCCCGGTTTCTTCGAATCCGTACCTCGCAGGGCTTCGGCGAGTTGGTGATCGATGTCCTCGTACGCCTTCGATGCGGTGGTCAGAATCTTGGAGAGCTTCTCCAGCTCATCCGCCAGGCGTTGGCGGTGAACCCGCCAGTTGTCACCGAAGTCGTCGAAGACGTCGACCAGGCCCTTCTCACCCAGAACAGACACGCCCAGTCCGTCCGCCGGATTCGCGCTCTGCGTGAACTCCTTGTGGATCTTGGAGATTGATCGAGCACTCTCTTTGATACGAGCAAGGTCCGCTGTCTGGTCCGACATGATTCCCCGTTGAAAGTCGCCTCAGGAGTTTTCAGAGACAGCGGCGTCGGTGCCGTGACCGCAGGGGATCACCGCACCGACGCCGCTCCGTGTGCATACGGCGGACTAACCCTTGGCCTGCTTCGCCAGCTGCTCGTCCAGCTGTTCGTACGCTTCCTTGGCCTTCTTCAGGAAGTCCGACAGCCCGTGCAGGCCCTGGATCGTCTTCGTCGCGCCCTTGGTGAAGTCCTTCATGGAGTCGTCGTACGCTCCCGAGGCCTTCTGGGTCGTGAAGCCGTTCTCCACGAGGGCGGAGACGCGCTTCTCGATGTTCTTGATCCGGTCTTCCAGCTCGTGCATGTCCTTGATCAGGTCGCCTGCGACCTTCTCCATCTCCGCATATGTGAGATCGGTGTCTTTGCCGGCCATGACGGCTCCCTCCCGTTGGTGTGGCCGCAGGGCCTTCCCCCGTGGCTCTGTTGGCGGAGACGCGGCCTGCCGTGGATGGCCGGCCGTCCGCACGAGCAAAGATCTTACGGGTGGGACCCATGGGGCCGCAGGGGCCTCATGCAAGGGAATCGTGAACCGGTGCACATCCGTTGCGCCGGGCAAAGGCGGGACGGTTAAGGTCACAGTCACTGTCACTGTGTTGAGTGGAGCCACCGCGCTCGGTGGTTCCGGTGTGTTGGGGGACCGAAGCGTGCGTCTGAGTCTGACCGTCGTCGACCCGCTCGGCGGTGCCAGTGCCGACGTGGTGCTCGACGCCGATCCGGAGTCCACGGTGGGCGCCATCGCGCAGGAGTTGGCGAGGCACGTCGGATGGGGCGGCGACGACGCACAGGTCATCCCCATCGGGGCGCACCGGAGCAGTGGCGGGAGCACCGGCTCCGCGCCCCTCGCCTACGTCGACGGATACGCCGTCGACCCGAGTGCCACCGTCGTCAACTCCCCCCTCCGCGACGGCGTCGTCGTCAGCCTGCACGACCCCGCGGGGTGCATCCTCGGTGAGCCCACCGGCGTCGTCGAGTTCCGGGTCGCCGGCGGTCCCGCCGCCGGCGCCGTGCATCGGCTCGGTGTCGGACGGTACGACATCGGCAGCGGGCCGGCCGACCACATCCGTGTCGACGACCCCGAACTCCCCTCCCGTGCCGCCACCTTGTCCATCGCCATCGACGGCACCTGTCAGGTCACCCTGCAGAAGAAGGACGAGGACGGCTCCGGTCGTCTCGACGGTGAGGACTTCGACGGTGGGGACTGGCCTCTCGGATCTCAGCTCGCCCTTGGCAACTCCCTTCTCGAGCTGGTCTCTTACTCGCCGCCCAACGCCGCCCTCAAGTGGTCCGACGACGGTGCCGGGCTCGACTACAACCGGCCCCCGCGGCTGCGCCCCGCCGAGCGGCAGACGTCGTTCTCGCTGCCGAACCCGCCCGGTGACTACGAGGCCCGGCCGCTGCCCTGGCTGATGGCGCTGCTGCCGCTGGTCGGTGCCGTGGTGTCCGTGATGATGTTCGGGCGCTGGTACTACCTGATCATGGCTGTGATGAGCCCGGTCATGCTGTTCGGCAACTACTTCATGGACAAGAAGCACGGCCGGAAGTCGCACGCCAAGCAGCGCAAGGAGTACCAGGAACACAAGGCGCGGATCGAGAAGGACGCCCAGGAGGCGCTGGTCGCCGAGCGGACGGACCGGCGGCAGGCCGTGCCCGACCCCGCCGCCGTCCTCGTCACCGGCACCGGCCCGCGCACCCGGCTCTGGGAGCGCCGCCGCACCGACGCCGATCACCTCCTGATCCGCTTCGGCACCGGACGCGTCCCCTCCGAGGTCGAGCTCGACGATCCCGAGCAGGACGAGCACAAGCGCAAGGTCCGCTGGTTCATCGAGGACGCGCCGGTCGCCCTCCCGCTGAGGGAACTCGGCGTGATCGGCGTCGCCGGTCCCGGTGACTCCGCGCCCGCGATGGGGCGTTGGGCCGTCGCCCAGACCGCCGTGCTGCACAGCCCGATGGACGTGCAGTTCTATGTCCTGACCGACAACAACGCCCGTGAACGCTGGGACTGGGTGCGCTGGCTGCCGCACTCCCGCCCGGCGAGCGGGCAGGACGTGAACGTCCTGATCGGGACGGACTCCGAGACCGTGGGTGCGCGCGTCGGCGAGCTCACGCAGGTGCTCGACGCCCGGCAGAAGGCACTGAAGCAGGGCGGGCGCGGCAAGACGGACGGGCCCGCCTTCTCCGACCCGGACATCGTCGTCGTATGGGACGGGTCGCGGCGGCTGCGGTCCATGCCCGGTGTCGTACGACTGCTGCGGGAAGGTCCGTCCGTCGCGATCTACGCGATCTGCCTGGACGAGGAGGAGCGTTTCCTGCCCGGTGAGTGCCAGGCCTTCGTGGTCGCCGAGCCCCGGCAGACCGGGAACGACGGGCAGCCGACTCCCGTGGCGCAGCAGGCCGTCGGTGGCTTTCCCTCCTTCCAGGCCTGGCATCCCAGCGCCGCACAGGCTGATGAACAGACCATCCAGACCCCCGAGTTGCGGCTGCGCGTCGAGCAGACCGGCGCGCTGCGCAAGAAGAACGTACGGCCCGACTTCGTCTCCGCCGCCTGGTGCGCCCGGCTCGCCCGCTCCCTGTCCCCGCTGCGCGACATCAGCGGCGAGACCGAGGACTCCGCGCTGCCCGGCTCCAGCCGGCTGCTCGACGTGCTCCAGCTGGAGCCGCCCACACGGGAGGCGATCGCCGCGCGGTGGCGGATGGGCGGTCAGTCGACGATGGCGGTCATCGGTGAGTCCTACGACGGCCCGTTCGGCATCGACCTGCGGCGTGACGGCCCGCACGGTCTGATCGCCGGTACGACCGGTTCGGGTAAGTCGGAGCTGCTGCAGACCATCGTCGCCGCGCTGGCGGTGGCGAACACACCGGAGAACATGACCTTCGTCCTCGTCGACTACAAGGGCGGCTCGGCGTTCAAGGACTGCGTCAAACTCCCGCACACCGTCGGCATGGTGACCGACCTCGACGCCCATCTCGTCGAGCGCGCCCTGGAGTCGCTGGGCGCCGAGCTGAAGCGCCGCGAGCACATCCTGGCCGCCGCCGACGCCAAGGACATCGAGGACTACCAGGACCTGGTGCGGCGGGATCCGTCGCACCCGCCCGTGCCCCGACTCCTCATCGTCATCGACGAGTTCGCCTCGATGGTGCGCGATCTGCCCGACTTCGTCACGGGGTTGGTCAACATCGCCCAGCGTGGACGGTCCCTCGGCATCCACCTGCTCCTCGCCACCCAGCGGCCCTCCGGTGTCGTCTCCCCCGAGATCCGCGCCAACACCAACCTCCGTATCGCCCTGCGCGTGACCGACGCCGGTGAGTCCACGGACGTCATCGACGCGCCCGACGCCGGGCACATCGCGAAGAGCACACCGGGTAGGGCGTACGTCCGCCTCGGGCACGCCTCGCTGATCCCCTTCCAGTCGGGCCGCGTCGGGGGCCGCCGCCCCGGTGCCGCCGATCCCGCCACGCTCGCGCCCTGGGCCGGTTCGCTGACCTGGCCGGACCTGGGCCGGGCCGCACTGGCCAAGCCCAAGTCCGAGGTCCGCGAGGACGACGAGATCACCGACCTGAAGGTGCTGGTGGACGCGGTAAGGGAGGCCAACCAGGCGCTCGGCATCCCGGCGCAGCACTCGCCGTGGCTGCCGGCGCTGGACGAGACGCTGCTCCTGGACGACGTGCCGGCCCCGCGGAGCCAGGGGTCGCTGCCCGCCGCGCCGTACGGCATCGAAGATCTGCCCGCCGACCAGGCACGGCGTCCGGTCGTCGTCGACTTCGCGACCTTCGGGCACCTCATCGTCGCCGGCGCACCGCGCACCGGCCGTTCGCAGGTGCTGCGCACCATCGCCGGTTCGCTGGCGCGCACCAACTCCTGTGCGGACGTGCACCTTTACGGGATCGACTGCGGCAACGGCGCCCTGAACGCGCTCACCCGCCTGCCGCACTGCGGCGCGGTCGTCAGCCGCAACCAGCTGGAGCGGGTCGAGCGGCTGATCAGCCGGCTGTCCGGTGAGCTGAGCCGCCGTCAGGAGCTGCTGGCCGACCGGGGTTTCGCGGACATCGGCGAGCAGCGGGCGGCCGTCTCGGCGGAGGAGCGGCTGCCGCACATCGTGGTGCTGCTGGACCGCTGGGAGGGCTGGCTGCCCACGCTCGGCGAGCACAACCACGGCGATCTGACCGACCAGATCATGGCGATGATGCGCGAGGGCGCGAGCGTCGGTCTGCATGTCGTGATCACCGGTGACCGGCAGCTGCTGGCGGGCCGTATCTCCTCCCTCACCGAGGACAAGTACGGTCTGCGGCTCGCCGACCGGGCCGACTTCTCCATGCTGGACATCAACTCCCGCAAGGTGCCCGAGGAAATCCCGCCGGGCCGCGCCTTCCGAAGCGAGACGGCGGCCGAGACGCAGTTCGCGCTGCTCTCCGAGGACACCACGGGTCAGGGCCAGAACGCCGCGCTGGCCGCCATCGGCGAGGCGGCGGCCGCCCGGGACGCCCAAGTACCGCGCTCGCTGCGGCCGTTCCGGGTGGATGTGCTGCCGAGCCGTATCTCCTTCGACGACGCGTGGGCCATGCGCGACCCGGCGACGGCCTCCGCACAGCTGTGGGCCCTCGCGGGTATCGGCGGCGACGAGCTCACCGCGTTCGGGCCTGACCTGGCGCAGGGCGTGCCGGCGTTCGTCATAGGCGGACCTGCCAAGTCCGGCCGGTCCACGATGCTGTTGAGCTTCGCCCGGTCCTACCTGAGCAAGGGCGTCCGCCTGGTCGTCGCGGCTCCGCGCCCCTCGCCCCTGCGCGAATTGGACGGTCTGGAAGGTGTGTTGAAGGTCTTCACCGGCCGGGACGTCGACGAGGACGAGCTGACGGAACTCGTCGAGACGGCCAAGCCGGAGGACCCGGTCGTCGTCCTGGTCGACGACGCCGAGGTGCTGGACGACTGCGACGCCGAGGACGTCTTCAAGCGGATCGTGGAGCGTGGCGCCGAGGAGGGGCTGGCCGTCGTCATCGCCGGTGACGAGGACGAGATCTGCGACGGCTTCTCCGGCTGGCAGGTCGACGCGAAGAAGGCCCGCCGCGGCATCCTGCTCTCCCCGCAGGAGTCCGGCTCCGGCGAGCTCATCGGCATCCGCACCAACCGCAGCATGGTCGGCGGCCCGATCACCCCGGGCAAGGGCATGCTGCACCTGGGCACCGGCGAACACGTCACGGTCACGACACCGCTGTAGGGATCGTGGGTACGGGTTCGAGAAAGCCGGGGCGCAGGAAGGCGGCCGGGGCGGCACTGCGGTACGAGCACCGGCCGGGCAGACCGAGACAGGAGCAGCGCGAAGAACGCGGCAACTGTCTCTTCGCCTGCCTGGTGATCCCCGTCTTCCTGCTCCTCATCGCCCCGTTGATCCTCCTCCAGGAATTGTGGGGTCACGCCATCTGGGGCGACTTCGCTTCGTCGTGGCCTGGTGGCGCCTACGCCCTCGCGGCCACCGTCGGTGCCTGCGTGCCGCTGGCGTTCGCGGCGTTCGTCGCCCCGCTGACCCGCATGGACTGGAAGGCGGGCAGGCTCCGTTCGCTGGGCTGGGCGATCGGGTCGCTGCCCGGGCTCGGCGCCGGTTATCTGATCGCGGGCGTGATCAGCACGACGTGGCGCCCCAAGCACCAAAAGGACTGGGAGTACGGCTGCTACAGCCGCGGCGGCCCCTGCTGGGTGCACGTCGAGTACCCGTACCTCTGGGCGGTCGGCCTCCTCGCCACCCTGGCGACGACCGCACTGATCATCGCCGCGCTCGTGAAGTACGTGCGCGCGAACCGCCCTACCCCACCTTCGACATCCGAGCCGTAGGCCGGCCTTCCGCCTCGCTGTCCGACACGTACCTCAAGTCGTCGCCGACGAGCGACAACCGCACCGTGTGCGGGGTCGGGTTGCAGCCTTCGTGGTTGGACGCGGCGCCCACCGACGTGGCGACGAGCTCCTTCTTCGTCACCGACTTCACGGACAGTACGTCGGTGCAGACGCCGCCGAGCTGGTCGGTCTGCCGGAGTCGGCCCAACTCCTGTCCCACGGACGCCTGGTGGACCGTGAGCCGGAAGGTACCGACCGGAAGGGTGCCGTTCAGCGCGGTGGCCTGTCCCTCCCAGCTGCCGAGGTAGGAGACGGGAACGGCGGCGGCACTCGGGCTGGGCACCTCGCTCGTCGTGGAAGTCGGCGTCGCACTCGCTCCCGCGCTCGGCGTGACCGAGTGCGCCGGGGGCCTGCTGCCCGCGCCGGCCCCGGAGTCGTGGTCGTCCCCGCTCCGCCACTGGTCGAGCAGGGCCACCGACCCCACCGTCACCGCCGCCAGCGCCCCCGCCACCGCGAGCGCCACCGTGCAGCTCAGCTTCCGCCCGCGTCCGCCCTCCCCCGGCACGGACGTCGCCGCCACCGACACGGAGACCTTCCCGGGCCGTTGCTCGACGGGAGGCGCGTCCCGCGGTTCGGGTACGGCGGCCAAAGGGCCGGAGGCCGAGGCACCGCCGGCCGAGGCACCGCCGGCCGAGGCGCCGGAGACCAAGGCGTCGGAGACCAAGGCACCGGAGGCCGAGGAGTCGGAGGCCGAGGCGCCGGAGGCCATGGCACCGGCCGTCCCCTCCCCCTCCCCCGCCATCACCGGCGCCGGCCCGAACTCCCCCGCGATCGCCCCCAGCTCACCACCCCCCACCGAAGGCCTGCTGAACCCCACCGGCCCCGAAACAGCCTCGCCCGTGTCCACCGCCTCGAGGTTCAGCAGCCGTACGGCGCTCCGGCTCACCTGCTCCACCAACGCCCCCGGCAGCCACCCGCCCGCCACCAGCCGCGCAGCCCCCTCGGGGGCCAGCCGCCGGGCGAGGTCGGCGGGGGTGGGACGGGCGGCCGGGTCCTTGGCCAGGCACGCCTCCGTGACCTCCCGCAACTCACCGCTCATCGCGCCCAGTTCGGGCTGCTCGTGGACGACCTTGTAGAGGAGCGCGGCCGACGAGTCGCCGGGGAACGGCGGCTCACCCGTCGCCGCGTACGCCAGCACCGCACCGAGGGAGAAGACGTCGGCCGCGCCGGTCGCACCCTTGCCGAGGATCTGCTCCGGGGACATGTAGCCGGGCGAGCCGATCGAGACGCCGGTGGAGGTGAGGGACGCGGTGCCGTCCGTGGCACGGGCGATGCCGAAGTCGATCAACAGGGGCCCGTCCAGGGTCAGCAGGACGTTGGACGGCTTCACATCCCGGTGCACCAGGCCCAGTTCGTGCACCGCCGCGAGCGCCTCCGCGAGCCCCGCGCCCAGCGCTCGTACCGAATGGGCGGGCAGCGGACCGGTGTCCGCGACCGCCGTGGCGAGTGAGGGGCCCGCCGCGTAGCCAGTGGCGACCCAGGGGACGGGCGCCTCGGGGTCGGCGTCGAGGACGGGTGCCGTCCACGCGCCGCCGACCCGCCGTGCCGCGTCCACCTCGCGGCGAAAGCGGGCGCGGAACTCCTCGTCGAGCGCGAAGTGGGGGTGCACGATCTTGACCGCGACCGTGCGGCCCCCGGCGCTGCGGCCCAGGTAGACCCGGCCCATGCCGCCGGAGCCGAGCCGGCCCAGCAGCCGGTAGGGCCCGACGACGGTCGGCTCGTCGACTCCGAGCGGCTGCATGGCGTCACTCTCCCCCTGTACGCCGGCGTCACGCTCCCCCGGTACGCCTGGTGTGCAGCAGCGTAGTGATTACGGCTGGAGCAGCTCCACCTTCAGCAGCGTAGTGATTACGGCTGGAGCAGCTCCACCTTCACGTCCGCCGGAAACCCGGTCGTCGGCCCGACGCGCCGGGCGAACTCGGCGACGGCCGCCAGCTGGGGGCCGCCGAAGCGGAAGTCAAGGGTGGTGAAGTAGCGCTCCAGGACGTTCTGGTCGTAGGCCTCCCAGCGGGCCGCCTGTTCGGCGACCTTGCCGACCTCCTCCAGGGAGAGGTTGCGGGAGTCGAGGAAGGCCTCGTGGACGCGGCGGGTGATGACCGGTTCGCGCTCCAGGTAGTCGCGGCGGGCCGCCCACACCGCGAAGACGAACGGCAGACCGGTCCACTCCTTCCACAGGCTCCCGAGGTCGTGCACGGCCAGGCCGTACTTCGGGCCGTCGAGGAGGTTGGCGCGCAGCGCCGCGTCCCCGATCAGTACGGCCGCCTCGGCCTCCTGCATCATCAGGCTCAGGTCGGGCGGGCAGGTGTAGTAGTCGGGCCGGACGCCGTAGCGGTCGGCGAGGAGGAGCTGGGCCAGGCGGACCGAGGTGCGCGAGGTCGACCCGAGGGCGACCCGACGGCCGTCGAGCTGGTCCAGCGGGACCTGCGAGACGATGACGCAGGACATGACCGGGCCGTCGCAGCCGACGGCGATGTCGGGGAAGGCGACCAGGTCGTCCGCGTTCTTGAGGAACTCGACGAGGGTGATGGGCCCGATGTCGAGGTCTCCCTGCACCAGCTGCTCGCTGAGCTTCTCCGGGGTGTCCTTGGTGAGCTCGAAGTCGAGGAGCGTGCCCGTTCTCGCGAGCCCCCAGTACAGGGGCAGGCAGTTCAGGAACTGGATGTGGCCGACGCGCGGCCGGGTGCGAGAATTGTCCACATCGCGAGGCTAGACCCTATGGGGTACGCTCCAGACTTCGGCCCCGGTGTCAACCACTCGCGGATCTTTCAAACATCCGGGTGACGTGATCTTGCCCTCTATTGCTTTCGGCTGCCTGCGTGCTAGGCTCGCCGCAAGTTGCAGTTTGGTTTCCTTGCAGTACAGAGCCTGCGGAGCATGTAACCGCGGGCTCTCGTCGTTTTCAGACGTATGCAGTTGTGCGGCACTTGTTTTCACACTTGCAGGGTTCTGGAGCAGGGCAACCCTTTGGGCCCAAGGAGGGCTTATGGCTACCGGAACCGTGAAGTGGTTCAACGCCGAAAAGGGCTTTGGCTTCATCGCCCAGGAAGGCGGCGGCCCCGACGTCTTCGTTCACTACTCCGCGATCAACGCGAGCGGCTTCCGTTCGCTGGAGGAGAACCAGCAGGTCTCCTTCGACGTGACCCAGGGCCCGAAGGGCCCGCAGGCGGAGAACGTCACCCCCGTCTGATCATTCGGTCTCGGAGCCTGGTGCTTTGATCCGGAACAGATAGCAGTACCCAAGGAGCCCCGCGCCGCAAGGCAGCGGGGCTCCTGCCTTTGCCCCGGGGCGCCTGCGTCCTGCCCGCCGAGGGCGGTACCCCGAGCCGCGGGACCACCGACCCGCCCCTCTTCACCCGGACGGCCGCCTCCGCCCTGTGATCTCCGACACGCCCGAACGCGACGGATCACCCGTCCGGCCGACGCCCATCGAGTCACGAACAAGATCGTCGCGGCTCGCCTACGCCCCCGGCGACACGGCTGAAAGAAGCGTCATCAGCCGGCGAGGACGGCAACCGTGCCGCACGGGCACCGCCAGGGTGCACGTACCCAAGGGCGGGGCGGCCGGCCCCCGCCCCCTTCGGGCACGAAACCGGCTCAGCTCGCCGTGCGCCGCTCGAACGCGCGAGCTGCCTTGCGACGGCGCGGGTCGAAGGCGTCGGTCGCGCCCGCACCGTGGTTGCCGGGGCCTGCCTGCCAGCCCTGGATCTTGCGGGCCACCCCCTTGAGGCGAGGGTGGCCGGGGCGGAGCGTGAGTTCGAAGTGGGATTCCTTGGCTGCCTCGAAGTCGCCGCCCCAGGCGACTGTGCCGTCGAGCTCGCTGAGGATGTCGCGGACGACCACCAGTTCGTTCGGGTAGAAGTTGCCCTTCGAGCCGCTGGGGTAGCAGAGCGGGCGGATTGCCAGGGCGCTGCCCGACGCATAGTTCGATTCGTAGGGCTCCGTCCCGTCCGCGTGGGCCGTCCAACCGTGCACGTCCCCCGCTCGCAGGGAGTCGATCTCGTAGTGGAAGCGGCGGGCGACATGGAGGAGGATCACCGATGCGTCGCCCCCTGCGAGGCGCACCTCCTGGCCGCTGCCCTCGATGCGGTGGCTGGGGGCCTGCGCCAGGACAGGCCAGCCGTTGCGGGACTTCCTTCCCTTCCAGGCGTGGGGCTCGGGGCTCTGGCCCGTGGCGGCCACAGCCGTACCCGCATCACCGACGTTGATGAGCATCGCAGCGGCGGCGGCCGACGACGTGGCGCCGATGAAGCGGCGGCGTGACAGACCAGTCAGGATCATGACTGGTGCTCCTTTCTCGCAGGTGGCGAAAGTCTGAGGGCGCGCGCGGTCCCGAACCACAGAACGATCGAGGCCACGGTCGCGGCCAGTGCGACGACTCCGCAGACCGCGATCGTCGGGTTGACCCAAGCGGGGACCAGGTCCGCGTGCGCGTTGCACATGTTGCGCAGCGGGAAGATCTTGTTGAACTCGGCGGCGTGGGACTGCCGGTACGCCTCGTCGTATCGTTCGTGCTGGACGTAGAGGCAGGTCTTGCGGGCATCCAGCCCGCTGGCGAACAGGCCTCGGATCCATGCGGCGACACCGGCGAAGAGCGCGACGGAGCACAGGCGCGTCCACCACATGGGGCGCCGCCACGAGCCGCCCCGTACGTCGGTGACGAGGCGGAACACGTTCCACGCGTTCCACACCAGCCACGCGCCGAGTACGGCGATGACCGTGAGGAGTCCTAGTGCCTTCATGCCTTTTGCCTGGCTCTCTGCTGCGTTCAGCTTCCTGAGCGGGCGCGCGCCGCTTTCAGGTAGCGCGCGTGGTTCTCCTTGTACACGGACAGCTTCCGCTGCTCCGTTCCCATACGGGCGAGCAGTGCGTCGACGAAGCCCTGCTCGAAGTTTCTGAGCTTGTCGTAGCCGCCCGGCAGGTTCTGGTAATCGGACGGGAGCACCGCCCCTGCGCCGGTGATGAGGTACGCCTGGGCGACCGAGAGGGTTCCGTCGAGCGCGGTGAGGGCGTTGTGGGCGGAGTCCTTGCAGTCGGTGGCGTTGCCCCAGCGGCCCGTGAAGTAGTCGTTGAAGCGGCTCAGGCCGCCACTGCCGTTGTAGTGGTCCTTCACGGCGTCGACGATGTTCTTGCCGCCGCGCACCGCCCTGGCGAGCAGATAGCCGTCCGCGTCCTCGATGAGGTCGTCGAAGCCGAAGGACGAGGCGACGCCGGGCACGCCGAGCTTGTCGTGGGCGAACTTCAGCGGGTCCGCGTACTGCTGCTCGGAGTTGCGCCAGTCGGCCCAGAAGGTCATCAGGTCACCGGCCCAGCCGCCGACGTCGCCGCCGTTCGCGGACTTCTTGTTGTCCGGCTGGGCCGTCAGCAGGTGGGCGTTGGCCGTGGCCATCATGTGCTCGGAGCCGAGCTGGTAGCCGGTGAACGGGTCGGTGAACGATCCCTTGATGCTCATGCCGTTGTTGTCGCAGTAGTCGACGAAGCCGGAGTCGTACGACCCGATCAGGTACCACCAGCCGAGCTTGTTGGCCGTACCCCGGTTGCCGTAGGCGTAGTGCCGGATGTACTCCATGACCAGCTGGCTGCGCTTCTGGCCGGTGGCACCGTACGCACCGGAGAGGTCGTACAGCTTCTGGATGTACGTGATGAAGCCGTCCGCCGGACCACCCTTGTCGTTGACCGACGACACTCCGCGGTCGAGCCCGGAGACGACGTCGCGGTCCAGGTCGAAGGTGTCGGTGCCGTTGGTGACCTTGAATTCCTTGATCTGGTTGAAGGACCAGTTCCTGGGGATCGGGAAGCCGAGGTTGCCGGAGAAGCCCCAGGACATGCCGGAGACGAAGGAGAAACGCGCGTACGTCTTGTTGCTGACGATCGTGCAGACGTTGCGTGAGCCGTAGACGCCGTGCGTGTACTTCTTGCCCTGACTGGCCAGGGCCGCCTGCACGCCCTGGAAGTACGGCACGACCGCGCTCTCGATCTCCTCACCCGTGGCGTCGTAGTCCACGGCGAAGTAGATGGTGGTGCCCCGGTCGAAGCCGTAGTCGGAGGCGTGCTTGTGGGCGTTGAGGCCGTGCTGGTAGCCGTTGGTGTACGTGAAGTCGGACAGCTGTCGGGCGTTGTCCTGGTAGAGCGGGAACACCTTCAGGCCGGCGGCGAAGATGGTGTCGAGTTCGCCCGGCTTGATCTCCTTGTCGAGCGTGGAGTTGGGGGGGTCGTAGATGTAGCGGCCGACATAGCGGTAGCCGTTGCTGTACAGCCACTTGGCGCGCGAAGCGGTGATCTCGAACCGGGTGTCCGAACCGGTCGCCGGGCGATCGGCGTCCCCCATCGAAACGAGGAGCTGCGCCCAGGTCTCGTAGTCGCCGCGGCCGTTGGCCGTCAGCTTGTTGAACTTCTGGAACGCCGTGACCCAGTCGACGAGGCTCGAGTCGAAATTGGACCGCCAGGTGGTGGTGACCGGGTTGTCGTTGCCGTCGAACGTCGGCGAGTTGAACAGGCACGCGGCGGAGAAGAGCTGGACGAAAACGCCGGAGTCACCTTGGGCGAGGGTATGGCTCTGCAGTCCCGACTGGGTCGCGGGGCCGAAGCTGCCGTTCGGCGCGGCGATGCCCATCTCGTACTGGAGGGCGATCACCAGCGACTTCTGGACGTCACGCGAGTAGATGCCGTCGCATGGCCCGATGTAGTAGGCGCTGCGGTCCCAGTAGCGGCCATTGAGCCACTGCTGGATCGAGCGGATGCCGTCGGTGCCACCGGCCACGACCACGTAGGCGTCCATGTTGAGGATGGCCTTGGCTATCTTGGCGTTGATCACGCCTTCTCCGCCGATGCCCATGTCGCCGCGGAGCTTGGCCACGGCGTCACGGGTGACTCCGGTGTACCAGCCCTCGCTGCCCGGCTCGACCGCCCAGTAGCCCTTGCACCACAGCCCGTATTGGAGGATGGCGACGATGTTGCGGTTCTTGTCCCAGCCGAAGCCGATGTTGCCGAGGGCGTCGACCTTGGAGTAGGTGCCCGGGCCGAACGAAGCGACGACCGGGCTGACGCCCAGCTCGTGCTGGAGGCCCATGATGAGGGAGTACATGGTCCCCCAGCCGGTGTGGCCGTCCTCCGGACAGGCGACGTAACCGGTGACGCCCTTGTAGGTGGAGTTCACCCACTTCTGGGCTCTGAGGACTTGCTCGTCTGCCACGTTGTGTCCCTCTCATGCGATATGCCGATGAGCGTGGTGGTGCTGGGTGGTGATGGTGAGTGGTGGTGCATCAGCGCCGCAGCGCTCCACGGGCTGGATGCGGCCGACGCGCGCCAGGACGGGTTCAGGCCGACGAGAGGGTCGGCTCGTTGGGGAACGAGACGCCCACGACGGCTGCGGTGCCTACGGATGCGGCTGCGGTGCCGATGGATGTTCCGACGCATCCTCCGCGCGGGCCGAGCGCGGCCGATTTCGGTCAGGACCTGCCGGGTGATGTGCCTGGCGTGGGCTCCGGGGCGCGTCGGAGCCCCGGCTCGACGATCCGTTCCATGACCGGTGGGACAGCTCGAGACGCTCGGGGTGGCCGGGGCGCGGTGCCAGGGCGGCCTACGTCGCGACCCAGGTGGCCAGATACTGGTTCGGCTGGCGTTTGACGCCGTCGAAGGTGCCGGCCACGGTGAAAGCCGCGTCACCGATGAAGATGGCGGGCTCCGCTCGCAGCGTGGGCCGAGGACATGACTCCCAGCGCGGCCGCAGCCGTCATCAGGCTCGCCGCCGGCATGCGTCTCTTCGGTACGGCACGTTTCGAATGCACAGGCCCCCCCGTTCGGCTCGGCGTACGGGAGCCGTCCCGTAGCCGGTCGTGTTGTGCCCGTCGACCGAGTGGTTGGTCTGAGCCACTGATCGAGGCGTGATCACCTTAATCGAACATGCGCACGTCAGGGTCCCGGCAGGAGAACTTGGCCTGAAACCGCTTTTGTTCACCTCGTGCCCCGGACGGCGCTGGTGAGGGCACCCTCGATGCTCGGCGCGGTCGATTGTCAGTGGCGGTCGCTACGGTTTCGACCATGACCGACTCCGAGACCGAAACCGGGTTCCTGACCGAGACGCGGGTGTTCTACGACGCCATCGCCGAGGACTACGCCGTCCTGTTCCAGGAGGAGCTGAAGGGCCGGCCGGTGGAGCGGGCGATACTCGACGTCTTCGCCGCACTGGTGGATCGCGAGGGGCCGGTGGCCGACCTGGGGTGCGGTCCCGGCCGCACGACGGGGCGTCTCGCCGCCCTGGGGCTGGACGTCTTCGGCCTCGATCTGTCGGAGTCGATGCTGGCGATCGCCCGCCGGGAGAATCCGGGTCTGCGGTTCGAGCAGGGCTCGATGCTGGACCTGGACCTTCCCGACGGGTCGCTGGCGGGCGCGTTGTCCTGGTACTCGTCCATCCACACCCCTGTGGACCGGCTGCCCGCCCTCTTCGCCGAGTTCCACAGGGTGCTGGCACCCGGCGGACCGCTGCTGGTCGCCTTTCAGGCGGGTGACAAGCACCGCCACCACGACCGCCCCTTCGGCCACGACGTGTCGCTGACCTTCCAGCGCCGCCAACCGGACGCCGTGGCCGGGCTGTTGACGGACGCCGGCTTCGCACTTCATTCCCGGACGGTTCGCGAGGCCGACGAGAGCCTCGGCGAGACGTCCCCGCAGGCCTTCCTCATAGTCCGCAAACCGGCCACGGCCACCACCCCCTAGAGCACCCCGGCGATGTCCAGCGCCGCGATGTACCCGAACGTCATCGCGGGACCGATGGTCGACCCGGCGCCCGCGTAGCTGTGCCCCATCACGGCGGCGCTGGCGTTCCCGGCGGCGTACAGACCGCGGATGACGGACCCGTCGGCCCGCAGGACCCGCGCCCGCGCGTCCGTCACCAGACCGCCCTTGGTGCCCAGGTCGCCCGGGACGATGCGGAAGGCGTAGTACGGCGGCAGCCAGAGCGGGGCGAGGCAGGAGTTCGGGAGGACGGAGGGGTCGGTGTAGTAGTGGTCGTACGCGCTGTCCCCGCGCCCGAAGTCCGGGTCGGTCCCTCTCAGTGCGAGGGAGTTGAAGCGGTCGACGGTGGCGCGCAGCGCGGCGGCCGGGACGCCGACGGAGGAGGCGAGGGCGTCGAGGGTCCATGCCTTGTGGGCGGCGCCGGAGCTGTACCAGGTGTCGGGGAAGGTGAAGGTCGGCAGGACGTCCTTGAACAGGTACCGGTCGCGGTAGTTCTGGTCGACGATCAGCCAGGCAGGGATGTCGGGGTCGGTGGGGTTGCGCCGGTACATGGTGTGGACGACGTCGCTGTAGGGGGCGGCTTCGTTGACGAAGCGCGCGCCGGCCGCGTTGATGAGCAGGCCGCCGGGGAGGGTGCGTTCGGCGAGGCAGAAGTACGGCTGGTCGGGCAGCGGGATGGCCGGTCCCCACCAGGCGTCCTCCATCAGCCCGAGCGCGCCGCCCACCTGCTGCCCGGCCCGGATCCCGTCCCCGGTGTTCTCCTTCGCGCCGACCGTCCAGTCGGTCCCGATGGGCTGCTGCTGGTACTGGGCGCGCATGGAGGCGTTGTGCTCGAACCCGCCGGAGCCGACGACGACGGCACGGCGGGCGCGTACGAGCCCGGAGGTGCCGTTCTTCGTCACGACCGCGCCGGTGACGGCACCACCCTCGACGTACAGGCTGGTCAGCGGGGTGCCGAGCCACACCGGAACCCCGGCGTCCATGAGCCCCTTGCGCAACCCGGCGGCGAGCGACTGCCCCATGGTCAGCGGCTTCTGTCCGAGCAGCGCCGCCTTGGTGCCGCGTGCCAGGCACTCGGTGGCGACGGCGGCGCCCTTGACGCTCACGGCGGCGAGGGCGAGCCACTTGTAGTCGGCGCTGAAGACGACCATGCCCGCGGGGACCTGCATGTACGGCGGGTTGAGATGGGCGAGTTCGGCGCCGAGGAGGTTGCCGTCGAACTGGTCGGGTTCGATGGAGCGGCCGTTCGGGAGGCCGCCGGGCAGTTCGGGGTAGTAGTCGCTGTAGCCCTCCATCCACCGGAACCGCAGCGGGCTGTTGGCCATGACGAAGGAGATCATGTCGGGCCCGTGGGCGAGGAAGGCCTGCTGCCGCGCCGCGGGGACGTCCGATCCGACCACGGCGGCGAGATAGGCGGCGGCCTTGGCGGGGGTGTCCGGGACGCCTGCGGCGAGGATCACGGAGTTGTTGGGGATCCACACCCCGGCTCCGGAACGGGCCGCCGACCCGCCGAAGGTGGCCGCCTTCTCCACGACCACGACACCGAGCCCCTGCTTGGCCGCGGTGAGGGCGGCGGTCATCCCCGCGGCACCGGAGCCGATGACGACGACGTCGTACGTGCCGAGCAGGGGCAGGTCGGCGGCACCGGCACCGCGGGCGCCCGCCGCGAGGGCGAGCCCCGCCCCGGCCGTCGTACCGAGCACCTGTCTGCGGGTGGGTCGGGCTGTTCGTCTCGCACGGTCCGCGCTTGTGGACATGTCGGTCCCTTCTACCGCATGAGGACAAGGGGACCGGAATGTGGCGCGGGGGTCTTGGGAAGTCAAGAGCCGTGCCGGCCGGGGCCGAGCACGGTGAGGCAGTCCTGCCAGGCACGTTGGGTCAGCAGGGGCTGGAAGCGACTGAAGAGGGCGAGGAGTTCGGGGCCCCACTGGGCGCGGAAGTCGCGGTTGCGGTGGGCGAGGTCGAGTTCGTTGGCGGCGGTGAGTTCGGCGAAGTCCCGGCGGAGGTGGTGCGCGGGGGCATGGCTCCGGCCGGTGAACCGGTCGTGGAAGAGGCCGCCCGGGGTCGCGAGATCGGGGTAGGTGGACCTGCGGTCGCAGCTCGCGTAGAGATGGACGATCTCCTCGGCCTCCGGCCCGATCACGGAGGCCAGTTCGCCCCGCCGGTCCAGCGACAGCAGCGCCGTCGGGAATCCGTCCGTGCCGTAGGCGGCGTGGCAGAGGCCGGCGAGCTGGAGCGCGGGCCGGGCGCCCCAGCCGGCGAGCCGCTCGCGCACCCGGTCGAGATGGGCGAGGAGCGTGCCGCCGGGGTGCGGCTGACGGTCGGCGCCGAGGTCCCGCATCAGGGCGGTGGCTCGGTGCTGGGGGGTGAGGACGGTTAGGGGCACGGTGAAGTCCCTTCGGCGTATGGGTCGGCACCCGCTCCGGCGCCTGGAGCGGGTTGCCGCCCTTGGGGGCCCTCAGAGGATCGTCGTACCGCGCCCTCCGCACAGTCAATCCTTGGGATTTCTGCCCAACTCCAAGTGCTAGCTTGGGGGTTGTGACCCTCGACGACCTGCGTGTGTTCGTGGCGGTGTGCCGGGCCGGAAGCCTCAGTTCGGTGGCGCGCGATCTGGGCTGCACCCAGTCGGCGGTCAGCCAGCACGTCAAGCGGCTGGAGCGGGAGACCGGGGTGGCGCTTCTGGAACGGCAGCCGCGCGGGGTCGTCCCGACGCAGGCCGGCCGGGTACTGGAGGCCGCGGCGGCCGAGGGGATCTCCGGACTCGACCTCGCCGTACGGCAGTTGCGGGACCTGGTCGAGGGCGAGAGCGGGTACGTCCGCGTCGCGACGGGCGCGACGACCGTACGGCATTTCATGTCGGACGCGGTGGTTCGCTTCCGGCGCCGCTACCCGAAGGTCAACGTCGAGTTCCGTACGGTCAGTTCGGGCCGCGGCAGTTTCGACGCGCTGGCCGACGGCACGCTGGACCTGGCGTGGATCACCCTCGGTCCGCCGGTGCGCGGGATCGAGCAGCGGGCGGTGGTCGAACTGCCGTGGGTGCTGGCGGTGAGGGACGACGACGTGTGGGCCGGACGCCTGTCCCTGGACGCGGCCGAGCTGAACGACATACGTCTGATCCGCCTCCCCCCGAACTCGGCGTCGGCCGCGCATCTGGAGTCGGCCTGCGCGGAGTTGGGGATCGGCTTCGGTTACGACACGAGTGTCGCGGACTGGGACACGGCACTGTTGCTGGCCGAGTTGGGGGTGGGCCGTGCGCTGGTACCCGCGCTGCCTGGGCTCGCGGTGCCCGGGGACGGTGCCTTGCGGCTGATCCCGGTCCCGGCCCTGCGCCCCCTTGTCGTCGGGTGGGCCGTACGACGCTGGGACGCGCTCAGTCCTCCGGCGCGGGCGTTCGCGGACACGGTCGTCGAGAGTCGACGGCGAGGGTCGACTTCGGCTCCTTGAGGGGCAGTTCGGCCCAGATAGTCTTGCCGACAGGGCGGGGAGTGACGCCCCAGGCGGCGAGAAGCGTCACGAGGACGAGCCCACGGCCTCCGTCGCCCTCCGGGTCGGCGGCGGCGAACCGCAGCGCTCGATCCCCGCGAGCGTCACTCACTTCGATACGCAGAGTGTCCTCGGCCGGCAGCAGTGACAGCTTCAGCTCGAAGTCCCGCCCGGGCACGCGGCCGTGGGTGACGGCGTTGGCGGCGAGTTCCGCGACGACGTGCTGTGCGGTGTCGTTCAGGTCGCTGTCGTGCGGGAATCCCCAGGTGTCCAGTTGCTGCGCGGTGAGATGACGGGCGAGGCGTGCGCCTCGGGGCGTCGAGCTGAGGCGCTGGGTCAGTTCGGCGGTGGGGGTGCTTGTGGGGGTGGGGATTTCGGCGTTCACGTGACTGAGAGTGCTGGGTTGTCTCTACCCTGACCAGGAGCAACGTGGCGACTGTGGGTAGCTGTACGGCCGCGTTCGGTGCGGAGTACGGGTTGTCGGGCCGGAGGGTGGAGCCGTGGAGGAGCGGAGGCCGGAGACACCGGCGGAGGCCGAGGGGACGACGGGCTTGTTCACGGCCCTGGGCAAGATGCTCAGGCTGCTGCGGGAGCGGAGGGGGCTGACGCAGAAGGAGTTCGGCGAGCTGGTGTCGTACGGGCCCGACCAGATCTCGGCGATGGAAAGGGGCGTACGGACACCCCAGCCGGACTTCCTGGAGAAGGCGGACGAGTTGTTGGACGCGGGCGGGTTGTTGAAGGAGGTGATCCCGGACGTCAGGGAGGCGATGGCGAAGGCGCGGACCAGGCATCCAGAGTGGTATCGGGGGTACGCCAAGTTGGAGGCCGAGGCGGTCGCGCTGTACGACTACAGCACGATGGGCGTGCTCGGGCTGCTTCAGACCGAGGACTACTCGCGGGCCGTGTTCACCCAACGCCATCCGCCGCTGGACGAGGAGACCATCGAGAAGCGCGTGGCGGACCGCCTCTCACGTCAGCAGGTCTTCGAGCGGTGGCCTCCGCCCGAGTTCTCCTTCGTGATGGAACAGGCGGTCCTGGAACGGCCGATCGGCGGACCCGAGGTGCACGCGGGGCAGCTTCGGCAGTTGCTGCGGATCGGGCGCATGCGGAATGTGCAGCTGCAGGTGATGCCGACGGGGCGTACCGAACACCCCAGCTTGGGCGGTTCGTTCACCCTGCTCATCCCGAAGGGCAAGGACCAGGTGGCCTACATGGAGAACCAGGGTTATCCGCGCCTGATCACCGACCGAGAAGAGGTACGCGTCCTGGCCGCACGCTATGGGATCATCCGGGCGCAGGCGCTCAACACGCACGAGTCCCTAGAGCTGATCGAGAAGATGCTGGAAGAGCGATGACCATAGAGAAGCTCAGCTGGTTCAAGTCGAGTTACAGCGACGGTGAAGGCGGCCAGTGCCTCGAAGTCGCGTACAGCTGGCGCAAGTCCAGCTACAGCGGCGGCGGGGGCGGCGAATGCCTCGAAGTCGCCCTCACCCCCGCCACCGTCCACATCCGCGACTCCAAGCACCGCCCGGAAGCCGGCACCCACCTCACCGTCTCCCCCACCGCCTGGGCCGCCTTCCTCGCGTCCACGAAGTGACCGGCGCGTACGAAACTGTTTCGTTTTGCAGTCGCACAGGGTAAGGTCGAAGAGGTAAGGATACGTACGAAACCGTATCGTTCACCTGGGGAAGGTGAGGAAAGTGACCGAGGTCGCGGCGTCGCGGCGCAGTCGGTTCACGGCCGAGCGCGAGAGCGCGTTGTACGAGACCGTGCTGGAGCTGCTCGGCGAGGTCGGGTACGACGGACTGACCATGGACGCCGTCGCCACCCGCACCCGGACCAGCAAGGCGACGCTCTACCGCCAGTGGGGCGGCAAGGTCGAGCTGGTCGTCGAGGCGATGCGGCACAAGAGGTCCGGCGTCGTCGCCGACGTGGACACGGGATCACTGCGAGAGGACTTCGACGTCCTGCTGGACCGCGCGGCCGAGTCCTCCATGGAGGAGACGTCCTCGCTCATGCGCGGCCTCGCCGTGGCGATGCACCGGCATCCGGACCTGGGGCGGGTGTTCCGGGAACGGATCCTCAACGTGGAGCTGGAGGCCTTCCAGCGAGTGCTGCGGCACGCCGTCGACCGGGGCGAGATCAACGCCGACAACCCCGCCCTGGACCACGCGGCCCACATGCTGCTCGGCGCCCTGGTCGCCCGTGGACTGCTGGAAGATCTGCCCCCGACCCGCGCCTTCCTGCGGGCGTACGTCGACGCCGTGGTCCTCCCCGTGCTCCTCGCGCCTCCCCCGTCCCGGAACAGCGTCACCGCCTGAGCACTTCGAGAGGCAGCGTTCATGACCAGCACCCACACAGGCGGCCTGCGGGCCCGGATCCGTACCAAGGACGGCTGGGCCGTCCCGCACGCCGTGCTGACCGTCACGGACATGGCGGGGCAGCAGGCGGTCCGCCGGGAGGCCACCGCGGAGGGGCTCGTCGCCACCGACGCCCTCGCGCCCGGCACGTACACCGTGATCGTCACCGCCCTCGGCTACGCCCCCGTCGCCTCCACCGCCATCGTGACCGCCTCCGGCGGCGCCGACCTCGGCTCGCTCGTACTGGCCCGGGCCGGGGGCGTGGAGCTTCCGCCGCCCGGGCCGTGGACCATCGATCCGGCGCACTCCAGCGTCAGCGCGGTGGCCCAGCATCTCGGGCTGACCAGCGTGCACGGGCGGTTCAAGGAGTTCGGGGGGCGGATCGAGGTCGCTCAGAACCCGCTGGCGTCGAGCGTGGAGGCGGTCATCGAGGGTGCCTCGATCGACACCGGCAACGGGACGCGACGGCCATCTGCGCTCCGCCGACTTCCTCGACGTGGACGTCCACCCGAAGATCACCTACCGCAGCACGGGCATCACCCCGGCCGGTGAGGCCCGTTGGACCGTGCACGGCGAACTCTCCCTGCGGGGTGTGGCCCGTTCCGTCGATCTGGACCTGTCCTACCTGGGCACCGGCCCGGACCCCTGGGGCGGGGTGCGGGCGTCCTTCCGCGCCACCACCGAGCTGCGGCGCGAGGACTTCGCCATGAACTACAACCAGGTCGTCCAGGCGGGCGTCGCCGCCATCGGCGCCACCCTGCGCGTGGAACTCGACGTCCAGGCCGTCCAGGGCGAGCGACTGCCGTCCCTGGGCTGAGCATCGGGACCGTATATACGACAGCGTCCGCCGCCCGGGACTCCGGGTGGCGGACGCTGCCGCATGGGGGTCGGTGGGTGGGGGGACTTCCGGTCAGGACTCCTTGTGGCCCAGCAGGATGTCGACGCCTTCCCGGCCGCCGTCCAGCGTGACCTGGGTCGCCACCGGCGGGTATCCGCTGGCGATCACCGTGTACTGCTCGCTGGAGAGATCCGTGAAGGCGTAGCTGCCGTCGACGCTCGTGGTGCGGGTTCCGACGACGTTGCCCGCGGCGTCGATCAGAGTGACCCGGGCGTCGTCGAGCGCCCGCCCGTCGGGCGTGTGCACCGTGCCCCGCAGGGTCGCCGCGGCGGTCAGCTGGATGTCGCAGCGGGCGGTCTCGGCGGTGACGGTGGCGGGTACGGCGGCCGGGCGGTGGCCGGGGGCGCTGACGCTCAGCGTGTAGTCGCCGGGCAGCAGGTCGCCGATCCGGTAGCCGCCGTCCATGCCGGTCGTCGTGGAGGCCGTCACGTCACCGTGCTGGTCGGTCGCGACCACCAGCGCGCCGGGCAGGACCTCCCCGTCGCCGCCGCGCACGGTGCCGGTCAGTCCGCCGGGGCTCGGCAGGATCACCAGGTCGTGGGAGACGGGCGCGCCGTTCAGGGTCAGCGTGACGACCTGCGGCTGGTAGCCGGGCGCCGAGCCGATCAGAACGAGGCTGCCATGCTCGGCGGTGTCCACGGCGTAGGTGCCGTCCGGGCCGGAGACGTCTCGGGCCAGCTGACGGCCGGAGTTGTCGAGCAGGGTGACGGCGGTGCGGGGTACGGGCGCCCCCGTGCCGTCGCGCACCTGGCCCCGGACGGCGGCCGCGGTCGTGGCGGGGAGCACGGCCGTGGTGGCCCTCGCGGCGGCCGGCGTCTCCGGGATCGTGGCCTCGACGGGCGCCCCGGCCTCCTTGGCCGGCTCGTTCCCCCTCTTCTTCGCGCGGAACAGCAGCGCCGTGACGATCACGGCGAAGGCGAAGAAGCCGGCCGACCACCAGTAGGCGACCTCGTAGCTGTGCAGGGCCGCGTTCGCCTTGACCAGCGGGTCGGTCAGGTGGTCCTTGGCGTAGTTGGCGGCGGCGGTGGCGGCGAGCGTGTTCAGCAGCGCGGTACTGATCGAACCGCCCACCTGCTGGGTGGTGTTGACGGCCGCCGAGGCCACGCCCTGGTCGCTCGCCTGCACGCCGAAGGTGGCATAGCTCATCGCGACGGGCATCGACATGCCGAATCCGGCGCCGAGCAGCAGCAGCGGCCCCAGCACGTCCGAGGCGTATCCGCTGTGCAGGCCGAGGCGGGTCAGCCAGATCATGCCGCCCACGGCGAGGAGCATGCCGACCGGTACGACGGTCTTGGGGCCGATCCTCGGCACCAGGACGTTGGTGGACAACTGCGCCATCACCATCAGCGCGGCCACCATCGGCAGGAAGGCCACACCGTTCTTGACCGGTGAATAGCCCAGCGTCGACTGGAGGTAGTAGGTGAGGAAGAGGAAGACGCCGAACATGCCGGCGGAGGAGATGAGCACGGTCGACAGGGCGGCCGCGCGGTCGCGGTCGGCCAGGACGCGCAGCGGCAGTACGGGGTGTGCGGCCCGGGTCTGCCAGAGGAAGAACGCGACCAGCAGAACCCCGCCCGCGACGAGGAAGCCCCAGGTCATCCAGTTGCCCCAGTCGTGCGTCTCCGCGTTGGCGAAGCCGTAGACGACGCCGAACAGGCCGCCGGAGACCAGGAGGGCACCGAGGATGTCCAGCTTGGGCCGCTCGGCCGGGACGGAACGGCTGATGAGGACGATCGCGCCGATCAGCGCGGGAACGGCGATGACGTCGTTGACGTACAGCGTCCAGCGCCAGTCGAGGTACTCGGTGAGCAGACCGCCGAGGACCAGGCCGACGGCCGCGCCGGAACCGGCGATGGCGCCGAATATGCCGAACGCCCTGGCGCGTTCCTTGGCCTCAGTGAAGGTGGTGGTCAGCAGGGAGAGCGCCGCCGGGGCGAGCAGGGCGCCGAACAGGCCCTGCACCACGCGGGCGATCACCAGCATCGTGAAGCCGTTCGCCGCGCCGCCGAGCGCGGAGGCGGCGGCGAATCCGACGATGCCGACGACGAAGGTGGTCTTGCGGCCGAAGAGGTCGGCGAGGCGGCCGCCGAGGAGCAGCAGGCTGCCGAAGGCCAGCGAGTAGGCGGTGACGATCCACTGCCGGCCGTTGTTGTCGAAGCCCAGGTCCTGCTGGGCGGAGGGCAGTGCGATGTTCACGATCGTGGCGTCGAGCACGACCATGAGCTGGGCGAGGCCGATCACGGCCAGCGCCCACCAGCGGTGTTTGGACGGAGCTTGGGTCTGGCCGGAGGGCCCGGCCTGGGCGGTGGCGACCGGGATGGCTTCCAAGGTGGTACTCCCCTCAGGGGGCTGGTTGTTCAGCACATCGGTCCGAAACGGTTTCGTACAGCAAACCATGCCAACGTATGCCACCCGGGCAACGAAACGCAAACGTTTCGTTAGCTTCACACGGACCGCGGAACGGGTCACACGCGGTCGTTCACCGCGCGTACAGGCCCTCGACCTCCGCCTCGAAGTCCCGCAGCACGACATCCCGGCGGAGCTTCATCGACGGGGTCAGATGCCCCTCCGCCTCGGTGAAGTCGCGGGGCAGCACGGCGAACCGCCGGATCGACTCGGGCCTCGAGACCAGCTTGTTCGCCTCGTCCACCGCCCTTTGCAAAACTTCTCTCAACTCCTCGTCATCGGCCAGGAGTTCCGGCGGGACCGGGTGCTTGCCGTTCATCCGGCGCCAGTGGCTGAGGCCGTCCATGTCCAGGGTGATGAGCGCCGCGATGTAGGGACGCCGGTCACCGACGACCATCACCTGGGAGATCAGCGGGTGTTGGCGCAGCCAGTTCTCCAGCGGGGCCGGGGCCATGTTCTTGCCGCCCGCGGTGATCAGGATCTCCTTCTTGCGGCCGGTGATGGTCAGATAGCCCTCCTCGTCCAGGCGGCCGATGTCCCCCGTGGGGAACCAGCCGTCGGTCTGCGAGGGGATCACGCCGCCGCCGTGCGGGTCCCAGTAGCCGCGGAAGATCTGACCGCCGCTGAGCAGGATCTCGCCGTCCGCCGCGATCCGCACCCTGGTCCCGGGCAGCGGCCAACCCACCGTGTCCAGACGGGATTTGAGCGGTGGGGTGACGGTCGCGGCACCGGTCGACTCGGTGAGGCCGTAGCCCTCGTAGATCTCCATGCCCGCGCCCGCGTAGAAGGCGGCCAGACGGCGGCCGAGCGGGGAACCGCCGGAGATGATGTGCCGGATCCTGCCGCCCATGGCGTTGCGGATACGGCGGTAGACCAGCGGGTCGTAGAAGGTGCGGGCCGCCTTCAGGGCCGTGCTCGGGCCCGAGCCGGTGCCGGCGTGCCGGGCCTCGGTCGCCTCGGCGTGGCGGACGGCGACGTTGACGGCGCGGTCGAAGACGGAGACCCGGCCGCCGCTCTCCGCCTTGGCACGGGCGTTGTTGAAGACCTTCTCCAGCATGTAGGGGATGACCAGCAGGAAGGTGGGGCGGAAGGCGGCCAGGTCGGCGAGCAGATCCTCGGCCTGCAGGCTCGGGGCGTGGCCGAGGCGGACCCGGGCGCGGACGCAGGCGATCGCCACCATGCGGCCGAAGACGTGCGACATGGGCAGGAAGAGCAGGGTGGAGGGGTTGTCCGCCTTCGACTTGAAGATCGGGTAGAGCAGCTCGATCGCGTTGTCGACCTCGGACAGGAAGTTGCCGTGGGTGAGGACGCAGCCCTTGGGACGGCCGGTGGTGCCCGAGGTGTAGATGACCGTGGCGAGCGTGTCGGGGACTAGCATGCCGCGCCGCACGCCGACCTCCTGGTCGGGGACGGGCTGCCCGAGTTCGGCGAGCCGGTCGAGGTGGCCCTTCTCGACGATCCACATGTGCCGCAGGTCCGGCAGCTGGCTCAGCTCCGGGCCGAGGGCCGCCGCCTGACCCGCGTTCTCCGTGACGAGGGCCACCGCGCCGGAGTCCTGGAGGATCCAGCGGGTCTGGAAGACCGAGGAGGTCGGGTAGATGGGGACGGTCACCAGGCCCGCCGCCCAGGCCGCGAAGTCCAGAAGCGTCCACTCGTAGATCGTCCGCGCCATCACGGCGATCCGGTCGCCGGGGACCAGCCCCTCCGAGATCAGCCCCTTGGCCAGACCCAGCACCTGCCGCGCGAACTCCGCCGCGGTGACGTCCGCCCAACCGCCGTCCTCCGCGCGGCGGCTGAGGACACGGGCGTCGGGCGCCGCGTCCGCGTTGTCGAAGGGCAGGTCGGCGAGGGAGCCGTGCGTGGGCGGCGGCACGAGCGGGGGCACCGACGTCTCGCGCACCTCGCCGTCCAGCCGGCGGATCTCCGGCTCGAGGAGCTGGGGTACGCCGTCGTAGTCGGACGCGGCGGGGTAGGGCACGGACACGGACATGGCAGCTCTCCTGGGGCGTGCAGCTCGGTACCGCTCTGCAGTGGTACGTGCGGTGCGTACCGAGTTGTTCACCGGCGGTGCGTGGCCGGGATGTTACCGCTGGTTACAGCAGAAAGGATACGTCTCGGCCATGGCGAGTTCGTGATGATCCGGGAATGCCGGTGGGGGAAGTGGGTGGGGGTGTCGTTGGGGTGCGGGTCCGTTGTGGCTCGTCGCGCCCACGCGGCGGAGCCGCCCATGTCACAGCCCCGCGCCCCTCTACTGCGCTGTCGCGCCGTAAGAGTCGTAGAGCTGCTCGATCTGCTCCGCGAACTCCTCGGCTATCGCCTCGCGGCGCAGCTTCATCGACGGCGTCAGGTGGCCCGCCTCCTCCGTGAAGTCGACCGGCAGGACCGTGAAGCGGCGGATGGATTCCGGGCGGGAGACCAGTTTGTTGGCCTCGTCGATCGCGCGTTGCAGGACTGCCCGCAACTCCTCGTCTTCCAGCAGCAGTTCGGCGGGGACCGGGTGATGCCTGCCCTTCATCCGGCGCCAGTGGTTGACGCCCTCCATGTCGAGGGTGACCAGGGCGCCGACGTAGGGTCGGGCGTCACCGACGACCATCACCTGGGAGATCAGCGGGTGTTGACGGAGCCAGTTCTCCAGCGGGGCCGGGGCGACGCTCTTGCCGCCCGCCGTGATCAGCATCTCCTTCTTGCGGCCGGTGATGTGGAGGTAGCCGTCCTCGTCCAGCCGCCCGATGTCACCGGTGGGGAGCCAGCCGTCGGCGGTCGCCGGGACGACCCCGCCGGCGTTCGGGTCCCAGTAGCCGCGCAGGACATGACCGCCGGCCAGCAGGATCTCGCCGTCGGCCGCGATGCGCACCTTCGTGCCGGGCAGCGGCCAGCCGACGGTGCCCAGACGCGGCTTGAGGGGCGGGGAGACGGTGGCCGCGCCCGTGGTCTCGGTGAGCCCGTAGCCCTCGTAGACGTCGATGCCCGCGCCCGCGTAGAAGGAGGCGAGCCGGCGGCCCAGCGGGGAGCCGCCGCAGATCATGTAGCGGACCCGGCCGCCCATGGCGTTGCGGATACGGCGGTAGACCAGCGGGTCGTAGAAGGCGCGGGCGGTCTTCAGCACGGCGCCCGGGCCGGGGCCCGTACCGGACTGGCGGGCCTCGCGCCCCTCGCCGTAGCGGCAGGCGACGCCCACCGCGCGGTCGAAGGCGCTCACCCGGCCGCCGGTCTCGGCCCGCGCGCGGGCCACGTTGAACACCTTCTCCAGCATGTACGGGATGGCGACGAGACAGGTCGGCCGGAAGCTCTCCAGGTCGGGCAGCAGTTCCTCCGACTTCAGGCTCGGCGCGTGCCCGAGCCGCACCCGCGCCCTGATGCAGGCGACGGCCACCATCCGGCCGAAGATGTGCGACATCGGCAGGAAGTGCAGGACCGACGCCTCTTCGCTGGTGCGGGAGCGAAAGACCGGGTAGAGGAGCTCGATGGCATTGTCGACCTCGGCGAAGAAGTTGCCGTGCGTGATCGCACAGCCCTTGGGACGGCCAGTGGTGCCCGAGGTGTAGACGATCGTGGCCAGCGTGTCGGGGCCCAGCATCCCGCGCCGTACGGCCACTTCCTGGTCCGGCACCTGTGCGCCGCACTCCCCCAGGCGCTCCACATGGCCCTTCTCGATCACCCACAGGTGCCGCAGATCGGGCACGCGGTCCAGTTCGGGGCCGAGGGCCGCGGCCTGGGCGCCGGTCTCCGTCACCAGGGCCACCGCGCCGGAGTCCTGGAGGATCCAGCGGGTCTGGAAGAGGGAGGAGGTGGGATAGATCGGCACGGTGACCAGGCCGCAGGCCCAGGCGGCGAAGTCCAGGAGCGTCCACTCGTAGACCGTGCGGGCCATGACGGCGACGCGGTCGCCCGGTGTGAGCCCGGTCGCGATCAGTCCCTTCGCCGTGGCCAGCACCTCGGCGGCGAACTCGGCGGCCGTCACGTCCGTCCAACGGCCCGCCTCGGTACGGCGGCTGAGGACCCGGTCGTCGGGGGCGATCCGGGCGTTGTCGAAGGGCAGGTCGGCGAGCGAGCCGTGGCGCACCGGGGGCACGAAGAGCGGTACCGAGACCTCGCGCACCTCTCCGTCCAGCCGGCGGACGGCGGGCTCCACGAGGATCGGTGCGCCGTCGTACGCCGTGGAGTGGACCACCAGGTCGGCGGGCTGGTGCGAGGTGGACACGGGCGGCTCCAGATGTTCAACCCAGTTGCCCTGCCGGGGAGTTGTCGCAGGTCAAGGGGAGGAGATCGTACGGTGCCGGCGTGATGGTCCGGTGAGGGTACGGAGGTGGTCCGGCGGTGGGCGTGCGTCAGGGATGTGCAAGGTCGTCGCTTTTCATGCCGAAAAGACGTTACCGGGCGGTATGTTGAACCTTTTTCACCTCCCCACGTGCTATTACCTCGGGTAACCTGACTCTGGAGTAAGCAAGCCGCCGCCTGGGGAGACTGGACATGGCCGACCGCTATCTGCGCTTCGCCGGCACCGCGCCCGGCCGCTTCCTGACCCGCCGGCTCGGGCTGCCGCAACCGGCGCCCCTGCACCGCTGGTCGCCCGGACGCCCCGCGCTCACCGGCGGGCTGCAGGCCCTCACCGCCGGCAAGTCGGACCTCGACCTCTCCCCCGTCCTCGCCCGCACGGGCCTGACCGGGAGCGCCGACGCACCGGCCGCGGTCGTCCTGGACGCCACCGGGGTGCGGGACGTCGAGACGCTCGCCGAGGTGCACGCGGCGCTGCACCCGGTCGTGCGGTCGGTCGCGAGCAGCGGCCGGATCGTCGTCCTGGGCGCGCCGCTCGACCCCACGGACCACCACCAGGCCGCCGCCCAGCAGGCGTTGGAGGGCTTCGTCCGCTCCCTCGGCAAGGAGATCGGGCGCGGACGGACGGTGAACCTGATCCGCCTGACCAACGCCCCCGCGGCGGAGTCGACCCTGCGCTTCCTGCTCTCACCCAGGTCGGCGTATGTGAGCGGGCAAATGATCGCGGTGGGTACGGGGTCGGGGGCCGCGGTCGGCCCAGGGGGCGAAGTGCCGGCCGACCGGGACCAGCCCCTCGCCGGTCGTACCGCGCTCGTCACCGGTGCCGCACGGGGGATCGGTACGGCGGTCGCGGAGGTGCTGGCCAGGGACGGGGCACGGGTCGTCGTACTGGACGTGCCGCAGGCCGAGGACGATGCCCGGCGGGTGGCCGAGCGGCTCGGTGGGAGGGCGCTCGCGCTCGACATCACCGCGCCCGACGCGGGGGCGCGGATCGCCGACGCCCTGCCCGACGGGCTGGACGTGCTCGTCCACAACGCCGGGATCACCCGGGACCGGCGGCTGGTCAACATGCCCGCCGAGCGGTGGGGTTCGGTGCTCGACGTGAACCTCGCGAGCGTGCTGCGCACGACGGACGCGCTGCTCGACGCCGGGGCGCTCCGGCGCGGCGGCCGGATCGTCGCCACCGCCTCGATCGCCGGGCTCGCGGGCAACGCGGGGCAGACCAACTACGGCGCGAGCAAGGCGGGCGTCGTCGGACTGGTCCGCTCGCTCGCGCCCCGCGCCCTCGCCGAGCACGGGGTGACCGTGAACGCGGTGGCGCCCGGGTTCATCGAGACGACGATGACGGCCGCGATCCCCCTGTTCATCCGGGAGGCGGGGCGGCGGATGAACTCCCTCGCACAGGGCGGACTTCCGGCCGACGTCGCCGAGACCACCGCCTGGCTGGCGCATCCGGCGTCCGGCGCCGTCAACGGCCAGATCGTCCGCGTATGCGGCCAGAGCCTGCTGGGGGCGTGATGTCCCTCGTCCTCACCGGCTCTCCTTCCCTCCCGCCCCTGCTCGCCCGGGGCGCCCTCCTGTCCCCCTTCAAACGGCCGAGCCCCGACGCGGAGTTCCCGCGCACCCGCCTCGTCCTGCCCGGCCTGCGCGTCGACCTCGCGCGGCTGGCCGCGTACGAGCGGGTCTGCGGCTTCGCCACCGGCGACGACGCCCTGCCCCTGACGTATCCGCACGTCCTGGGCTTCCCGCTGGCCATGCGCCTGATGAGCGACCGCGGCTTCCCGCTGCCGCTGCTCGGCCTCGTCCACACCTCCGTCGACATCACCCGGCGCCGGTCGCTCCCGGCCACCGGCGCGTACGAACTCGCCGTCCACGTCGGCGGCCTGGAGCCGCACCGGCGCGGCACCGAGGCCTCGGTGATCACCGAGCTGCGGGACGGCGGGGAGAGCGGGGACGTCGTGTGGGAGTCGCGCAGCACGTATCTCGCGCGGCACCGCACGCACGCCGAGCCGTCCGCCGAACGGGCCGAGCGGGCACCGCTTCCCGTGCTCGCCGAGTGGCGGCTGGCCGGGGACGTCGGGCGGCGGTACGGGGCCGCGTCCGGCGACCGCAACCCCATCCACCTCCATCCCCTCACCGCCCGCCTCTTCGGCTTCCCGCGCGCCATCGCGCACGGCATGTGGACCGTGGCCCGCTGCCTCGCCGCCCATGGGGCGCCGGACCCGGTGCGGGTGCGGGCGGAGTTCCGGGCGCCGGTGCTGCTGCCGGGCACGGTGACGTACGGGGCGGAGGGGGGCCGGTTCGAGCTGCGCGGAAGCGGTGATCGCGTGCACGTCAGCGGGCGGGTCGATCCGCTGCCGTAGCGCCTCCCCGCTCCTCGCGGCCGACGACACGGCCTCCGGGCGCTCTGCCCCTGCCCCTGCCGTGACCGACCGGTTCAGCCGCGGCTGACGCTGACCCCGCCGATCAGGCCCCACGCGTCGATACGGACCGTCGGGCCGCCTGGCTCGGTGGGGCCGTCGTCCTTCACACCGCCGAGGCGGATGCCGTGGACCTCGACGCGGACGTCGGGGCGGACCTTGAGGCTGACGCCGCCGATCAGGCTCAGCTTGGTGACGCGCAGCTCGGCGCCGTCGGGAATGTCGATGTCCGTGAGGTCGATGTCGGCGCCGCCGATGAGGGATGCGGTGAGGGTGCGCACGTGCAGGGTCTCGCCCTTGAGGCGGTGGCCGCCGATGAGGCTCACCTTGATGTCGGTCTTTTGCGGGTCCTCGCCACTGGTCTTCGTCATGAGCATGAAAGTACGGGCGGAGGGACGCGTTCCCCCAGTGTCCGTCGTCCGCCGATCGGGATGACAGTTGTCACCCTTCATGCCTCATGAACAACGGGCGAACAGCTGCCGTCCATTCACTCGGGCGGTTTCGAACTTCCGCTTCTGGTAAGGCGAGTTGACCGAATTCTCACAGTCGGCACTCACATCCGCAGGAAACAACACAGGGAAGACTCACCCCGCGCTCAGGAGCCGTTCCTAACCTCCGGGCATGTCGCACAGACGTATCGCCGTAGTCGCGGACTCCGACACCCGCTGGAAATGGGGCGCCTCGGTGGCCCGGCAACTCGCCCCGGAGCACGCGCTGGACGCCGTGTTCCTGCGGGGCCGCTCCACACCCACCGAGCGTCAGCTCGCCGAGGTCGGCATCGAGCCCGGCACGCGCCGCGAGGCGACGGTCGCCGAGCTCGCCGGCGACGGGGAACTGGCCGCCGCCGACGTGGTCGTCCTGGCCGTCTCCGGCGGCACGGTCCTCGCCCTCACGCACACCCTCGGGCGGGCCTGGGAGGGCCGCGAGCGGCGACCGGTCACGGTGAGCGGATACGTCGGGGTCGTCTACGAGAAGATGGTCGACGGGCTGCTGACCCGCGCGGGCACGGACCTCGTCCTCGCCAACTCGGCCCACGACGCGGCCCGTTTCGCCCGCGCCTTCGACTCGGTCGGCGTGGACCCGGACTCGGTGGTGGAGTGCGCCCTGCCCTTCCTGACCGGGCAGCCCCACCGCCCTTCCCCCGAGCGGCCGTTCACCCTCACCTTCGCCGTGCAGCCCTCGGTGCCGAAGGAACGGAGCGCCCGGCTGCACCTCCTGGAGCGGGCCGCCGGACACGCCCGCCGTCATCCCGGCCGCGAGGTGCTGGTCAAGCTGCGCAGTCTGCCGGGCGAGCAGACCACGCACGTCGAGGCGGACCCGTACCAACTCCTCGTCGAGCGGCTCTCCGAGCCCGCCCCGGCCAACCTCCGGCTGGTCTACGGCAACATGGCCGAGGTCCTCGACCGCACCGACCTGCTGGTCACCGTCAGCTCCACGGCCGCCCTGGAGTCCATGCACCGGGGCATCCCGACGGCGATCCTGACCGACCTCGGCGTCCGCGAGGCGCACGGCAACCACTACTTCCTGCACTCCGGCTGCCTGGCCTCCTGGGACGACCTGGACGCGGGCGCGCTGCCGATGCCGCGTGCCGAGTGGGCGGCGGCGCAGGGCATCGGCCGGACCGACCCGTACGCGGCGGCCCGCGCCCGCCTCGCCGACCTGCGCGCCCTGCGTCACCTGCCGCCCCTGCGCCCGTACTACACCCCGAGCTCCGCCGGGCCCTACCTCCTGCCGATCCTGGCCCGCCACGGCCTCGACGAAAAGGGCCACCCCCTGCCGACAGCCGCTCCGGCCGCCTCCGGCGGGGTACGGGGCGCGGTCCGCACGGCGGCCCGCCGCGGCGCGAAGAGGCTGTACCGCGTGGGCCACCAGAGGGTGGCACCGGCACTGCGCCGCTGGGGGTCGGCGTGAGGGGGCGTGGCACTTCGGCGGGTGCCCTCACGCAGGTGGCCGTCGGTGTGGCGGGTGGGACCGGGATCGCGGTGGCCGACTCCGTCCGTGGGCTGCTGGAGGTCTTGGAGTGGGGTGAGCGGGACGGGTCGGGGTGCGAGGTCGCCGTCGTGCTGCCGTGGCATGCCCGGACTCGGGAGCGGGTGTGGTGCACGGCACGGCTGGCCCGGAACGAGGGGATGCCGGTCGGGTTGTACGGGTCGCCACTCGCACTCGCTCCTCGGCTGGCCGGTGTCGAGCGGGTCGTCGTGGGGGCGTCCTGTTCGCGGGCGCTGCGGCTGCTGGTGGCGACGGTCGGGGCGCGGAACGTCGTCGAGGCGCGGGGGCCGGGGCACGGCTGGGTGCGGCGGCGGTTCGGGCCGCCCGAGGTGCTGTCCGGGACCGACCTGGTCGGCGCGCCGGGCGTTCCCGTGGACGAGGTGGCCGCGCTCGCCCACCGGCTCAACGCCGAGCGCTACTTCGCCCATCCACGCGAGAGCGACCAGCGCCTGCGCCGGCTGGCAGCACGGGCCGGAATGGACGTCGTACGGCCCGAGGCGGCTCTGGAGACCGAGCTGTTGCTCGGCCCGGTCGCGTCCCGCCTTGTCACCCTGCGCCCCGAGCCCGCCCTGGCGTCGCTGCTCACGGGAACCGGCGTGGACGTCGTCGACGTGGCCGCGTCACGGGACGGGCTGCTCCGCCTCCTGCGGGGGTGACCAGGGCCGCCCCTCCATCAGGTTGCCGAGCCCGGCCCAGGCGAAGTTCATCAGGGTGGCCGCGGCCTGCCGCGCGGTGACGCCGGGGGTCGCGTTGGCCCAGGCCGCGAGGGACTCGGCGGCACCGACCAGCGCTTCGGCGAGCCCCGCGACCTCGCCCTCGGCCAGATCGGGATCCCGGTGCGCCTCCCGCGCGGCCACCACGATCAACTGCGTCACGAACGCGACGAGTTCCTCGCGCATCGCCGCCACCTCGGCCGCGAACGGCTCGCCGTGGGTACGGGCCTGCAGATGCAGCACGGCCCAGCCGTCCGGGTTCTGCGCGGTGTGCGTGAAGAACGCCCGCAGCCCTTCCCACAGTTGCCGGTCGACGGGCAGCTCCCGCCGCACCCCGGACCGCACCGCCTCCGTCAGCGCCTTCGCCTCACGCCGGATGCAAGCGGTGAACAGGTCTTCCTTCGAGTTGAGGTACAGATAGACCAACGGCTTGGACACGCCCGCCAGTTCGGCGATCTCGTCCATCGACGCGGCCATGTACCCACGCTGCCCGAAGGTACGCACGGCGGCGTCCAGCATCTGCTGCTCCCGCACCGCCCGCGGCATCCGCTTGGTCTTCACGGCACCCATGCCGCACAGAGTAGTTGGGACCAAGCGCGTGCAAACCCCGCGTGACAGGCTTACGACGTCTGGGGTGCCTGGCCCTGGGTGCGGGCCGCGTCGTCCACGTCGTCCTCCTGGGCCGCGTTCGCCTCGAAGTTCGCCTTCATCCGGTCGACCCGCTCGACGACCTTGATCGAGGCCCGGTCCCGCTCCCTGCGCAGGACGACGAAGCTGATGGGGGCCGAGATCAACAGGGCGAGCAGGACCATCCAGATGCCGTTGGAGGCGCCGAAGCCGCGCGGGACGATGCCGGTGTAGACGAGACCCCAGACGACCACGAAGCAGCCCGCGAAGATCCCGAGGCGCATCAGCGTGTAGCGGAGCATCTCAATCCACTCTTCCGTCAACGGTACGAACATTGCCAAAGGGCACCGTCCAGTGAAGCACGTCAGGTACCCGATCTTGCAGGCGGGGGCTCAGCGCAGTGGCAGCAGCATGATCACGTCGTCGCGGTCGTCGCCCGGTGCCACCCGGATCGCGCCGGGGACACGGCCGACCTCCTTGTAGCCGCAGGAGCCGTAGAACCGCTCCAGCCCGAGGCCGCCGCGGCAGGTGAGCCGGATCGCCTCGATGCCGTCCAATCCGCACGCCGCGTCCTGGGCGGCGGCCAGCAGGTCGCGGCCGTACCCCTTGCCCTGGTGGCGGGGGTGGACCATCACCGTGTAGAGCCACAGCCAGTGGGTCATGAGCCGGTGCGTGTTGAGGGCGAGGAAGGCGGTGGCGGCGACCCGTCCGTCCTCGTCGTGCCCGACGAGCAGCCGGGTGCGGCCCTCCGCCATCGCGACCATGTGCCGGACCAGCTCCGGCCGGATCGTCTCCGCCGTCACCGGCGGCACGAAGCCGACGGAACCGCCGGCGTTGGACACGTCCGTCCACAGGTCGAGGATGCCGTCACGGAGGGCGGGGGTGACGGCGGGGTCGAGAGTGAAGGTAAGGGACACCCAGGTATCGTAGCCCTTACACCAGGGCGCGCGCCGCGACTTTCAGATCCGCTACGAGTCCTTGGTACGCCGACTCCCGATCGTCCGAGCGCAGCACGGACGAGGGGTGAACGGTGGGCACCAGGCGCTCCCGCCGGCCGTGAACGTCCTCCTCCAGCACCGTCCCGCGCACCTGCGTGACCCGGAACGACGACCCCAGCAGCGCCTTGCCGGCGGTGGCCCCGAGCACCACGATCAGCTCCGGCTCCACGACGGCCAGCTCGGCGGCCAGCCAGGGCCCGCAGGCGGTCATCTCGCGCAGCGTGGGCGCCTTGTGTATGCGCCGCTTGCGGGGCTCGGCCCGGGTGAACTTGAAGTGCTTGACCGCGTTGGTGACATAGGCGTCCCCCGGGTCGATACCGGCGTCCGCGAGAGCCCGGTCGAGAAGCTTCCCGGCGGGCCCCACGAACGGCTTCCCCTGCCGGTCCTCCTGATCCCCGGGCTGCTCCCCGACCAGCATCACGCGCGCGTGAGCGTCCCCTTCACCGAACACCGTCCGAGTGGCGTCCCGATGCAACGGACAGCCACGGCAGTCTGCGGCGGCTTTGCGCAGTGCCCCCAAGTCGCGCCGCTCCGGGAGAAAAGGTTCCGCTGTATACGCGTCTTCGGACGACATGCGCTGCGAGTACCCACCCAAGGGGCGCGGGACCGCATCGATGTGCGGCTGCGCCGCGGGGCGCGACCAGCCCCCACTCACCCGCACCCGCCCCGACGGGGCTCAGACCCGCATCGGCTGCGGCTCTTCCCTTCGCGCCGGGTCCGGACCCTCGTACTCTCGGATGATCTCGTAGCGGGTGTTGCGCTCCACCGGGCGGAAGCCGGCGTCGCGGATCAGGTCCAGGAGGTCCTCGCGGGTCAGCTTGTTCGGGGTGCCGAAGTTGTCCGCGTCGTGGGTGATCTTGTACTCGACGACCGAGCCGTCCATGTCGTCGGCGCCGTGCTGGAGCGCCAGCTGCGCGGTCTGGACGCCGTGCATGACCCAGAAGACCTTGACGTGCGGGACGTTGTCGAAGAGGAGGCGTGAGACCGCGAAGGTCTTCAGGGCCTCCGCGCCCGTCGCCATCTGCGTGCGCGCCTGGAGCCGGTTGCGGACCTTGCCGTCCTTCATGTCCACGAAGTCGTGCTGGTAGCGCAGCGGGATGAAGACCTGGAAGCCGCCGGTCTCGTCCTGCAGCTCACGCAGGCGCAGAACGTGGTCGACGCGGTGGCGCGGCTCCTCGATGTGGCCGTACAGCATGGTGCACGGGGTCTTCAGACCCTTCTCGTGCGCCAGCCGGTGGATGCGGGACCAGTCCTCCCAGTGGGTGCGGTGGTCCACGATGTGCTGCCGGACCTCCCAGTCGAAGATCTCGGCGCCGCCACCGGTGAGGGACTCCAGGCCCGCGTCGATCAGCTCGTCGAGGATCTCCGACGCCGACAGGCCGCTGATCGTCTCGAAGTGGTGGATCTCCGTCGCCGTGAACGCCTTCAGCGACACGTGCGGCAGCGCGGCCTTCAGCTCCCGCAGGGACCGCGGGTAGTAGCGCCACGGCAGGTTCGGGTGCAGCCCGTTGACGATGTGGAGCTCGGTGAGGTTGTCGCTCTCCATCGCCTTCGCGAGCTTCACCGCCTCCTCGATGCGCATCGTGTACGCGTCCTTCTCACCCGGCTTGCGCTGGAAGGAGCAGTAGGCGCAGGAGGCCGTGCACACGTTGGTCATGTTGAGGTGCCGGTTGACGTTGAAGTGGACCACGTCACCGTTCTTGCGGGTGCGCACCTCGTGGGCGAGGCCGCCGAGCCACGCCAGGTCGTCCGACTCGTACAGCGCGATGCCGTCCTCGCGGGACAGCCGCTCACCGGAGCGGACCTTCTCCTCCAGCTCGCGCTTGAGCCCGACGTCCATGCCACGACCTTTCCTCTACGACAACTCGACCCAACGGTACGCCCACGGGCTCACACCTGTTCGGGCAGCTCACCCACCCGGTTCTCCCACTTCGTGGAGAGCACGATCGTGGTACGGGTCCGGGACACGCCCTTCGTCCCGCTGAGCCGCCGGATGATCTTCTCCAGGCCGTCCACGTCGTTCGCCCTCACCTTGAGCATGAACGAGTCGTCGCCGGCGATGAACCAGCAGTCCTCGATCTCGCTGAGCTCCTTCATCCGCTGGGCCACGTCCTCGTGGTCGGCCGCGTCGGAGAGGGAGATCCCGATCAGCGCGGTGACGCCGAGGCCGAGCGAGGCGGCGTCGACGGTGGCGCGGTAGCCGGTGATGACACCGGCCGCCTCCAGCCGGTTGATGCGGTCGGTGACGCTGGGCCCCGACAGACCGACGAGGCGCCCCAGCTCCGCGTACGAGGCCCGGCCGTTCTCCCTCAGGGCCTGGATGAGCTGCCTGTCCACCGCGTCCATGCGATCGATGCCTTCCGCTGAAGAGTTCCCGAGTGATGAGAGGTAGTGCGAGGTGCTCACAGGTGCCGGCGCCCTAGTCCGCGCTGTGGCCGCCGCCCAGTTCGCCCTTCCAGCGCCGGTACAGGCCGTGCCCGACGCCCGCCGCGTCCAGCACCCGCCCGGCAACGAAGTCCACCAGGTCCTGGATGTGTGTGGCGCCCGCGTAGAAGGCGGGCGAGGCGGGGACCACGGTGGCGCCCGCGTCGTCGAGGGCGACGAGGTGGCGCAGCGTCTGGCCGTTCAAGGGGGTCTCCCGTACGGCCACGACCAGCGGCCGGCGTTCCTTCAGTGTGACGCTCGCGGCGCGCTGGAGCAGATCCTTGGACAGCCCGAGCGCGACACCGGCCACACACGCCGTGGAGGCCGGCACGATGAGCATGCCCTTGACCGGGTACGACCCCGAGGACGGGCCCGCGGCGAGGTCCCCGGCGGGCCAGTACCGCACGGCGCCGACGTCCACGGTGTAGGTCCCGGGCTTTCCGTCGGCACCCCGCGTCAGCCATTCCCGCAGGTCGTCACGCCAGTGTGCGTCCCGGAACGAGATCCCCGTCTCGTCCAGGAGGGTGAGCCGGGAGGCCCGGCTGACGACCAGGTCCACGCTCTCGCCGGCGTCGAGCAGCGCACGCAGCACCGACGCGGCATATGGCGTGCCGGAAGCGCCGGACACCCCTACGATCCAAGGTGTACGCGGCGTCTCTCCTGGCTTGACTGGGTCCACGACACCGAGCCTATCCGGCGCCGCGGGGTGGGAACCGGTCGAGGGGGCTCGGCCGTTGTCCCTAGGACCCCTCAGGGGTCGGGCGGATCGTTGGGGGACGGCATGTCGGGTACGCAGTTCGAGTGGTCGCGGGGTGAGCGGGCGAAGGCCGCGGCCAAGCTGATGGTGGGCTGGGTCGCCCTGCTGTGGCTGCTGGAAGTGGTCGACGTGGTCAGCGGCCACGCGCTCGACGGTCTCGGCATCATGCCGCGCCGGGTCTCCGAGCTGGTGGACATCGTCCCGGCCGCGTTCATCCACTTCGGCTTCGCCCATGTGGCCGCCAACAGCGTGCCGCTGCTGGTCATGGGCTTCCTCGCGGCGCTGGGCGGACTGCGCCGGTTCGCCGCCCTCTGCCTCGTCATCATCGTCGCCGACGGACTGGGCGTGTGGCTGACAGCCCCGGACCACACCAACACCGCGGGCGCGTCCGGCCTGATCTTCGGCCTGTTCGGCTTCCTGTTGGTCAGCGGCTTCGTCGAGCGCCGCCCGCTGGGCGTCCTGGTGGGCCTGCTGATCGGCGCCGTCTGGGGCACGTCGATCCTCCTGGGCCTGTCCCCCCTGCAGACGGGCGTCAGCTGGCAGGCCCACCTGATAGGCCTGGCGACGGGAGTCGGGACGGCGTTCTGGTTCCGGCGCCGCCCCGCCTCGCCTCCCGCACTCACACGGTGAGGCCCCGAACCAGCAGGTCCAGCAGCGCGCACACGAACAGGGCGATGCCGATGAAGCCGTTGACGCTGAAGAACGCGCGGTTGAGGCGGGACAGGTCGTGGGGTCGCACGATCGAGTGCTCGTAGACGAAGGCGCCCGCGACGATCATCAGACCGACCCAGAAGAACCCTCCCGCGTCGGTGGCGACGGCGTACCAGACGAGGAGGGACATGGTCAGCAAGTGACAGACCCGCGCGCCCCAGATGGCCGCCGGGATGCCGAAGCGGGCCGGGACCGACATGACGCCGACCTCGCGGTCTGTCGCGACGTCCTGGCAGGCGTAGATCAGATCGAAGCCGCCGATCCAGATGCCCACGGCGAGGCCGAGGATCACCGCGTGCCAGTTCCACTCGCCGCTGATGGCGAGCCAGCCGCCGATCGGGCCCATGGCCTGGGCGAGCCCCAGGATGGCCTGCGGGAAGTTCGTGAACCGCTTGCCGTAGGGGTAGACGACCATCGGGAGGACCGCGACCGGCGCCAGCGCCAGGCAGAGCGGATTGAGCAGCGCCGCCGAGCCCAGGAAGACCACGACCGCGATGAGGGCACCGGTCCAGGCGTGCTTCACCGACATCGCGCCGGTGACCAGCTCGCGGTGGGCCGTGCGCGGGTTCCGGGCGTCGATCTCCCGGTCGATGATCCGGTTCACGGCCATGGCGAACGTCCGCAGACCCACCATGCAGACGGTGACCAGGAGCAGCCGCCCCCAGTGGATGTTCTTGTCCCACTCGTACATCGCGGTGAGCGCGGCGATGTACGCGAAGGGCAGGGCGAACACCGAGTGCTCGATCATCACCAGACGCAGAAACGCCTTGGTGCGTCCTGGCTGCGGGATCGCGGCGGAGGCACTGCTCATGAAAGGCCGTACTCCTTCCAGCGGCGGTCGACCTTCGCCGCCGTATCCGGGTCGGACAGGACCATGTCGGGCCAGCCACCGTCGCGGGTGTAGCCCTCCTCGGGCCACTTCTTCGTCGCGTCGATCCCGGCCTTGCCACCCCAGAACTGCTGGTAGGAGGCGTGGTCGAGATGGTCGACGGGGCCTTCGACGACGCTGAGGTCGCGGGCGTAGTCGGTGTTGCCGAGCGCCCGCCACGCGACCTCGTGCAGGTCGTGGACGTCGCAGTCGGAGTCCACGACCACGATCAGCTTCGTCAGGGACATCATGTGAGCCCCCCAGATCGCGTGCATGACCTTCTGGGCGTGCTTGGGGTACTTCTTGTCGATCGAGACGATCGCGCAGTTGTGGAAGCCGCCCGCCTCGGGCAGGTGGTAGTCCACGATGTCCGGGACGATGATCTTCAGCAGGGGGAGGAAGAAGCGTTCGGTCGCACGGCCGAGGGGTCCGTCCTCCGTCGGGGGCCGGCCCACGACGATCGACTGCAGCAGCGGCCGCTTCCGCATCGTCACGCAGTCGATCCTCAGCGCGGGGAACGGTTCCTGCGGGGTGTAGAAGCCGGTGTGGTCGCCGAAGGGGCCCTCGGGGAGCATCTCGCCGGGCTCCAGCCAGCCCTCGATCACGACCTCCGCCTGCGCCGGCACCTGCAGCGGCACCGTCCTGCAGTCCACCATCTCGATCCGCTTGCCTGCGATGAACCCGGCGAAGAGGTACTCGTCGATGTCACCGGGCAGAGGCGCGGTGGAGGCGTACGTCACCGCGGGCGGGCAGCCGAAGGCGATCGCGACCGGCAGCCGCTCGCCGCGCCGCGCCGCGACCTGGTAGTGGTTGCGGCTGTCCTTGTGGATCTGCCAGTGCATGCCGATGGTGCGCTTGTCGTGCCGCTGGAGCCGGTACAGGCCGAGGTTGCGGATCCCGGTCTCCGGGTCCTTGGTGTGGGTCAGGCCCAGGTTGAAGAAGGAGCCGCCGTCCTTGGGCCAGGTGAACAGCGCGGGCAGCCGGTCGAGATCGACGTCGTCGCCGGTGAGGACGACCTCCTGCACCGGCGCGTTGTCGGACTTCACCTTCTTCGGCGGTACGTGCGTCATCGCGCCGAGCTTGCCGAAGGCCTCGCGCATCCCGACGAACCCGTGCGGCAGTTCGGGCCGCAGCAGACCGCCGATCTTCTCGCTGATCTCGCCGTACGACTTCAGGCCCAGGGCCTTCAGCAGCCGCCGGTCGGTGCCGAAGACGTTCATCGCGAGGGGCATGGCGGAGCCCTTCACGTTCTCGAAGAGCAGTGCGGGGCCGCCTGCCTTCTGCACCCGGTCGACGATCTCCCCGACCTCCAGATACGGGTCGACCTCGACCTTGACGCGCTTGAGGTCGCCCTCGCGTTCCAAGGCCCTGAGCAGGGAGCGAAGATCGTCGTAAGCCATGGGTCCCAGTATCGGCCACCCGCTACCCTGACCCCGTCACCGGGGCCGACTCACCACCGCTGGGAGAGCACGCGAGCATGCTGAGGTATCTGCCGTTCCTTCTGGTGCTGGCCCTGTGGATCTACGCCTTCGTGGACTGTCTGAACACTCCCGAGGAGGAGGTGCGCGGACTGCCAAAGGTGGCCTGGGTGATCGTCATCCTGCTGTTCGGCGAGGTGCTGGTCGGGCCGGTGGCCTGGCTGATCGCCGGAAAGAACCGGTCGGCCGCCAACGGATCCGCGGGGCCCGCCGCGCCAGGGCGCTGGGTCGCGCCGGACGACAACCCCGACTTCCTGAAGTCCCTGGACGACACCAAGGGCGACAAGGACACGGACAAGAACGCGGAGTGAGCCGCCGCGGCGCCGGGACCGCCCCCACGGCGGCGGGCCGTACAAGGTGTACGTCGCCGCAGCCCCCGAAGCGGACAGTGCGTCCCTGGGCCCGGACAGGTCGGAACCGGACACTTGGCTCGTATGACGACTGCTCCCGCCGACTCCGCCGGCACCCTCGCCCCCGCCTACGGTGACAAGGTCATCGCCGTCGAAACGGCGGGCTCCGAGCCCATCCCCGATGCCGAGCGGCACGGCGGCCCGCTCCAGCTGCTGTGGACGTGGGCCTCACCGAACATCGAGTTCGCGACCGTCTACATCGGTGTGATCGCGGTCCTCTTCTTCGGGCTGAGCTTCTGGCAGGCCACGGCCGCCATCGTGCTCGGCACCGCGGTCGGCGCGATCACCCAGGGCGTGCTGTCGCTGGACGGGCCCCGGTTCGGGGTGCCGCAGATGGTGATCGGCCGCCTCTCCTTCGGCTACCTCGGCAACATCCTGCCCTCGGCGGCCAACGGCCTGGTCGCCGGGGTCGGCTGGTTCGCGGTGAACAGCGTGAGCGCGGCCTTCGCGCTCAACACGCTGACGGGTCTGCGCCCGCTGCCGTCCCTGTTCCTCGTGGTCGTGGCCGAGATCCTCATCGGCTTCATCGGCCACAACTTCGTCCACACCTTCGAGAAGTACGCCTTCCCGGCGCTCGCGGTGATCTTCCTGCTGGCAGGCGTGTGGACCTTCAAGGACGCCCACCTCGGCGGGGGCGGCACCGGTGGCGGGATCGGCGGTTTCCTGCTCGCGTTCAGCGCGGCCTGGGGCTACGCGGCGGGCTGGAACCCCTACGCCACGGACTACTCGCGCTACCTCCCCCGCACCGCGAACCGACTGAAGACGATCCTCTACCCGGCCGTCGGCCTGTTCGTGTCCGTCGCCGTGGTGGCGGTCATCGGTGCGGCGTCGGCGACGATCCTGGCCCCGAAGGACGCCACCCCGACGGCCGCCTTCACCGGCCATCTGCCGGGCTGGCTGGGCGACCTGGTGCTCATCGCGATCATCCTCGGCGGCATCTCGGCGAACGCCCTCAATGTGTACTCCGGGGCGATCTCCATCGCGTCCTTCGGCCTGAACCTCCCCACCTGGCTCAGCCGCGGGGTGCTGGTCGTGGTGTCGGGCGTGGCCGGTACGGCGGCGGCGTGGGCGTCTCTGGACGACGCGGGGGCGGCGTACGAGGCGTTCCTGCTGGTGATCGCGTACTGGGTGGCGCCCTGGCTCGGGGTCGTCCTGACGGAGCGCTGGCTGCAGTCCCGCACGGCGACGGACGAGGTGCTGGCGGCCCGCCTGAGGGACCGCGCCTTCACCAACTGGCCCGGCCTGGCGGCCCTGTTGATCGGCGTCGCGGTCTCGGTCCCCCTCTTCTCCAACCAGGAGGACTACGTCGGCTACGTCCCCAAGCACTGGCCGTCCTTCGGCGACATCACCCCGGTCGTCGGCTTCGTGGTGAGCGCGGCGCTGTACGCGGTGCTGCGGAGCCGGGGACGGGGTACGAGCGTGGCTGCCTGAGCGGACCGACGGGGCCGGGCCTGCCCACCTTGATATACAGGCACTGTCCTGTATATCAAGGTGTGCTCGGGAGGCCGTGTGTCCAGGACCCTGGTCGACATCGACGACGACATGCTGGCGTTCACCCAGCAGCAGCTCGGCACCAAGACGAAGCGGGACACCATCAACCGCGCCCTGACCATAGCGGCCGCGATCAGCGCGGACGACCGGGCACGGGCACTGCGCTGGCTGCAGGAGAACTCGGAGGACTACCTCGACTTCGAGGCCCTCGAGGCGCTGGAGCGCTCAGGGCAGTGACGTATCTGGCCGACACCTCTGCGGTCTGGCGTCTCCTGCGCGGGCCCATCACATCCCCCTGGCCCGAACCCGTCGCGCGGGAACTGCCGGCCGTCTGCCCGCCCGTCGAGGCCGAGTTGCTGCGCGCAGTACGCGCGGACCGCGACCACGAGCCCTTCTTCACCATGCTCGGCCAGACCTTCGGCTGAGTACCCGCGCCCGACGACGTCTGGCCGAGGGTCATCGCCGTCCAGCGAGAGCTGCTGAAGATCGGCCATCACCGGGGCCCGTCACCCATCGACATCCTGATCGCTCTGACCGCGGAACACCACCGACTGACCGTCCTCCACGTCGACGACGGCTTCGGCGCCATCGCCAAGGTGCGACCGGGCATCCCGATGATCCGCCTGCAGCCGGACATCCGATGAGACCGGAGGTGTGCGGCGACCACGGCCCGAGTCCACGCCCTCCGCACACCCTCCGTCAGGCCACCGTCCGCAGCCCCCGCACCTGAGTCGCCCCCATCCCCCGGACCACCCGGTGTGCGCAGGCCGCCTGCAGCAACTCGCCCAGGAGGTCGGGGTCGTCGATCTCCAGGCCGAGCAACGACTCGATGCGCTCCAGGCGTTGGTACAGGGACTGTCGGCCGATGTGCAGCAACGACGCCGTGCGCGTCGGCGAGCATCCGTGCCGCAGATGCACCTCCAACGTCCGCACCAGGTCACTGGGATGCGCCGCCTCCCACGCCAACAGCGGCCCCAACGTGTGCTGCACCAACCGGGCAAGCCGGTCCCGGTTGGTGTCCACACCGCCACGGGTCAGCTCCCGCTCCAGGGCGAGCGCGCGAGCGGACGTCACCAACGGCCCTTCCGGCACAGCCGGTTCCGCGGCCGGCACGGTCAGCGCCAGTTCCAGCGTCGTACGGGCCGCACGCAAGGTGTCGCTCCAGCGCAGCCAGCCGCCGCCCGCGTCCACGGCATGCCCGACGGCGACGGTGAGCCCGGACTCGGCGGCGCCGCGGAAGGCGTCCTGGACGGCGCGGATCGGGTCGCCGGTCCCGGCGGCGGGCAGCGCGAGCAGGGCCAGCACGTCGCCCGGGAAGGCCGCCCGCAGTACCGCGGCCCCGCACAGCAGCCGTACGGCCCGGTCCACCGCGCCGGTCTCCCGGGTCCCGTGCACGGACACCCCGATCAGCCGTGCCCCCGGCCCCGGATGGAACCCGGCGAGGGCCGAACGGGCCTCCACCTCGGGCTGGTTGAGGGCCGCCCGGTCGGCGAGGTCGGCGAGCAGGGCGGCCGTGTGGTCGTCGCCCCAGGGCCGTACCACCGACCGCCCGGACAGCCCGCGCGCGACGATCGCCCGGTTGGCCGCCTCGGTGATCCGCACGAAGGGCACGACCCGGTGCAGGGCCAGCAGGGGCAGGCCGAGGCGGTCGGCCTCGTCGACGACCTCGGCGGGCATCTGGGGCAGGGCCCGGCCGATCTCCACCGCCAGCCCCGCCGCACCGCGCGCGGCCAGCTCACGGACGTACCGCCGCCGTACCTCCTCGTCCGCGTCGGTGAGTCCGAAGCCGTTGGTGAGCAGCAGTTCGCCGCCGTCGAGGAAGTTGGCGCCCTCGTACACCTCGCTGGAGTGGACCCAGCGCACGGGGCGGTCGAGGGCGGTCCGTCCGGTCAGCAGGCGGGGCTCGGAGGCGCGTACGGGATCGAGGTCCAGGACTTCGCGGAGCGTGAGGGCGGCCACGGGCACCTCCTGGGCGTGGACAGTTCGTCCGGCGGCGGGTTGCCCGGAGAGTACTTTCCGCACGTTGCCCTCGTGTTTCGGCCACAGGAGAGTGGAACGTATGGATCAGGCACAGGCACACACCTGGCTCGCCACCGCCGTCGCGGAGGCCCGCGCCGGGCTCGCGGAGGGCGGCATCCCGATCGGGGCCGCGCTCTACGGCGCCGACGGCACGCTGCTCGGGCGGGGCCACAACCGGCGCGTCCAGGACGACGACCCCTCCATGCACGCGGAGACGGCCGCGTTCCGTAACGCGGGACGGCAGCGGTCGTATCGCGGTACGACCATGGTCACCACCCTCTCGCCCTGCTGGTACTGCTCCGGACTGGTCCGGCAGTTCGGCATCTCCCGGGTCGTCGTCGGCGAGGCGGCGACCTTCCACGGCGGGCACGACTGGCTGGCCGAGCACGGCGTGGAGATCGTGCTGCTCGACGACCCCGAGTGCATCGGCATGATGCGCGACTTCATCAAGAACCATCCGGCTCTGTGGAATGAGGACATCGGTGAGTGACGCCCCTGCCCCGCGCATCCCGACCATCGATCTGCGGCCCTGGCTGGAGGGCGACGCGGACGCCCGCGCGGCCATCGCCCGTACCGTCGACGAGGCCCTGCAGAGCGCCGGGTTCCTGCTGGTGACGGGGCACGGGGTCGACCCGGTCCTGCGCTCGGGGATCCGGGAGGCGGCGCGGGCCTTCTTCACCCTGCCCGTGGACGTCAAGCAGCCCTACGAGGCGAAGGTCGGCGGCCGCGGCTGGCTCGGGCCCGGCGCGGAGGCCAACGGCTACTCGGAGGGCACCGAGACCCCGCCCGACCTGAAGGAGTCGCTGACCTTCGCGACGCACGAGCCCTTCGAGGACCCGGTGATCAACGCGGAGTGGTACGCGCCCAACGTGTGGCCGGCGGAGGTGCCGGAGCTGCGGACGCTGTGCGCCGAGTACCTGGAGCGGATGGCGGAGCTGGAGAAGCGGCTGCTGTCCCTGCTCGGCGAGGCGCTCGGCCTGGAGGGCGACTTCTTCTCCCGGCACATGGACCATCCGACGTACGGCTTCAACATCAACTGGTATCCGGGGACGGACGTCGTCGGCCGGCCGCAGCCGGGCCAGTTCCGCATCGGCCCGCACACCGACTTCGGGACGGTGACGATCCTGGACCGGCAGGCGGGCAAGGGCGGGCTGCAGGTCTACACCGACGAGGGCGGCTGGGAGGACGCGCCGTACGATCCCGACGCCTTCACCATCAACATCGGTGACCTGATGGCCCGCTGGACCGGCGACCGCTGGCGCTCGGGCCGGCACCGGGTCCTCCCGCCGCCGGCCGACGCCCCCTCCGAGGAGCTGATGTCCCTGGTCTACTTCGGCGAGTGCACCCCGGGGACGGTCGTGGAGTCCGTTCCGGCGCCGGTGGGGCGGGTGGCGTACCCACCGGTCGACTCGCATGTGTACCTGCGGGAGAAGCTGGACTCGATCACGGTCGGCTGACCGGCTTCTCCCACGGCCACGGCTGCCGCACGCCCGCGGCTGCTACCCGCCCGCCGCCGCTACACGCCCGCGTACGAGTGCTTGCCCGAGACGAAGATGTTGACGCCGTAGTAGTTGAACAGCCAGCAGCCGAAGGCGATCAGGGCCAGGTAGGCGGCCTTGCGGCCCTTCCAGCCGGCGGTGGCGCGGGCGTGCAGGTAGCAGGCGTAGGCGACCCAGGTGATGAACGCCCAGGTCTCCTTGGGGTCCCAGCCCCAGTAGCGGCCCCAGGCGGACTCGGCCCAGATCGCGCCCGCGATGATCGTGAACGTCCACAGCGGGAAGACGGCCGCGTTGACGCGGTAGGAGAACTTGTCCAGCGAGGAGGAGGCGGGCAGGCGCTCCAGGAACGAGGTGGCGAAGCGGCCGGGCGTGCCGCCGTTCTCCAGTTTGGTCTCGTAGGAGTCCTTGAAGAGGTACAGCAGCGTGCCGACCGCGCCCACGTAGAAGACCGCGCCGCACAGGATGGCGGTGGAGACGTGGATGTACAGCCAGTACGAGTGAAGGGCGGGAACCAACTGATCACTGGCGGTGTACAAGACAGTGACGGCGATGCCGAGATCGAGGAGGACCGTCGTGATCAGGAACAGGCCGAGCCAGCGGACGTTCTTCTTCAGCGCGAGCAGCGTGAGGTACACGGTGACGGCCACCGCGGAGAACGTGATGTTGAACTCGTACATGTTGCCCCACGGCGCCCGCTCCACCGAGGCCGCGCGGGCGATCACGCCGGCGAGGTGGATGAGATACGCGAGCACGGTGAGCGAGATGGCGATACGCCCGTAGAGGTCGCCCTGCTCGTCCCCGCCGTGCGCCCCTGGCCCGTCCGGCACGTCACGGGCACCGGCCGCGGATCGTACGACGACCTTGGGCCGCTCCAGTACGGCGGTGCCGCCGGCCTTCTGCACGGTGACGGCCGGGGCCTTGCCCTTGGCGCCCTCGGCCTTCCCCGTCAGCGCGGCGGCCGTACGGCCGATCTTGCTGCGGCTGCCGAAGATCCACTCGGCGATGTACGTGAAGAAGGCCAAGGTGTAGACGGCCATCGCGGAGTAGATGAGCGTGTTGCTGATGTTCGCGAGGTGTTCGTTGGTCGCGGTGGCCAACTCGGTTCCGGCGGAGAGAGTCACTTCTCAGCCCCTTCGGCAGGTACGACTTGGGGGTCGGGGGTGGTGGAGTCGTCTTGGTCTGGGGAGCCGGCGTCGGGTTCGGCGTCGGGGTGGTCCGGGGAGTCCTCTTCGGGCTCGGGTGCACCGGGTGCCTGGTCGTAGAGGATTCCGGCGAGGTCGCCGAGTTCCTCCGGGACCTTCGCGGACTCGCTGCGGCCGAGGCCGGCCATCTCGACGACCGTGATGCCGTCGGGACCGGTCACCGCGCGCACCCAGACGCGGCGACGCTGGATGAACAGGGAGGCGGCGAGACCGAAGATCGCGACGAGGGAGCCGGCGAGCGCCCAGTCGGTGCCGGGCTGCTGGACGATCTGGAAGTTCGCCCACTCCTTGGTGGTGTCGTAGGTGATCGACCCGGCGCCGTTCGGCAGCTGCATGGTCTCGCCGGGCTTCAGGTTCGCCCTGAGCTGCTGGCCCTTGGCGTCCTTGAACTCCTTCACATGCGACTTGTCGAGCTGGTACACGCTCTGCGGGATGCCGGAGTTGACCCCGAGGTCACCGTGGTACGGCGTCAGGTTGAGCACCGGGTTGAGCAGGGCGGGGAAGGTGGAGGCGGTCTCGGTGCCCTTGGTGTAGGTGGGCAGGAGGAACGCCGAGATGCCCAGCTGCTCGCTGACGCCCTGGGCGTTCCGGTAGCCGTCGAGGACCTTGACCACGCCGGTGGAGGTGACGTTGGAGTCGAGCGGAAGGAGGGGGACGGCGTCGCGGTAGACGACGTTGCCCTTGCCGTCGCGGACGGTGATGAGGGGGGCGTAGCCGTGGGCGGTCAGGTAGACCTTGGCGTCGCCGATGGACAGCGGTTCGTTGACCTTGACGAGCCTCTTCTTGCCCTTGCCGTAGGCGCCCTGGCTGTAGGTGACGGCGGCCTGGTAGGTGCGCGGGGTGCCCCGGTTGGGACCGTTCATCTCGTACGTGCCGGTGAACTTGTTCAAGTGGAAGCTGAACGGCACCAGGTCGTCGGTGGTGAAGAGGTTGCCGGACTTGAAGTCGTCGTACTGGGTGGTGGTGTTGGAGAAACCGTCGCCCTCGACGATCAGCTTGTTGCCCTCGGACTTGTAGAGCTGGCCCCAGGCGAAGGCGGTCAGCAGCACGATCAGGGCGATGTGGAAGGCGAGGTTGCCGATCTCGCGCAGATAGCCCTTCTCGGCCGCGACGGCGTCACCGGAGAGGTGGGCGCGGAAGCGGCGCTTCTTGAGGAGGACGAGCGCGGCCTCACGGACCTGCTCGGGTTCGGTCTCGGTGCGCCAGGTCGTGTACGCGGGCAGCCGGGTCAGCCGCCGGGGGGCGCCCGGCGGGCGGCCGCGGAGCTGGCCGACGAACTGCCAGGTGCGCGGGATGATGCAGCCGATGAGGGAGACGAACAGCAGGATGTAGATCGCGGAGAACCACACCGAGCTGTAGACGTGGAAGAGGCCGAGCTTGTCGTAGATCGGCGCGAGGACGGTGTGCGCCTTGCGGAAGTCGGCGACCTTGGTGGCGTCGATGCCGGACTGCGGGATCAGCGAGCCGGGGATGGCGCCGAGGGAGAGGAGCAGGAGCAGCAGCAGCGCGACCCGCATGGAGGTCAGCTGCCGCCAGAACCAGCGGGCCCAGCCGATCACGCCCAGGGAGGGCAGGTTCGGCAGGTCCTCCCTGGGCGCGGTGGACAGCTGGGAGCCGGCGGCGCCGAGGTCCGCGTCCTCGGCCCGCTCGGGGGTCGTACCGGTTGTGGTCTTGCTCATCGATCAGATCCCCACGGTGAAGCCGGCGGACCAGGACTGCATGTCCTGCACGATTCGGTCCCAGGCGCCGGTGACCAGGAGCAGACCGGTCACGATCATCATCGTGCCGCCGATCCGCATCACCCAGACATAGTGGCGCTTGACCCAGCCGAAGGCGCCGAGCGCCTTGCGGAAGGCGACCGCGGCGAGCACGAAGGGCACGCCGAGGCCGAGGCAGTAGGCGACGGTCAGTATGGCGCCCCGTCCGGCGCTGGACTGCTGGGAGGACAGGGCCAGTACGGAGGCGAGCGTGGGTCCGATGCAGGGGGTCCAGCCGATGCCGAACAGGGCGCCCAGCACGGGGGCGCCGGCGAGACCGGCCACGGGCCGTTTGTGGAAGCGGAACTCACGCTGGGTCATCCAGGGCATCAGGCCCATGAAGAAGACGCCCATGAGGATCATGAGCACGCCCAGCACCTTGGACAGGATGCCCTTGTTGTCCTGGAGGGTGTCACCGAAGAAGCCGAACAGGGCGCCGCTGGAGACGAACACGGCGGTGAAGCCGAGCACGAACAGGGAGGCGCCGGCGACCATGCGTCCACGCCGGGCCTCGGCGAGGTCGGTGCCGGTGACGCCGGTGACATAGGAGAGGTAGCCGGGGACGAGCGGGAGGACGCACGGGGAGAAGAAGGAGACGAGTCCGCCGAGCAGCGCGATGGGCAGGGCGGCCAGCAGGGCGCCGTTGAGCACCGTGCCGTTGTAGCCCGTCGCGGCGAGCGTGGTGACGGATGTCACGTCACTTCTCCGCGAGGACCGGGGCGATCATGCTGCGCAGCTTGTCCTCGCTGAGCGCGGCCAGCGAGCGGGCGGCGATCCCGCCCTCGCGGTCCAGGACGAGCGTGGAGGGCACCGCCTGCGGGTTGAGGGTGCCCTTCTTGAAGCGCAGCATCAGCTTGCCGGTGGGGTCGTAGAGGCTGGGGAAGGTGACGCCCATCTGCTTCTCGAAGGCGACCGCGTTCTGGACGCTGGTGTCGCGGGTGTTGATGCCGACGAACTGCACGCCCTTGGCCTTGAAGCTCTCGTAGACCTTCTCGAGGCCCGGCGCCTCGGCGCGGCAGGGGGCGCACCAGGAGCCCCACACGTTCAGGACGACGACCTTGCCCTTGTAGGAGGCGACGTCGAGCTGCTGCCCGTTGACCGTCTTGCCGGACAGGTCGGGCGCGGCGGCGCGCTCCCCCTTCCTGGCGGTGGAGATGCCGTCCTTGCCCATGACGAAGTTGGTGTCACCGCCTCCGCCTGAGGTGCCCCCGGAGCTGCACGCGGACAGGGTCAGCGCCGTGGCCGCGGCGGCTGCGGTGAGCAGGACGGCACGGCTGCGGTTCGAGCGCAGGGGGACGTGGCTGGCGGCACTCATGTGAAAAGTTTCGCATGCCCGTTCCGGGGATCTTGCCCGCCCCCCTCACGGACCCCGCAGGGCCAGGAAGCCGCATGTCAGGCGGCTTGACCGGAGGGTGAGGACGAGGAGGACGGGGTCGGCTGAAGGAACGCCTTCCAGCCGCCGGCGGGGCGCTGTCCGACGTCGAGCGTACGGAGCTTGGCGAGCATCTCCGGCTTCTGCACGTCCATCCAGTCGACGAACTGCCGGAAGGAGACCAGCCGTACGTCCGCGCCCTTCTCCTTCTCCCGGGCGATGTGCTTGAACGCCTCCTCGACGGCGTCCATGTAGATGCCGCCGTTCCAGTGCTCGAAGTGGTTTCCGATGAAGAAGGGCGCCCGGTTCGACTCGTATGCCCGCTGGAAGCCGGATATGTACGCCTGCGCGGACTGGGTGCGCCAGCCCGGGTAGTTGTAGGCGGGCGCCTTGGTCGTGTTCAGCGACTGGTTGGCGAGCATGTTGTAGTCCATCGACAGGACCTCGAAGGACCGGCCGGGGAAGGGGATCTGCTGCAGCGGCAGGTCCCACACGCCCAGCTTCTTGTCCGGCCACACCTGCCGGCCGCCGGGCGAGGAGGCGTCGTAGCGCCAGCCCAGCGACCTGGCGGTGGGCAGCAGGTTGTTCTGGCCGAGCAGACAGGGCGTACGGCCGCCGACGAGTTCCTTCTCGTAGTCGAAGGGGAGGGAGGGCAGGTCGGTCCAGCCGGTGTTGGTGCGCCACTGCTTCACGAACGCCTTGGCCTGCTGGATCTCGCTGCGCCACTGCGCGGGCGTCCAGTTGCCGACGGTGCCGTGGCCGGAGCAGAAGTGGCCGTTGAAGTGGGTGCCGATCTCGTGGCCCTCGAGCCAGGCACGGCGGATGTTGGTGAGCGTCGCCTTGACGTGCTCGTCGGTGAGGTAACCGATGTCGGAGGCGCCGCGCGGGTTGTTCGGCGGGTCGTAGAGCCGCTTCTTCGACTCGGGCAGCAGGTACAGCCCGGACAGGAAGAAGGTCATGGACGCGCCGTGCTGCTTGGCGAGGTCGAGGAAGCGCGGGAAGAGGCCGTTGCCGACCTCGCCGGCGCCGTCCCAGGAGAAGATGACGAACTGGGGCGGGGTCTGGCCGGGCTCCAGGGGCTCGGGCTTGGCCGGCTGATGGGGCTGCTTGCCGCTGAAGGAGGTCGAGCCGTCGCCGATCGGCTTGGCCGGATGCGCCGTACTCCCGGACTTCTTGCCGCCCTTGGAACCCGACGCGGGGTGCGGCCCGTCTGACGGGTTGAGGGTGCCACAGCCGGCGAGTCCGGCGGCCGCCGCGGCTCCCGCGCCCAGCCCGAGCATTCCCCTGCGAGAGAGTGCGCGCATTCCAACCCCGATTCGTCATGTGCTCTGGTGGTCACCCATTCAGAGGACATGACGAACGGGAAGGTTCCTCGCGATCACACTAATCCCGCAATAAATGTCACGAACGTGTCATAAGACACAAGATGAACGTCCTGTGCGGGTTCAGGCGCCGAAGGCCTTGCTCTTGCCCTTCGCCGGCCTGGCGCCCGCGAGGAGATGAGCGGGCACCAGATCGCGGGCCGGCTCGGTGTAGCCGACGGACACGATCTTGTCACCCCGGTAGGTGAAGCTCGTCAGCGAGGCGAGGGTGCACTGCCGCTTGCGCGGGTCGTGCCACAGCCGCCGCTTCTCGACGTAGGAGCGCACGGTCCAGATCGGCAGCTGATGACTGACCAGCACCGCCTCGTGCCCACGCGCCTGCTCCTTGGCGGCGTCCAGTGCCTGCATCATCCGTACGACGATGTCGACGTACGGCTCGCCCCAGGACGGCTTGAACGGGTTGACGAGGTACTTCCAGTTCTCCGGCTTCCTGAGCGCACCGTCGCCGACGCCGAAGGTCTTGCCCTGAAAGATGTTGTCGGCCTCGATGAGCCGCTCGTCGGAGGCGAGGCCGAGCCCGTGCGCCTTGGCGATCGGCGTGGCCGTCTCCTGCGCCCGCTCCAGCGGCGAGGCGCAGACGTAGGTCACGTCCCGGGAGGCGAGGTGCTCGGCGACCCGGTCGGCCATCTGCCGCCCGAGCTCCGAGAGGTGGTACCCGGCGAGACGGCCGTAGAGGACCCCGTCCGGGTTGTCGACCTCGCCGTGCCGCATGAGGTGTACGACCGTGATGTCCTGCTGCTCGCTCATGCTGCTGTGGCCTCCGCCGCCGCTCGGGCCGCCGCCGGGAGGGCGTCGGCGATGCGCTGCACAGCCTGCTCGTCGTGGGCCGTGGACACGAACCAGGACTCGAAGGACGAGGGCGGGAGGTAGACGCCCTGCGCCAGCATCGAGTGGAAGAAGGCGGTGAAGCGGAAGGACTCCTGCGCCTTCGCGTCCTCGTAGTCACGCACCGAACGGTCCGTGAAGAAGACGGAGAACATGTTGGAGGCGCTCTGCAGCCGGTGCGCGACGCCTTCCTTGGTGAGTGCCTCGGTGACCAGCGCCTGGATCTGCTCCGACACGGCGTTGACCTTGTCGTAGGCGGCCTCGTCGAGCAGGCGCAGCTGGGCGAGGCCGGCCGCGGTGGCGACCGGGTTCCCGGAGAGGGTGCCGGCCTGGTAGACGGGCCCGGCGGGGGCGAGGTGCTCCATGACGTCCTGCCGGCCGCCGAAGGCCGCGGCCGGGAAGCCGCCGCCCATGACCTTGCCGAAGGTCATCAGATCGGGCTCGACCCCGTCGATGCCGTACCAGCCGGAGCGGCTGGTACGGAACCCGGTCATGACCTCGTCGGAGACGAACAGCGCGCCGTTCTTCGCGCAGGCGTCCTTCAGCCCCTGGTTGAACCCGGGCCGCGGCGGCACCACGCCCATGTTGCCGGGCGAGGCCTCGGTGATCACACAGGCGATCTCGCCCGGGTGCCGGTGGAAGGCCTCGTTCACGGCCTCGAGGTCGTTGTACGGCAGCACGATCGTGTCGCCGGCCTGGGCACCGGTGACACCGGGGGTGTCGGGCAGGGCGAACGTGGCCACCCCGCTGCCCGCGGCGGCGAGCAGCGAGTCGACGTGACCGTGGTAACACCCGGCGAACTTGATCACCTTGGAGCGCCGGGTGAACCCGCGGGCGAGCCGGATGGCGCTCATGGTCGCCTCGGTCCCGCTGCTGACCAGCCGTACCTGCTGAACGGGCGCCACCCGGGCGACGATCTCCTCGGCGAGCGCGACCTCGCCCTCACCGGGAGTGCCGAAGGACGTACCGCGCGAGACGGCGTCCTGGACGGCGGCGATGACCTCGGGGTGGGAGTGGCCGAGGATCATGGGCCCCCAGGAACACACGAGGTCCACGTAGTCCCGGCCGTCCGCGTCCGTCAGATACGCGCCCCGGCCCGACACCATGAACCGGGGCGTGCCGCCCACGGCCCGGAAGGCGCGCACCGGGGAGTTCACGCCGCCGGGCGTGACGGCGGCCGCGCGGTCGAACAGCGCCTGCGACTCGGGGGCTTCGTATGGATATGGCAGTTCGCTCATGACCTGCGGCTTCTCCGACCTCTCGGGCTGGGCGGGCTCCGGGTGCCCGGTAACCTCCCCAGGGTAGGTCAGCGGGGCGCGGCGGCAGCGGGGCACCACCGCCGTCCAGCTGCTGACCCGGGGAACAGTCGCGGCCCGATGTGATCTGCGAAACTGGGACCTGATACACACACCTCGAACGGCCCTGTCGTACGTATAGGAGTGCGTACGGATGTACGGCTGATGTACGACCGGGTGTACGGAGGCTTGTTCAGGGGCTGCGAAGATCCTGCGGACAGGTGTTTCACCGCACGTTTCGGCGGGCGGCCGTGGGGGAGGTCACTGACACGATGATCGGGTTGCGCGGCGGGGGCCACGCGTCCTAGAAAAGCAGTCGGGTGGAGATATGCATCGCGGTGGCGGACTGGGCGAGGGGACTGACGACCTGGGTCCTCGACGGGCCCAGCGGGGAAGGCACCGACGCGAGGCGGAGGAAGCTACCGAGAGACGTCAGGGACAGGGTGTACCGAGTGAGCCCGAACCGTTCGACCGGCGGACCGACCGCCGGCTCGACCGGCTGCGGGCGGGGAGCAGGAATGGTGGTCGGGTGGGGGTGACGTACAAGTACTTCGGCGCGCCGGACGGCGCGACCGCGGCCCGCGTCCCGATCTCGATGCGCCCCGAGGAACTCGGCGGCGACGAGCTCGGCATGAACGGCATGTTCACGAAGATCAAGCCGGAGACGATGGCTGCGATGGTCCTCACGGGCATAGAAGGCGTGCCCCTGCACAAGGTCCCGCCCCTGGAACTGGTCGTCCTGCACCCCGACTACGCCGTGGTCAAGCTCCCCATGACGGTCGTCGACCCCCTCCGCGGCATCGGCGAGGAGGCGGTGGGCGCGGCGGCCTTCATCTGGTCGACGGTCCCGGACCGGGGCGGCCCGCGGGACGCGTTCAACGTGTACCAACTGCTGCACGAGTGGCAGGACTTCAGCCACCGTCTGCATGAGGCGGGGCATCAGCCGTACTGCTTGGTGTGGCCCTGAGCCGCGGTTCTCGCGGTTCTCGGGGAGCGCCCGTCAGGCCGAGTAGTGGGCGGCCTCGGCTCCCAGGACGTTCAGCAGGTCCAGGGCCTCGGCGCTGCGGGATCCCGGTGGTGCCGTGTAGAGCACGAGGTACTGGTCGCGGTCGGTGAGGCTGAGCGTGTCGCAGTCGACGGTGACCTCGCCGACGCTCGGATGGCGGAAGGTCTTGGTGAGCATGGGCGCGGCCTGTACGTCGTGCCGTTCCCAGAGCCGGGCGAAGTCGGGGCTGCCGGTGCGCAGTTCGTCGACCAGGCCGGTCACCTCCGGATCCGTCGGGTAGCGGGCGACGGTGGCGCGGAGCTGCGTGACCACGTGATGCCGGAACTCGGCGGCGTCGGAGATCCCGTACGGCGTGGCACCGTCCCGTGCCGGTCCGAGGAACACACGGCGCGCGAGATTGCGGTCCCTGGGGGCGAGCGGTGCGAAGTCCTCCATGAGCGCGGCCGCGAGATCGTTCCACGCGAGGACTTCGAACGCGGTGGACATCACGAAGGCGGCCGTCTGCGGAAGCCGTTCGAGGAGCGCGAGGATGCTCGGGCGGACGTCGCGCCGGTGCAGTCCGGTGCGGTTGGGCGCAGTGCCCGCGAGGGTGTGGAGGTGGTCGGACTCGGCGTCGGTGAGCCGTAGCGCGCCCGCTATACCGGCGAGGACCTCGGCCGACGGTCGCGGCGCCCTGCCCTGCTCGAGCCGGACGTAGTACTCGGTGGAGATGTGCGCGAGGACCGCGACCTCCTCGCGGCGCAGACCGGGGGTACGGCGTCGGGGTCCGGTGGGCAGGCCGACGTCCTGCGGGCACAGCCGCTCGCGGCGGCTGCGGAGGAACGCCCCGAGTTCCTGTTTGTCCATACGCCCAGTGTGCCTGCGGCACGGGGGCGGATCCTGGTACAGCCTGTGCCTGTATCCGGCCGGCGGGCGACCGGACGCTTGGGTGTCATGACGAACACCACGAACACCACGAAGACCCCGAAGACCACAGACACCGCACACAGCGCACCCGTCGGCCTGCTCACCGGCAAGGTCGTGTTCATCACCGGCGCCAGCCGCGGCATCGGGGCGGCCGCCGCCCGGCTCTTCGCCGCCGAGGGCGCCGCCGTCGTGCTCGCCGCCCGCGGCACCGACGCCCTGGAGCGGATCGTCAAGGAGATCCGCTCCGAAGGCGGTACCGCCGACGCCGTCACCCTGGACCTCGCCGATCCCGCGAGCATCCGCGCCGCGGTCGACCGCGTCGGGGAACTGCACGGACGACTCGACGGCGCCTTCAACAACGGCGCGGTGATCCAGCAGCCGGGCCCGCTCGACACCACCAGCGACGAGGACATCGACGCGCAGTTCGCCGTGAACTTCCGCTCGCACTGGACCGCCATGAACGCCGAGGCCGCACTCATGCGCCGCGCCGGCGGCGGGGCGATCGTCAACACCTCCAGCATCGGCAGCCGCCGCGCCAACCCCGTCCTGCCCGCCTACGGCGCCATGAAGCGCGCGCTCAACAGCATCACCGAGACCGCGGCCAGGACCTGGGGCCCGGAGGGCATCCGCGTCAACGGCATCACCCCCGGCGGCACCGCCACCGAGATGATCGACGCGTGGGAGGCGGCGACCCCGGGCGTGGTCGAGGCCAACAACGCGGCCACTCCGCTCGGCCGCATGGCCGAGCCCCGCGAGGTGGCCGAGGCCGCCGCATGGCTGCTCAGCGATCGCGCCTCCTACGTGAGCGGTGCCATCGTCCCCGTCGACGGCGGCGCCGGCGCCTGACGAGAGCGGCCCGCGCCCCGGGCCGTCTCAGCCGATGGCGTACGCCCGGTACACCGTCTGCACCGAGCTGTCCCCGGCGGTGTCCGTCACCTCGGAGCGCAGGGCGACGGCGCCGGAGGCCGGGTTGTGGACGGACGCCTGCCAGGCCGTGCCGGAGTGGGTCACGGTCGCCGCCTTCCAGGTCCTGCCGCCGTCGGCGGACGACCAGACCCGGACGGACTTGACGGTCACGCCGGTGAGCCTCGTGTCGGGTCCCTGGGACTCACGCCCGGGGGTCACACCGACCGTCGTGGTGGAGTTCGGCGCGGCCTGGTTGTGGCTGTTCAGCCCGGCGGGCAGGAAGCGGGTCAGGAAGACCGGCGCGACCCACGCCCTGGCCGGGTCGGCCACCTTGAAGTGCCAGTCGAGGGTGACGCGCGAGCTCAGCATGCCGGCGGGGAAGGTGATGCCCGGACGGTAGCGCTGGCCGTCGACCGTCAGGCGGTACCAGCCGGCCGAGCGAACGGGGGCGGAGAACTCGTCGTCGCTGTTGCGCCAGTCCGTCAGGGTCTGCTTCTTGACGGTGGTGGCCCCCTTGGACAGGACCACCGTCTCCTTCGTGATGTCCCCCGAACCACCGCCCACGTCGGGGTCATTGACCAGGCCGTCCGGCCAGAAGGTGACGGACCGGTCCCCGAGCAGCGGCAGGTTGTGCGTCGGACCCCACACCGCCCGGCCGAAGGACTGCGTGACGCTCTGCCCCGTCTTCAGTGTCCGCAGCTTCGGGAAACCGCCGCTGACGTCCTCGCCGTTGCTTCCGCTGATGTCGTCGCGCGGCTGCCAGGTCCCGGGGGTGACATGGACGGTGGCGCCGTACGGGGCGTTGTCGTCGCGCACCCCGGCCATCAGGTCGGTCGTGCAGTCGTCGACCTTCGGCTCGGCCTGGAGCGCGGTGTAGACCTGGGTGCCCATCTCGGTTCCGCTGCGCACCGCGAAGTGCACGCTCGCCAGCTGGGACCGCTTGAACGACCCGCCGGGCGCTGCCGGGATGCCCTTGCTGTTCTTCACGACGACGTAGCCGTCGTCGCCCGACCACTGCGCCAGGTACCCGAACTGCAGCAGCGGGGAGGAGTTGGGGATGGCGTACAGGGAGCCCTCGTCGTTCCAGCCGCCCGCGCTGAACGCGTCCGGCATGTCCATGCTGGCGGCGCACACCTGCGCGCTGATCCGCGGCGGGCCCGTCACGTCGGCGGGCGTGTCCAGCGACACCTTCACGGCCTTGCCCTTGCGCGCGTCCAGCGTCACCGCCTTGTTTCCCGACACCTGGACGACCTGCGCGCCGATGGTGTCGGTGCCCAGACCGTCCGGGGCGCTCTCGTAGATGTCGGTCATCGCCAGGTAGCGCCCCGACGGCAGACCGAGCCGCTTTCCGGAACTGACGCTGTACGTCCGGCCGGACGGCACGGCGACGACCGTGACCGTCGTCGCGACCTTGGCGCCGTGCCGCCCCAGCGTGGTCACGGTCAGTGAGGCCGACGCCGCCTGCGCGGCGGCGGCGGACACGAACAGCGGCGCCAGCGCGGCCACGCCCACGACAGCGAGCGTTCTTCTTCGCACCATCATCCGTCGCACCATCTTCAACTCCCCCTCCAGCCCCCGAAGTCGGCCCATCGTAGCCATGGCGCGGACATGGCAGACCCAAGGAAGGAGCCGCGCCTGATCAAGCTGTGACAAAGACGCGCCCGGTGCCCGAGGGTAGGGTTGCCGCACTGGTGTCGAGGTGGGTGATGGCGGTGGAGTGGCGGGAATTCGCCGAGGCGATGGCCCAGCTCGCACGGAACCTGCTCGCGCAGGAGTCGCTGCAGGGGACGCTGGACGAGATCGCAGCCTCGGCGGTGCGGCTCGTGGAGGGCTGCGACGCGGCCGGGATCCTGGCGATCCGCAAGGGCCGGGCGGTCACGCTGGCCTCCTGCGGGGAGATGGTCGAGGCGTCCGACCGGCTGCAGGGCGAGCTGGCCGAGGGGCCGTGCTTCGACCTCGCCCGCGGCGTGAAGGGCGCGGACGGCGAGCGGGTGTTCCGCATAGCGGATCTCACCGGACCGCAGCCGACCTGGCCGCGGTTCGCCGCGGCGGCCCGTGATCTCGGCATCGGCAGCATGACCGGTGTGCTGCTCTACACCCATGACGAGGACTTCGGCGCGCTGAACCTGTACTCCCGCCGCCCCGGCGCCTTCGGCAAGGACATCGAGACCGCCGGCTGGCTGCTGGCCTCGCACGCCGCCGTGGCCCTGGCCGACGCCCGCACCATCGACCAGCTCGAGGACGCCATGAAGACCCGGCACGCCATCGGCGAGGCCATGGGCATCCTCATGGAACGCCACAGGCTGAGCGAGGACGACGCCTTCGACGTACTGCGCCGCATATCCCAGCAGCACAACATCAAGCTGCGCGACGTCGCCCAACGCGTCCGCGGCGACCGCGGCGACCGGTGATCGTCTCCGCGGAGCCCTCTTACCGCGTCTTATTGCAACATACTTGCAACAACTCCCTCAAAGCATCAACATGATCCCTGACGGGGTCGGCCCGATCGTCTTCTCACCCGGCGCCCGCCGGCCCGGCCGACCCCGTTCGAACCCGGCGCCGGTCAGACGGCCGCGGTATGGGACGTGGCGTGCGTCGGCGCCCCGTCCATCGTGCTCATGTCCCATCGTGCTCATGTCCATCGAGCCCATGCCGCTCATGTCCATGGCGGTCGTAGACCCGGCTGTCCCGGTGGCCGACCGGGCGAGGGGGAACGCCTCGTGCAGTGCCGTCTGGGCGGCGACCACGACCGAGACGATCAGCGGCAGCCCGCGTTCACCCCCGGCCAGACACCAGCGGACGGAATCGGGGGCATCCTGGTGTCCGTACGCGCGGACCGGGAGGTGCGGGATGCGGTGGTGGGCCGGGGTGTGGGTGGCGGCCGGGGTGGTCGCGCTGGTGGCGTGCGGCGGGTCCACGGGAGGTGGTGGCGGGTCGGCTTCGCCGTCCCCCGGCCGTTCGTCGGGACCACCCGCCAGTCCGTCGGCCGGCCCGTCGTCCACCGCTCCCGCGAGCCCCTCGCCCACTCCTCCGGCCAGCCCCTCCGGGAGCCGGCCCGCGTCCCCGAGTGCGTCCGCCTCCGCGGCGGGCTGCGTCGCCGGGCACGCGGAGGTCACCGTCGCGCCGGGCGACCCGGTCGAGCGGCAGTTGTGCGTGCGGCCCGGCACCGTCGTGACGCTGGTGCTGCGGCCCCGCGTCGACGACCGCCGCTGGACGGCCGTGAACACCTCCGCCCCCGCCTTCGTCGTGGTCTCCGGCTGGCGGCGGGACGCGGACGGCACCGCGCATGCCTCGCTGCGCAGCGCCGGCACCCGGGGCGGCACCGCCAGGATCAGCGCGCTGGCGAAGGCCCCGGACGTGGCGGGCGCGGCCCGGCCCGTCTTCACCCTGCGGGTGAGTGTGGTGCCGTACCCGACGCAGGGGTAGGCACGCCGGATGACCTTGATGCGCCCGTGGCGGTTCGTGCTGTGGTTCGGGACCGTGAGTCTGCTCGCCGACTTCGTGTACGAGGGCGCCCGCTCGGTCACCGGCCCGCTGCTGGCGTCGCTGGGCGCGTCGGCGCTGGTGGTGGGCGTGGTGACGGGGGCCGGGGAGGCGGCGGCGCTGGGGCTTCGGCTGGTCTCCGGCCCGCTCGCGGACCGAACCCGCCGCTTCTGGGGGCTGGCGATCGCCGGATACGCGCTGACGGTCGTCTCCGTACCGCTGCTGGGCGTGGTCGGCGCGCTGTGGGCGGCCTGCGCGCTGGTGATCGCCGAGCGGGTCGGCAAGGCCGTGCGGTCCCCGGCGAAGGACACGCTCCTCTCCCATGCCACCGCCGCGACCGGCCGTGGCCGCGGGTTCGCCGTGCACGAGGCGATGGACCAGGTCGGCGCCCTGGTCGGCCCGCTCGTCGTGGCCGGGGTGCTCGCCCTCACCGGCGGTGACTACGGCCCCGCCCTCGGCGTCCTCGCCCTCCCCGGCGTCGCGGTGCTGGTGCTGCTGGTGTGGCTGCGGTCGAGGGTCCCGAACCCACGGTCGTACGAAGAGGAACACCCACCTCATGAGCACGAGCCCGCCACCCCGGAGTCCGCACCCGCGGCGGGCAGCCGACTCCCCCGCGCCTTCTGGACGTACGCGGCGTTCACCGCCACCACCACCGCCGGCTTCACCACCTTCGGCGTGCTCTCGTACCACCTGGTCGAACGGCATCTGCTGGCCGCCGCCTGGGTGCCGGTCCTGTACGCCGCCGCCATGGCCGTCGACGCGCTCGCCGCACTGGCGACCGGCTGGCTGTACGACCGTCAGGGGGCCCGCGTGCTGGTGGTCCTGCCGGTGCTGGCGGCCGTGGTCCCGGCGCTGGCGTTCACGGCGACCGTGGGGTTCGCGGTGGCGGGTTCCCTGGTGTGGGGCGCGGCCATGGGCGTTCAGGAGTCCACCCTCCGTGCGACGGTCGCCGACCTGGTGCCGCCGGGCCGGCGCGCGACGGCCTACGGCGTCTTCGCCGGGGTGGTGGGCGCGGCGAGCCTGGCGGGCGGGGCGCTGACCGGCGCGCTGTACGGCACGTCGATCCCGGCGCTGATCGCGGTGGTGGCGGGCGTGCAGGTGCTGGCGCTGGTGCTGCTGGGGGTCAGCGCGCGCGCCGCATGACCGCGATGGCCGGCCGCTCCGTTCAGCCGGTCGTCGGTACGTCGTCCTCGCCGATGCATCTGGCGTGCGGGGCGAGCGGCCGTACCGCGCCGCTGAGTTCGACGAGGACGTCGTCGACGGCGGTGACCCGGTCCGAGATCTCGATCTCCACGGCGGGGTCGCGGCCGTACGTGACCAGCACCTTGCGGCCGTCGTGCGCTCTCGGCCGCCAGACCCAGTCGACGTCATCGACGTTCACGCAGACGTCGGTCGTGGCGGCAGGCGGCTCCAGCCCGCAACGCGCCGTCACCGCCCCGTCGCCCCACACGGCAGCGCCGGGCACCCCGGCATCGGCACGCTCGAGCCCCGCGAGCCCGGAGGGATACCCGTCCACGACCCGCCGACAGGCAGCGCTGTCGCCCCGGGCCGCAGCGTGCAGCCCATGACCACTCGCCCGCACCTCATGCATGACGAGCGCACCCCCCAGAACCAGCCCCACGATCCCGGCTCCCACCCCGCCCCACACCCTGCCAGCCGCCACACCCAGCCCCCTCCCCGCCGACCGACCGCCCCAGTGTTCCACCGCCCGCACATCGCCCTCGGGCCCCCTCCGTCATCTCGCGGTGTCGGCCGTGGGCGGGAAGTCGGGCCGGCCGGTCCGGGGCCTCCGTCAGCCCGTCTCGCGGACCGTGCTCCCCGGTACTCCGCCCACCGTGAAGCCGATGACCGCCCCGCCCCCCTCGCGCTGGAAGGCGAAGGAGGCGCCGCCGTGGGCCATGGCCACCTCGCGGACGATGGAGAGACCGAGGCCGGAGCCGGGGAGGGAGCGGGCGTCGGCGGCGCGGTAGAAGCGGTCGAAGACGCGCACGAGGTCGCAGTCGGCGATGCCGGGGCCCCGGTCGAGGACCTCGACGCGGACCGTGCCGGTCCGGGCGGGCCCGGAGACGGCGATCTCGATGGGACCGGTGCCGTCGCGGTCGAACTTCGCCGCGTTCTCCACGAGGTTGGACATCGCCCGGGTCAGCATCCCGAGCCGCCCGTCCGTCGTGGTGTCGCCGCTCGAGCGGACCATGACGTCCCGTCCGGTACGTCGCCGTGCGACCCCCGCGACGTCCTCGGCGATGTCGACGAGGTCCACCCGCTGCGGCGGCTCCGTGTCGGACTGTCCGGCGGCGAGATCGACCAACTCGTTGACGAGATCGGTGAGTTCGCGTGCCTCCTGGCCGAGGTCGGCGACCAGTTCCTCCCTCGTCGAGGGCGGCAGTTCGTCGATGCGGCGCAGCAGGGAGATGTTCGTACGCAGGGAGGTGAGCGGGGTGCGCAGTTCATGCCCCGCGTCCTGGACCAGGCGCCGCTGGTCCTCCTCCGACTGGGCGAGCCGGCCGAGCATCCGGTCGAAGGCGCGGCCGAGGCGGCCCACCTCGTCGTATCCGGTGACCGGCACATCGATGCCGAGCCGGCGGGTGCGGGCCACGTCCTCCGCGGCCGAGGTAAGGATGATCAGCCGGCGGGTGATGCGCCGGGCCAGCCACCAGCCGAACAGACCGGCGGCGGTGACGACGGCGGCCATCAGGATCAGCGTGCGCTGCTGCAGCGCCCGCAGCAGATCCTCGGTGTCGCTGAACTCCTGCGCCACCTGCACGGCACCCCGCCCGTCGCCGAGCGACACGGTCGCGATGCGGTAGACGTCCGCGTCGACGCCGACGTCCTTGTGCTCGACCATCCTCGCGGCCGTGCGCGTCGCGGCGATCGCCCGGTCGGCCGCCGTCACCGGCAGCCCGGGGCTCCCGGAGTCGACGACCTTGCCGTCCGGACCCAGTACCTGGACGTCCGTCCGGGCCGGCCGCACGATGTCGTGGCCCGGAGCCGACGAGGAGAAGTCGTCCGGGGTCATCCGGTGCTGGCGCACCTCGTCCCGCAGATCCTGCACGACCTGGTCGAACACCGACTCCTGGTCCACCCGCACCAGCCGCGCCGCCGCGCTGTAGGACAGCACGCCGACCAGCACGGTCACACAGGCGGTGACCGTCGCGAACGACACCGCGAAGGTGGTGCGCAGGGAGACCAGCCCGGGCCGCCGTCTGGCCAGCAGCCGCCTGAGCCGGCCCACTCAGTCCTCCCGGAGCACGTAACCCACGCCACGGACCGTGTGGATCAGCGCGGGCGCGCCGGGCTCGTCGAGCTTGCGGCGCAGGTAGCCGACGTACACGGCGAGGTTCTTCGAGCCGGGGCCGAAGTCGTAGCCCCAGATCCGGTCGTAGATCGTGGAGTGGTCGAGCACGATGCCGGCGTTGCGCACCAGCAGTTCCAGCAGCTCGAACTCGGTACGGGTCAGCTCCAGCTCGCGCTCCCCGCGCCAGGCGCGCCGGGCCTGGACGTCCATGCGCAGCCCGGCGGCCTCGATCTGACGGCCGGAGGACGGGAAGGCGTCCTTGGCCCCCTTGGCCTCCTTCGGCGGTACGTCGGGCACGGCGCCGTTCTCCTGGCTGCTGCGGCGCAGCAGGGCCCGCAGCCGGGCGAAGACCTCCTCGACGTCGAAGGGCTTGACCACGTAGTCGTCGGCGCCGGCGTCCAGGCCGGCGATGCGGTCCGCGGTCTCGACGAGCGCGGTGAGCATGAGGATGGGGGTGCGGTCGCCCTCGGCGCGCAGGACCCGGCAGACCTGGAGGCCGTCGATGCCCGGCATCATCACGTCGAGCAGCAGCACGTCGGGCGGGGTCTTGTGGGCCTGCGCCAGTGCCTCGACACCGTCGGCGACCGCGGTGACCTGGTAGCCCTCCAGGCTCAGGGCGCGCTCCAGCGCGTGGCGGATGGCGCGGTCGTCTTCGGCGAGCAGCACAGTTTGGGGCACGTACCCAGTCTGCCAAGCTCTGTGGCGGTTCGGCCGAGGTGAGCGGACCGACGATCACCCTTTTTACCGGCCTCTCACCGTCACACGGGCAACCGGAGACCTACGCCTACCGTCTTCTCACCGAAGGCCGGCCGTACCGCTCACACGCCGGACGGACCGGTGGGGGAGAGCGCCGCCAGCTGCTGCGCGAACGGCACGACCTCCAGGTCGTCCTTGGCCCGCCTCGGACCCGAGAGCCCCGAGAGCCCCGAGAGCTCCGGGCGTCCGGAGCGCCCCGACAGCCCCGTCATCAGCCCGGCCAGCTCCCCCGCCGCCCGTTCGATCCGCCCCTCCAGGCCCTCCGCGCCCCAGTCCTCCGAGGCCGCGTACACCCCGGTGGGCACGACCACCGCCCGCAGATACGCGAACAGCGGACGCAGCGCGTGGTCCAGGACCAGCGAGTGGCGGGCCGAGCCGCCCGTCGCCGCGATCAGGACCGGCTTGCCGTCCAGCGCGTCCTTGTCGAGGACGTCGAAGAACGACTTGAACAGGCCGCTGTAGGAGGCCGAGAACACCGGCGTGACGACGACCAGTCCGTCCGCCGAGGTCACGGCGTCCTGCGCGGCGGCCAGAGCGCGGCCCGGGAAGCCGTTGGTGAAGTTGTGCGCGATCTCCACGGCGAGGTCGCGCAGCTCGACCACCTCGACCTCGACCGGCGCCTGCCGGCCCACCGCCGCGGCCAGCCGGTCGGCCAGCAACCGCGTGGACGACGGGACGCTCAGCCCCGCCGAGACGACGACGAGCTTCATGCGACGACCTCCTCATCCGCGACCGCGGCCTTCTCCGCGTCGTTCTGTGCGTGCTTCTCTGCGTGGTTCTGTGCGTCGGCGAGCAGCGACGCGTGGGTCGGTGCCTCCGGTACGTCCGCCGGGCGGCCCGCCGCGAACTCCTTGCGCAGCACCGGCACGACCTCCTCGCCCAGCATGTCGAGCTGCTCCAGCACGGTCTTCAGCGGCAGCCCGGCGTGGTCCACCAGGAACAGCTGGCGCTGGTAGTCACCGGCGTACTCCCGGAAGGAGAGCGTCTTCTCGATGGCCTCCTGCGGGGAGCCGACGGTCAGCGGGGTCTGGTCGGTGAAGTCCTCGAGCGAGGGCCCGTGGCCGTACACCGGCGCGTTGTCGAAGTACGGACGGAACTCGCGCACCGCGTCCTGCGAGTTCTTCCGCATGAAGACCTGGCCGCCGAGGCCCACGATCGCCTGCTCCGGCGTCCCGTGCCCGTAGTGCGCGTACCGGGTCCGGTACAGCTCGACCATGCGCTTGGTGTGGTCGGCCGGCCAGAAGATGTTGTTGTGGAAGAACCCGTCGCCGTAGTACGCGGCCTGCTCGGCGATCTCCGGCGAGCGGATCGAGCCGTGCCAGACGAAGGGCGGGACACCGTCCAGCGGGCGGGGCGTCGAGGTGAAGCCCTGCAACGGCGTGCGGAACTTCCCCTCCCAGTCCACGACGTCCTCGCGCCACAGGCGGCGCAGCAGCGCGTAGTTCTCTATCGCGAGGTTGATGCCCTGGCGGATGTCCTGTCCGAACCAGGGGTAGACCGGCCCGGTGTTGCCGCGGCCCATCATCAGGTCCACCCGGCCGTCGGCCAGGTGCTGGAGCATCGCGAAGTCCTCGGCGATCTTCACCGGGTCGTTGGTGGTGATGAGGGTGGTGGAGGTGGAGAGGATCAGCCTCTCCGTGCGCGCGGCGACGTACCCGAGCATCGTCGTCGGGGACGAGGGCACGAACGGCGGGTTGTGGTGCTCGCCGGTCGCGAAGACGTCCAGGCCGACCTCCTCGGCCTTCAGGGCGATGGCGACCATGGCCTTGATGCGCTCACGCTCGGTCGGCGTACGCCCCGTGGTGGGGTCCGGCGTCACATCGCCGACGCTGAAGATCCCGAACTGCATGGTCGCTCGACCTCCAAGTTGTTGACGGTTCAACTATACCCCTCCAACGAGGCCCGAGTCCCCCGTATTCCGCGGGCTGCCAGTGGCCCGATTCCGCGGACTGTCAGTGGCCCGTCCTACGATCCCGACATGGCCGCCGCACGCCGTGACACCCGAGGCATCGTCGGCGCCGCGGACTTCCTCGCCCGCGTGGACTTCCGCCGCCCCGACGCCGCCGAGCCGCTGCGCGCGTACGTCGAGCACTACTGGCTGATCGACTGGGACCTCCCCGAGCCCTACGTCTCGCACGTGGTCCCGCATCCCGCCGTGCACATCGTCTTCCAGCGCTTCGAGGGCCAGGAGCCCTTCGTGGAGATCGCCGGCGTCCAGCACGGCCTCTTCACCCAGAAGCTGGAGGGGCGGGGCCGGGTGTGCGGCATCAAGTTCCGACCGGGTCGCTTCCGCGCCTTCGCGCCGGACCGGCCGGTGAGCGCGTGGACAGGCCACCGGGTCCGCTCCCTCGAGGTCCTCCCGGACGCCGATCTCGCCGCCGTCCTCACCCCCGACCACGAGACGGCCCGCATCACCGCCCTCGACGCCTTCCTCCTCGCCCGGGATCCACGGCCCGACCCCCAGGCCGAGCTCGCCGCGGCCCTGGTCGAACGCGCCCGCGCCGACCGCTCCATCCGCCGCGTCACCGAACTGGCCCGCACGGAGGGCATGTCCGTACGACTGCTGCAGCGCCTGTTCGCCGCCCACGTCGGCGTGGGCCCGAAGTGGGTCATCCTGCGCTACCGCATCCACGAGGCCCTGGAGCGCGCCGAGTCCTCCGACAAGCTCGACTGGGCCGCCCTCGCCGCCGACCTCGGCTATGCCGACCAGGCCCATCTGGTGCGGGACTTCACGGCGACGGTGGGGGTGCCACCGACGGCGTACGCGGCACAGGGCGGTGGGGTCGGCTGAGCCGGGTCTGAGCCGGGACCGATCCGCCCCCGAGGAAATGCGCTTGACCCTCCCGCCTCCCTCGCCGATATTTATCTGCGTGACGCAGATTCTTCGTAATGCAATAGATGAAGCCCGTCTTCCCGCCCGCACCCGCTGGGCCGTCCTCGCCGTCGTCCTCGCCGCCGACGTCCTCGACCTCCTCGACGCGACCATCACCAACATCGCCGCGCCGACGATCACGAGAGACCTCGGCGGCGGTCCGGGCCTCGTGCAGTGGCTCGGCGCCGCCTACGCCCTCGCGCTCGGCGTGCTGCTCGTGCCCGGCGGGCGGCTCGGCGACAAGTACGGGCGCCGGCGGCTGTTCCTGCTCGGCCTCGCCGGGTTCGTGGCGGCCTCACTGGCCTGCGGGCTGGCCCCCGACCCGGCCGTGCTGGTCGTCGCCCGGCTCGTGCAGGGCGCCTTCGGGGCGCTCGTCATCCCGCAGGGCTTCGGCATCCTCGGCGCGACCTGGCCCCGGGAGGAGATCGGCAAGGCGTTCAGCCTGTTCGGGCCCGTCATGGGGCTGTCCGCCGTCGGCGGGCCGATCCTCGCCGGGTTCCTGGTCGACGCCGACCTCGGGGGCCTTGGCTGGCGCCCCATGTTCCTGATCAACCTGCTCCTCGGCGGCGCGGCCCTGCTCGCCGCCACCCGTCTGCTCCCCCGCGACACCGGCGACCCGTCCGTCTCCGTGGACGGCCGCGGCTCAGCCCTTCTCGCAGGCGCCCTGCTCGGCCTGCTCGGCGGCCTCATCGACGGCTCGGGCGGCGACTGGGGAGCCCGACCGCTCGCCCTCCTCCTCGCCGGCCTCGCCCTGTTCGCCGCCTTCTGCCACCGCCAGCGCACGGCGCCCGAACCGCTGATCCGGCCCACCCTCCTGCGCAACCGCGGCTTCACCTCGGGCCTGATCCTGGGTGTGCTCGCCTTCGCAGCCGTCGCGGGCCTGCTCTACGTCGTCTCCCTCTACTTCCAGCGCGGCCTCGGCCGCTCCCCCGCGGGCACCGCGCTCGGCCTGATCCCCGTGTCCGCCGGGATCGTCGTCGCCTCCATCGCCTGCCACCGGCTCATCCACCGCCACGGCCGCCGACTGGTCGTCGCCGGACTGCTGCTGATCCTGGCCGGCTGCGGCTGCCTCGCCCTGCTCGCCGGCCACGGCACCTGGGCCCTCGTTCCGCCCCTGCTCCTCACCGGCCTCGGCATGGGCACCTGCTTCGGCACGGTCTACGACGTCACCATCGGCGACATCGCCCCCGAGGAGGCCGGCAGCGCGAGCGGCTCCCTCAACGCGGTGCAGCAACTGGCCAACGCGATCGGGGCGGCGGCCGTGACCACCGTGTACTTCGGCACGGCCGACAGAGGCGAGACACACGCCCTGCACACGAGCCTGGCGGTGGTCACCGCGACCGTGGCGGTGTGCCTCCCCCTCGTACGCCTGCTGCCCCGCGAGGCTCCCCGGCACGACCACTGAGCGCTCCGCTGGAAGTGCCGCGCTGTGCCGTCGGCCGTCCGCGGCGCCGTCGTGGCCGATCGCGCAGTTCCCCGCGCCCCTTCGGGGGCACTGCCGAACCGCTCCGGACTTCACCATGTCCGCTCAGGGACGTCGAGGAGAACGCCCGGACGCGCGCTAGACGTCCCCGGTGCGCAGCCGGGTGATCTGCCGGGCGCTGAAATCGACCGTCCGCCTCATGTGCCCGACGACCACGGCGAGCTGGGTGTCGTCCAGGTCGTCGAAGAGGGTGGACCAGCCGCCGCTCAGCCGCTCCCACATCCGGCCGAACTCGGCGATCTTCTCCGGCACCGTCAGCACGAGGACCTTGCGCCGGTCGGCCGCGTCCCGCCGCCGTACGACGTACCCGGCCCTCTCCAGCCGGTCCACCAGCCGCGTCGCCGACCCGGTCGTCAGCCCCGTCAGCTCGGCGATCCGGCCCGTGGTGACCGGCCCGCCCTCCAGCGTGAGCAGGTTCAGGCACTGCAGATCCGTCGGATGCAGCCCGATGCGGTCCGCCACGGCCTGGTTGAACAGGGCGTACGAGGCCATGTAACGGCGCGAGACCGTGGACAGCTCCTCCAGCAGCCGCTCCCGTGATCTACCCGCCATGCCCAGCTCCTCACTTCTGCACCGTGCAGAGATCGTACGACGCAGAGGTCCACCGCCCCGGAAGCCACGGCAGCCGTGGCGACCGCGGCAGCCGCGGCTCAGAAGTAGTAGTCATCGCCCGTGGCCAGGACGAGCACCCGCTGCCGGTCGTTCTGCCGGTTCCGGTCCACCGTGCCGCCGCTCCACACCGTGTCGATCTGCAGCAGCACCTCCGACGGCGCGCCCCGCAGCCGTACCCGAAGCCCGATCCGCTCCCCCACCTCGTCCGCCGCCAGCGCCCCCACCCGGCACAGCACCGCCCGCGACTCCGACCGCGCGCACCCCGCCGGCAGCGTCTGCGCGTCCGTCAGCGCCCGCGACCAGCGCAGCCGTACCGTCGCGTCCGGTACGGCGGACAGCCCGAAGGTGCCGGGCGTGCACCGCACCTCCACGCGCCCGTCGGCCAGCGAGGCGGCACCGTGGTAGGCGAGGTCGGCCTCCGGACCGCCTCCGACGGCCCGCGCGGGACCCACCGCCCCGCAGACCGCGGCCAGCACCGCCGCCGCCGCAAGAACCCTCCGCATGCCCCACTCCTCACTCCGGCGCCGTGGACGTACGGATGTATCCCGCGCGGGGGCGCCCCGCAGGCGTCCTCCATCAGGTGACAGCGCGCGTGACAGGCTGCTGCCATGCTCATCGCCCGCTCCGCCGCCCTGTTCGTGCTCGCCGCCCTCTTCGAGATCGGCGGCGCCTGGCTGATCTGGCAGGGCGTCCGCGAACACCGCGGCTGGCTGTGGATGGCCGGCGGCGTCCTCGCGCTCGGCGCGTACGGCTTCGTGGCCACCTTCCAGCCCGACGCGCACTTCGGCCGCATCCTGGCGGCGTACGGCGGCATCTTCGTCGCGGGCTCGATCCTGTGGGGGGTGGTCGCGGACGGGTACCGGCCGGACCGCTGGGACATCACCGGGGCCGCGATCTGCCTGGCCGGGATGGCAGTGATCATGTGGGCCCCGAGAAACGGGGGCTGACCGCCCCGTACCGAAGGGCGCTCGGCGCCTCCCGCCTATCCTGTCCGGGACGAACCCGCACACCGAACCCGCCGAGGAGCACCTTCATGGCCCCGTCCCGCATAGCGATCGTCACCGGCGCGAGCAGCGGAATCGGCGCCGCGACCGCCCGCAGGCTCGCCGAGGCCGGCTACCGCGTGGTCCTCACCGCCCGCCGCGAGGACCGCATCGAGGCGCTGGCCAAGGAGCTCAACGAGGCGGGCCACCAGGCGACCGCGTACCGGCTCGACGTCACCGACCGCGCCGCCGTCGACGAGTTCGCGACGGCCTTCAAGACGGTCGCCGTCCTCGTGAACAACGCCGGCGGAGCCCTCGGCGCCGATCCGGTCGCGACCGGCGACCCCGCCGACTGGCGCACGATGTACGAGACGAACGTCCTCGGCACGCTGAACGTCACCCAGGCGCTGCTGCCCAAGCTGGTCGCGAGCGGCGACGGCACGGTCGTCGTGGTCTCCTCCACCGCGGGCCACGGCACCTACGAGGGCGGCGCGGGCTATGTCGCCGCCAAGCACGGCGCCCATGTCCTCGCCGAGACGCTCCGCCTGGAGATCGTCGGACAGCCGGTGCGGGTCATCGAGATCGCGCCCGGCATGGTCAAGACCGACGAGTTCGCGCTGACCCGCTTCGGCGGGGACACGGAGAAGGCGTCCAAGGTGTACGAGGGCGTGGCCGAGCCGCTGACCGCCGACGACGTGGCCGACACCATCGGCTGGGCGGTCACCCGCCCCCACCACGTCAACGTCGACCTCCTGGTCCTGCGTCCGCGCGCCCAGGCGTCGAACACAAAAGTCCACCGGGACCTGTGATGGCCGCCGACGAGGGTGAACGGCGACGCCTCGAACTGGAGAAGAAACGCGAACGGTACGTCTGGTACTACCTCGCGTACTTTCTCTTCGGCATCCATGTCGTCGCGTTCGTGATGATCTACGCCGTGCTGCACGCCAAGTAGGCATAGAGTCACAGCCTGTGGACAGACACCTGCGCTTCGACTCGCTGCACAACTTCCGTGACCTGGGCGGCTATTCGACCCCCGACCGGCGCCGGATCCGTCCCGGGCGCCTGTACCGGTCGGACTCGCTGGGCAAGGTGCGGAAGGGCACGGAGGACTGGTCCCGCTTCCTCTCGCTGGGCGTCCGCACGGTCGTCGACCTCCGCCACCCCTGGGAGATCGAGAAGCGCGGCCGGGTGCCGGACGACGCGTCCTTCAGCTACCACAACCTCAGCATCGAGCACCGCCCGTACGACCAGCCGGCGTTGCCGCCCGAGGTCGACCCGGGCCCGTACCTGGCGGAGCGGTACATGGAGGTGGCGCAGGACGGCACGAAGGAGATCCGCCGGGCGCTGGAACTCATCGTGGCCGCGGCGGAGTCCTCCGACCCCCTGGTCTTCCACTGCGCGTCCGGCAAGGACCGCACGGGTCAACTGGCGGCTTTCGTCCTGTCGTTGCTGGGCGTCCCGGACGAGACGATCATCGAGGACTACAGCCTCACCGAACTCGCGGCACCGGCGATCCTCGCGGCCTGGACGGCACGGGAGGGCCGCGCACCGACCTGGCTGGGCTTCGGCCGCGCCCCGGCGACGGTCATGCGCACCTACCTCGCCGCCATGAAGGCGCGTCACGGCTCGATCGAGAGGTATGTGACCGAGGAACTGTCCCTCGACGCATCAGAGTTGGCATCCCGCCTCCGCGCGTCCCTCCTGGAACCCCGCCCCACCACCTGGCCGCTCCTGACCTACCGCAGGGCGACCCCCTCCGACGCCCCCGCCCTGGTCCGCCTCCGCGACACGGCCGCCCTCCGGCAACTGGCCCGGGGCATCGACCAGTGGAAGCCGGGCGAGAAGGACGAGACCCACTTCCACACCCGCATGCGGGAGGGCGAGGTCTGGCTGGCGTACGCGGACGACCGTCCGACCGGCGCCTACGAACTCTGGTGGGACGACCCGGCGGCCTGGGGCCCCCGCCCCGCCGACGCGGGCTACATCCACCGCCTCATGACGGTCCCCCACACCTCCCCACCCGGCACGGGCCGCCACCTCCTCACCCACGCGGAATCCCGCATCACCGCAAAGGGCCGCCCGCACGCCCGCCTCGACTGCCTCGCCACCAACCCCGCCCTGCGCTCGTACTACGAGGCGGCGGGCTACGAAGTGGTCGGCGAACAGCGAGCCAAGGAGGGCGGGTCGGGCAGCCCGTACGCGGTGACGCTGCTGGAGAAGCGGCTTGGGTAACTCACAGGAGTGAACGTCATCGATCACCCGAACGCCGCCTGAACTGGCGACCTAGTCTCGCAGCACATCGTCAACTCGACGGCCCTCGGCAGGGCGGCATCCCTGACCGAGGGCCTGACCAGCAAGGAAGGAACAACTTCCTCATGGCTGACTGCGAGCCTAACGCCCACCGGTTCATGGACCTCACGGTCCCCGAGTACGCGTACATGTTCGGCTTCTTGCAGGCGGACGGCCATCTGGCCCAGGGGGTGGGCCAGAAGGGGCGACTGACCGTCGAAATCAACGCCAAGGACATTGAACTCCTTTGCAGATTTCAGAAGTTGACGCCGTTTTTTACAGCAGTATCACCGAGCGGACGCGGTCCACGAACTTCTCCGAGATGCACAACTCGGCCACGTGGACCCTCTGCTCACTCGAAGCCAGGTCCCGGCTCAACTCCCTCGGCCTGCCCTATGGCCGCAAGTCCAAGACAATTACCCCACCGCGAAGCGAATTCTCTCTGCGCGACTACCTCCGGGGAATTATCGACGCCGACGGCTCGGTGGGCTACACAGGGCAGGGGTTCCCCTTCATCTCGCTGACCACCGCCAGTACAGCCGTCGGTGGCTGCCTCAGCTCCTACGCGCAGGAACTAACCGGCACAAGGCGCACGCTCAAGCGCAACGGCCGAGACGGCATCTACAACATCCTCTACATGAAGGAAGCCGCGCAGGAGTTGGCAGCCGACTTGTACTACCCTGGCTGCCTGTCCCTCCAACGAAAGCAGACGGCCGCCGACTCGCTGACGACGGGGGCCCGCCCCGCAGGCATGAAGGTCATGACTCACCGCCGCTGGGATGAAGACCAGGACCGGGAGGCCCCCGGTCCTGCCGGGGGCCTCAGCCATCAGCCCTTCACACAAATGAACTGTTTCAGCTTCGCCACGATCTCGACGAGATCGCTCTGCTGCTCCATCACCTGATCGATGTTCTTGTAGGCGCCCGGTATCTCGTCCAGCACACCGGAGTCCTTACGGCACTCGACTCCCCGCGTCTGCTCCTCCAGATCCCGCACCGTGAAGCGTCGCTTCGCCGCGTTCCGGCTCATGCGCCGACCCGCACCGTGCGAGGCAGAGTTGAAGGCCTTCTCGTTACCGAGCCCCTTTACGATGTACGAGCTGGTTCCCATCGAGCCGGGGATGATTCCGAACTCACCGGAACCCGCCCGAATAGCTCCCTTGCGGGTAACCAGCAGGTCCATGCCCTCGTAGCGTTCCTCGGCCACGTAGTTGTGGTGGCAGGAGATCTCGGACTCGAAGGTCGGCTTCGCCTTCTTGAACTCCCGGCGGATCACGTCCTTCAACAGTGCCATCATGATCGCCCGGTTGTACTTGGCGTACTCCTGCGCCCAGTAGAGGTCGTTCCGGTACGCCGCCATCTGCGGTGTGTCCGAGACGAAAACCGCAAGGTCACGGTCGATCAGCCCCTGGTTGTGCGGGAGCTTCTGAGCAACTCCGATGTGGTGCTCAGCCAGTTCCTTGCCGATGTTCCGGGAACCGGAGTGCAGCATGAGCCAGACCGAATTCGACTGATCGAGACAAACCTCGATCATGTGGTTGCCACTTCCGAGCGTTCCCATCTGCCTTCCGGCCCGCTCCTCCCGGAACTTCACCGCCTCCGCAACCCCGTCGAACCGCCCCCAGAAGTCCTCCCACCCGGCCGTCGCGAACCCGTGCAGCCGCCCAGGGTCGACCGGATCGTCGTGCATGCCGCGGCCCACCGGGATCGCCTGCTCGATTTTCGAGCGGAGGCGGGACAGGTCGCCCGGCAGGTCGTTCACCGTCAGGGACGTCTTCACCGCCGACATTCCGCAGCCGATGTCCACCCCGACCGCCGCCGGACACACCGCACCCCGCATCGCGATCACCGAGCCGACCGTAGCGCCCTTGCCGTAGTGGACGTCCGGCATGACCGCGAGGCCCTTGATCCAGGGCAGGGTGGCGACATTGCGGAGCTGCTGGAGGGCGCCCTCCTCGACCGACGCGGGGTCGGTCCACATACGGATCGGGACCTTCGCGCCCGGTATCTCGACGTACGACATGTCTTCCTCATTCCCCCCAAAAAAACAACAGAGCCATATAGAAGTGGGTAATCGCAAAAAAGGCGCCAAGGTCTACGAAAAGGACAGCGGACCGGCGGTCACGGCGTTGCGTGCGATAGACATTGTCTGCAGGGGTGCCCCCTGCGCGGCAAGCCATTAACCAGCGAGAGGAGCCTGACCGTGCAGCGGAAGGCGTACGTACCCGGCGTCGCCGCACTCCTCGCGGCCCTGCTGGCCGGCTGCACCGGCGGCTCCAGCGGCGGCGGCACGACGGACGACGCGAACCCGGGCAACGCCGGCTCGGCCACCGCCGTCGCCCAGCCGGGCAAGTACGACACGCTTCCGGAACCGTGCAGCGCGGTCAGCCACAACACCCTCGACTCCCTGTTGCCCGGCATCAAGCAGATCGCCGACCAGGACCAGCGCCAGAAGGCGTACGAGGGAGAGGCCGACCTCACCTACGACACCGACCGCAAGTCCGGCTGCCGTTGGAAGGTGGAGTCCACGGACGCGACGGACCATCTCCTCGTCGACTTCGAGCGGGTGGTGTCGTACGGCAACGGGGTGAGCGACGACGCCGAGGCCCAGCAGCTGTTCGCGACGAAGGTGGCGGCGGCGGACCTGCCCGAGCCGACCACCTCGAGCTCGGACGCGGGCGTGACCGCCGACGCCGGTTCCTCACCCACCGCCTCGTCCTCGGCATCGTCCTCCACCTCCGCCGCGCCGTCCTCCTCCTCGTCCGCGCCTCCCTCCGACCTCCAGCCCCGCGTCCTCTCCGGTCTCGGCGACGAGGCGTTCCTCGACGACGTGGTCGGCGGCTCCGGTTCGACGGCGCAGCAGCGCACGGTGACTGTGGCGTTCCGCACGTCGAACGTCATCGTGACCATCGAGTACGAGGAGCAGCCGGCCACCGTCGGCACGGTCCCGGACAGCAAGGAAATGCAGGACAGGGCAAGGAAACTGGCTTCTCAGCTGGCGGACACGCTGGGCGGATAAGGGGTGTTCACCGCTCCCCCGCGTCCCTTCGCAAAGCTTTCAAAGCAAAACCGCACAGAGACCTCACCGCGTACCGTGGCCCCTCGGACCCGATCCGACGGCAGGAACCACGAGCGTCATGAGTGAAGGAACCATGCAGCGACCAGCACAGCGAGATGAGCTCGACCAGCGAGAGAAGCGGGCGGGGCGCCTGGGCCGTGTCCTTGTCTGCGCGGCGGCGGTCCCCGTGATGCTGATCATCGCCGGCTGTTCCTCGGACTCCGGCTCCGGTGACAGCGGGAGCAAGGGGTCGCAGAGCGGCGTGAAGACGTCCTCGTCGGCGGGCGGGAGCGCGTCGCCGACGGTGCAGGCGGCGGCGTACCGGACGATTCCCGACTCGTGCGGGACGTTGTCGCAGAAGACGCTGACCTCGCTGGTGCCGAAGGGGGCCAAGTCCGGCAAGAAGGGCTCTTCGGACGAGGCGGGCACGCGGGCGAGTTGCTCGTGGAGCAGTCTGGCCAACAACGGTGTGAAGGGCTCGCAGTTCCGCTGGCTGAACGTGTCTCTGCTGCGTTTCGACTCGGACGCGGCGCGCGGTGAGGGCAACCAGCTGGCGCACGTGTACTACGAGAAGCAGCTCAAGGACGCCCAGTCGGTGGCGGGCGCGAAGAACGTCACGTCGCAGGCGGTCGCCGGGACGGGCGACGAGGCGACGGCGGTGCGCTACGACCTGAAGAAGAAGGAGGGCGCCTTCAAGCAGCAGACGGTCGTGGCGCGGGTGGAGAACGTGGTCGTCACCCTCGACTACAACGGCGCGGGTCTGGCCGGTGACAAGACGCCGAACGCCAACGATCTGAGCAAGCTGGCGCAGCAGGCGGCCAAGGAGGCGGTGGCCTCGGTGGCGGCGGCCAACGGCGACGGCGGCCAGGGCGGCGGTTCCGGCGGCGACTCGGGTTCGGGCACGGCGAAGCCGTCGCCTTCGAAGCCCGCGGCGCCGTCGGCGTCGGCGTCGAAGGCCGGGAAGTCCTCCGCGTCCCCGTCGAGCTCCCCTTCCTCCTCAGCGTCGAAGAAGAGCTGACCGTCACATCTGGACGGCAATTCGCAGCTCAGCACCGCATTTTGACGGAGCCCGGCCCCCTGTGAGGGCCGGGCTCCTCCCGTCCGGCGGTACGTCCGACGTACACATGTGCCACCCTGTTGCGCGCAACAACACGCAAGGGGAGGGGAGTACGGGTGGCCGCGCCACTGCAGCTGACTCGGATGCACCGCGTTCTCATCGGCGTGGTCGTGACCGGCGCCGTGATCATCGCCGGAATCGGCTTCGCCGGTTCGTACGCGGCGGTCCGCGAGTTGGCCATCAAGAAGGGCTTCGGGAACTTCGCGTACGTGTTCCCGATCGGCATCGACGCCGGTATCTGTGTTCTGCTCGCCCTGGACCTCCTCCTGACCTGGATCCGCATCCCCTTCCCGCTGCTGCGGCAGACGGCGTGGCTGCTGACGGCGGCGACGATCGCCTTCAACGGCGCGGCGGCCTGGCCGGACCCGCTGGGCGTGGGCATGCACGGCGTGATCCCGATCCTGTTCATCGTCGCCGTGGAGGCGGCCCGGCACGCGATCGGCCGCATAGCGGACATCACGGCCGACAAGCACATGGAGGGCGTGCGGCTCACCCGCTGGCTGCTGTCCCCGGTCCCGACGTTCCTGCTGTGGCGCCGTATGAAGCTGTGGGAGCTGCGGTCGTACGAGCAGGTCATCAAGCTGGAGCAGGAACGTCTCGTCTACCGGGCCCGGCTGCATTCGAGGTTCGGCCGCGCCTGGCGCCGCAAGGCTCCGGTGGAGTCCCTGATGCCGCTGCGGCTGGCCCGCTACGGCGTTCCCCTGGCGGAAACAGCCCCGGCGGGCCTGGCCGCGGCGGGCATAGAGCCGGTCCTCCTGCCCCCGGCGCCCACGCAGGAGATCACCGCCCCACCGGTGAACCGCGCGGTGGAGGCGGCGCCCGCACCACGGCCGACGGAGCAGTACGACTACGTGCCCGAGGCACCCGAGCCGGAGGTGAGTCCCTGGCTGCACGCCCGGCACCCCCAGCAGATCGAGTACCACGGCGACTACGACCCGACGTACGACCCGGAGCAGTACGCGCAGTGGATGGCGGAACAGCAGCAGGCCGAGCAGTACCAAGAGCAGTATCGGGAGCAGCAGTACCAGGAAGAGCCCTCGATGGAGGAGACCGGAAGCTTTCCCATACCGGTGAGCCCCGGGCGTACCCGGGAGCTGGGTGAGGGAGGCGGGCCGCCGGAGCCGACCGAGGAGGACTACTACCTGGTCTTCAAGAAGTCGATAGACGGCAGCTACCCCACCTCGGGCCAGTTCAGGGACGACGTGGAGGCGACCTACGGCACCACGCTCCCGCAGCGCGATGCCGAGCGCATGGTCAACCGCTTCACCAACCGGCACACCGCGGAACTGCAGGAAGACCACATCGCCTGACCAGGTCACAGGCACAGGAACAGGAAAAGGGGCCCTCGGCAGAGGGCCCCTTTCCGTTGCCGTTACTCGCTACTCGCTGCTCGCTACTCGCCGAGCAGGCGCCGTACCCGGTCCTGTCCCACCGCCAGCAGCAGCGTGGGCAGGCGCGGTCCGGTGTCGCGCCCGACCAGCAGGTGGTACAGCAGCGCGAAGAACGTCCGCTGGGCCGTCTTGATCTCGGCCGGCAGTTCCTTGGGCGTGGCGTCGGCGGCGAACCCGGCCTGCACCTTGGGGACGCCGTAGACGAGGTGCGTCAGGCCGTCCAGCGACCAGTGCGACTCCAGTCCGTCGAGCAGCAGCCGCAGCGACTGCTGGGAGGCCTCATCGAGGGACTTCAGCAGCTCGGCGTCGGGCTCGTCCCGCACGATGGTGCGCTGGTCGGCGGGGACCTGGGTGTTGATCCAGGCCTCGGCCCGGTCGTACCGTGGCCGTGCCTCGTCCAGCGAGGCGAGCGGGTTCTCCGGGTCGAGCTCGGAGAGGATCCTGAGCGCCTGGTCCTCGTGGCCGGCGGTGATGTCGGCGACCGAGGCGAGCGTGCGGTACGGCAGCGGTCGCGGCGTCGTCGGCAACGCACCGGCGGCCGTACCCACCGCGCGGGCGTGCGCGGCGACGTCCCCCGGCAGGGCGGCGCCGTCGGCCACCTTGGCGTCGAGCTTGTCCCACTCGTCGTAGAGCCGCTGGATCTCCTGGTCGAAGGCGATCTTGAAGGACTGGTTGGGCCGGCGGCGGGCGTAGAGCCAGCGCAGGATCTGCGGCTCCATGATCTTCAGGGCGTCGGCGGGCGTCGGCACACCGCCCCGCGAGGAGGACATCTTCGCCATGCCGCTGATGCCCACGAAGGCGTACATGGGCCCGATGGGCTGCTTGCCGCCGAAGATCCCGACGATCTGCCCGCCGACCTGGAAGGAGGACCCCGGGGACGAGTGGTCCACGCCGGACGGCTCGAAGATGACGCCCTCGTAGGCCCAGCGCATCGGCCAGTCGACCTTCCAGACCAGCTTGCCGCGGTTGAACTCCTCCAGCCGGACGGTCTCGGAGAAGCCGCAGGAGGTGCAGGAGTAGGTCAGCTCGGTGGTGTCGTCGTCGTAGGAGGTGACGGTGGTGAGGTCCTTCTCGCAGTTGCCGCAGTAGGGCTTGTACGGGAAGTAGCCGACGGAGCCGGAGGAGGAGCCGTCGTCCTCACCGGCCGCGCCGGAGCCCTCGGCGGCCTCCAGTTCGGCCTCGTCGACCGGCTTCTGGGGCTGCTTGGCCGGGGCCTTCTTGGTGCGGTACTGGTCGAGGATCGCGTCGATCTCGGCCCGGTGCGCCACCGCGTGCAGGATCTGGTCCCGGTAGACGCCGGAGGTGTACTGGGCGGTCTGGCTGATCCCGTCGAACTCCACGCCGAGCTGGGCCAGCGACTCGACCATCGCGGCCTTGAAGTGCTCGGCCCAGTTCGGGAACGGGGAGTCCTTCGGCGCGGGAACGGACGTCAGCGGCTTGCCGATGTGCTCGGCCCAGGTCTCGTCGACCCCGGCGACACCGGCCGGCACCTTGCGGTAGCGGTCGTAGTCGTCCCAGGAGATGAGGTGGCGCACCTGGAGTCCGCGCCGCCGGATCTCGTCGGCGACGAGGTGCGGGGTCATGACCTCACGCAGGTTGCCGAGGTGGATCGGACCGGACGGCGACAGCCCGGAGGCGACGACGACCGGTTTGCCGGGGGCTCGACGCTCCGACTCCTCGATGACCTCATCCGCGAAACGGGAGACCCAGTCGGTGGTCTCGGTGCTCTGAGCCACGATCGGCACGTCCTTCTTTCTGAACGGGTGACGCTCCATTGTCACAGACGCCCATGCGCCCGGGAAAACCGCTTTACCTCCCATGGGATACTGGTTGGGTCTATCGATCCCCACGAGGAGAACGGCACCCATTCCTATGGCCCCGGTCACGTCCCTCAGCGACTCCGTCAACCAGCAGCTCGCGTCCGCCCTCTCGGCCACCCTGCCGGAGGTCACCGCGGACCCGCTGCTGCGACGTAGTGACCGGGCGGACTTCCAGGCGAACGGCATTCTCGCCCTCGCCAAGAAGGCCAAGGCCAACCCGCGGGAGCTGGCGACGCAGGTGGTCTCGCGGATCACCACCGGCGACGAGCTGATCAAGGACGTCGAGGTCTCCGGGCCCGGCTTCCTGAACCTCACCATCGCGGACCGGGCGATCACCGAGAACCTCGCCGCCCGGTACGCGGACGGCGACCGCCTCGGGGTGCCCCTCAAGGAGAACGCGGGCATCACGGTCATCGACTACGCCCAGCCGAACGTTGCCAAGGAGATGCACGTCGGTCACCTCCGCTCCGCGGTCATCGGCGACGCCCTGCGGGGCATGCTCGACTTCACCGGCGAGAAGACGATCGGCCGGCACCACATCGGCGACTGGGGCACCCAGTTCGGCATGCTCATCCAGTACCTGTTCGAGAACCCCGGCGAGCTGGCCCCCGCGGCCGACGTCGACGGCGAGCAGGCCATGTCGAACCTCAACCGTGTCTACAAGGCCTCGCGCGCGGTCTTCGACTCCGACGAGGAGTTCAAGGAGCGGGCGCGGAAGCGGGTCGTCGCCCTGCAGTCCGGCGACAAGGAGACCCTCGAGCTGTGGCAGCAGTTCGTGGACGAGTCGAAGGTCTACTTCTACTCGGTCTTCGAGAAGCTGGACATGCGGATCCGGGACGAGGAGATCGTCGGCGAGTCCGCGTACAACGAGGGCATGCCCGAGACCGCCCGGCTCCTGGAGGAGATGGGTGTCGCGGTGCGCTCCGAGGGCGCGCTCGTCGTGTTCTTCGACGACATCCGGGGCAAGGACGACCAGCCGGTGCCGTTGATCGTGCAGAAGGCGGACGGCGGCTTCGGTTACGCCGCCTCCGACCTGACGGCGATCCGCAACCGGGTCAACGACCTGCACGCCACCTCGCTCCTCTACGTCGTGGACGTACGCCAGTCGCTGCACTTCAAGATGGTCTTCGAGGCGGCGAGGCGTGCGGGCTGGCTGACCGACTCCGTGACCGCGCACAACATGGGCTACGGCACGGTGCTGGGCGCGGACGGCAAGCCGTTCAAGACGCGTGAGGGCGAGACCGTACGACTGGAGGACCTGCTGGACGAGGCGGTCCAGCGGGCGGCGGAGGTCGTCCGGGAGAAGGCCCAGGACCTCACCGAGGACGAGATCCAGGAGCGGGCCACGCAGGTCGGCATCGGCGCGGTGAAGTACGCCGACCTGTCGACGTCCCCCAACCGGGACTACAAGTTCGACCTGGACCAGATGGTGTCGCTGAACGGCGACACGAGCGTCTACCTCCAGTACGCGTACGCCCGTATCCAGTCGATCCTGCGCAAGGCGGGCGACACGAAGCCGGCCGCCCACCCGGAGCTCGAACTCGCCCCGGCGGAGCGGGCGTTGGGCCTGCACCTGGACGCTTTCGGCGACACGGTCTTCGAGGCGGCCGCGGAGTACGCCCCGCACAAGCTGGCGGCCTACCTCTACCAACTGGCGTCGCTGTACACGTCGTTCTACGACAAGTGCCCGGTCCTCAAGGCCGACACCCCGGCGCAGGTCGAGAACCGTCTGTTCCTGTGCGACATGACGGCTCGCACCCTCCACCAGGGGATGGCGCTGCTCGGCATCAGGACGCCCGAGCGTCTCTGACCTCGAACTCGCACCACACGGCCTTGCCCAACTCACGGTCCCGGACGCCCCACTGGTCGCTCAGGGCCGCGACCAGCAGCAGTCCGCGCCCGCCTTCGGCCCCGGTGTCCCCGCTCTCCACGACGCGGGGCTCGCCGGGGCCGCTGTCGTGCACCTCGACGCCCAGCACCCGTCCGTCGTAGCGCAGGAGCAGCCGTGAGTGGCGGCCGGGCGGTACGCCGTGCAGCAGGGCGTTGGTGACCAGTTCGCTCACGCAGAGCAGTACGTCGTCGGCGCGGTCCGTCCCGGCGAGGCCCCAGCCGGTGAGTGTCTCCGCCGTGAACCTCCGCGCGGCCTGCACGGATCGGCGCTCACGGCGGAAGAACCGCTCGCGCAGGGTGGGGAGTTGGATCGTGTCATTCACAGGACGAGAGTTGCGCAGAGTGACTAGTGTTGATCACTCCGTAAACCCGTACAGATTTTTTGTACGGGCTCGCACCCGGTGACGTACGCGTCCCGAGGGGGAGGGAGTCCTGCATGAGCGCCAGGAGGCCACCGCGGCCGAAGAACCTCACGTCCATGAAGATGCTGGGCAAGCAACTGGGCGCCGCGCGTCGCGCCGCGGGCCTCACCCAGAACTCCCTCGCCGCGGCCGTCCGGGTCGACGAGGAGACCATCGCCTCGATCGAGCAGGGCAGGCGGGCCCTGAAGCCGGACCTGGCCGCCGTACTCGACGAGACCCTCCAGACCAAGGGCACGTTGTCGGCGGGCGTGGCCAACCTCCCGGACATCGACCAGTTCCCGATGTGGGCGGAGCTGTACATGGAGCATGAGAGGGAGGCGATTGCGTTGTCCTGGTACGACAATGCGGTGCTTCCCGGTCTTCTCCAGACGGATGCGTACGTCCGCGCGGTACTGCGCAACCGTGTCCCCGCGTACGACGAGACCGAGATCGAGACGCGTACGGCCGCCCGCCTGGAACGCCAGGAGATCCTGCACCGCAGGAACCCGCCGACGTTGAGCTTCATCGTGTGGGAGCCGGTACTGCGTATGCGGATCGGCGGGGCCGAGGTGTGGCGCGAGCAGCTTCGGCACCTGCGGACGGTGACTGAACTGCCTTGCGTGTCACTGCAGTTCCTGCAGCTGGACAGTCCATACAACGCAGGCCTGAACGGCCCCTTCACGCTGCTCGAAACACCGGACCACCAGCACCTCGCCTATACCGAGTCGCAACGCGGCAGCCAGTGGGTTTCCGACGCAGATGAGGTGTCCATCCTCGCGCGCAAGTATGCGATGCTGCGGACGCAGGCTCTGACCACCCAGGACTCCATGGGCCTTCTCGACCGCCTGCTAGGAGACCAATGAGCACCGAATCACTTGAGTGGTTCAAATCGAGCTACAGCGGCGACGAAGGCGGACAGTGCGTGGAAGTCGCCTTCTCCTGGCGCAAGTCCAGTTACAGCGGTAGCGAGGGCGGCGAATGCATCGAAGTCGCCCTCACCCCCCACACGATCCACATCCGCGACTCCAAGAACCCCGCAGACACCGGCCCCACCCTCCAGGTCACCCCGGCCGCCTGGGCCGCCTTCACCGCGAGCGGGTGCTGCTGAGCACCACGAGCCGTTGGGTCGCCCGGGTCATCGCCACATAGTGGTCGACGGCCCCCTCGATGCCGTCCCCGAAGCTCTCCGGGTCGACGAGGACCACCAGGTCGAACTCCAGACCCTTGGACAGTTCCGGGGTGAGGGAGCGGACACGGGGTGTCGGTGGGCGGTAGGCGGGGGCGCCGATGACACACGCGATGCCGTCGGCGTGCTCGGCGAGCCAGCCGTCCACGACCGCGTCCAGGTCCGTGGCCGGGCCGTGCGTGACCGGGACTCCGCCGCTGCGGATGGAGGTCGGCACGTTGGCGTCGGGGAGCGCGGCCCGGATGACCGGCTCGGCCTCCGCCATGATCTCCTGCGGAGTGCGGTAGTTGACGGTCAGGGAGGCCAGTTCGACGCGGTCGAGTCCGACCCGTTCGAGGCGCTCCCGCCAGGACTCGGTGAAACCGTGCCGGGCCTGGGCGCGGTCGCCGACGATGGTGAAGCTGCGGGACGGACAGCGCGAGAGCAGCATCTGCCACTCCGCGTCGGTGAGTTCCTGCGCCTCGTCGACGACGATGTGCGCGAACGGGCCCGCGAGCAGATCCGGTTCGGCGGCGGGCGGCGCGTCCAGGGGGACCAGGGAGTTCTGCAGGTCCTGCCCCTTCAGCATGGTCATCAGCATGCGCTGCCAGTCGTCGTCGGTCCGCAGCAGGTCCTCGGTGACCTGGGCCCGGTAGGCGCGTTCGGCAGCGACCTCGGCCTCGTGCCGGCGCCTGCGTCGGGACGCCTCGGGATCGCCGAGCCGTTGCCGTGCCGCGTCCAGGATCGGCAGGTCCGACACCGTCCAGGCCTGCGGCTCGGCGCGCTGGAGCCGTCGTACGTCGTCCCGGTCGAGCCAGGGAGCGCACATCCGCAAGTAGGCGGGCACCGACCACAGGTCCCCGACCAGGTCGGCCGCCTCGATCAACGGCCAGGCACGGCCGAGGGCGGCGTTCAGCTCCTCGTTCCGGCGCAGCGCCCTGCGGAACAGGTCAAGGGGCACGTCGCCGTCGTACTTGTCCGTCAGGATCTCGACCAGCTTCTCCCAGACCTGGTCTCGGGCCTCGTTGTGGGGGGTTCCGGGCTCCGGGGCGTCGAAGGCCTCGGCCCAGTCGTCGGCGGTGAGGGGGATGCCGACCCAGTCGACGGTGACCGTCATGCCCTCGGTGGGCGGCTCCTCGTAGAACCGGACGGCCTTCTCGACCGCCTTCACCAGGTCCGCGGAGGCCTTCAGCCGGGCCACCTCCGGATCGGCCTCCACGGTCGCCGTCTCCCCCTCGGTGACGAGGTCCCGCAGGACGCAGGTCTGCACGCCCTCCTCGCCGAGGCTGGGCAGCACGTCGGAGACGTACGCCAGATACGGCCGGTGCGGGCCGACGAACAGCACGCCGCCGCGCCGGTGACCGAGGCGGGGGTCGGAGTAGAGGAGGTGGGCGGTGCGGTGCAGGGCGACGACGGTCTTGCCGGTGCCGGGACCGCCGTCGACGACGAGCGCGCCCCGGGAACCCGCGCGGATGATGGCGTCCTGGTCGGCCTGGATGGTGGCCAGCACGTCCCGCATACGCTCGGAGCGGTTGGTGCCGAGGCTGGCGATGAAGGCGGACTGGTCGTCGAGCGCGACGTTGTGCTCCAGCTGGTCGGCGGTGAACACCTCGTCCCAGTAGTCGCTGATCCGCCCGTCGGTCCAGCGGTAGCGGCGGCGGCTGACCAGGCCCATCGGGTTGGCGTGGGTCGCCGCGAAGAAGGGCTCGGCGGCCGGGGAACGCCAGTCGGTCAGCAGGCGGCGGCCCTCGTTGTCGGTGAGCCCGAGACGGCCGATGTAGACGGGCTGCTCGGGGTTGTCGGCCTCGACCATGCGCCCGAGGCACAGGTCGAGACCGAAGCGGCGGAGGGTGCGCAGCCGTCCGTTCAGCCGGTGCACCTCGATGTCCCGGTCCATGGCGGCCTGGCCGATGCCGCCGGGCGCCTTGAGCTCGGCGTCGAGGCGTTCGGACACCTCGGCGATCGCCTGCTCCAGGCTCGCCGCGATGTCCGCGAACTGCTGCTCGTCGCGGGCGATCAGCGCGGGGTCGGTTTTGGCGGTGAGGTTGCCGGAAAGGTCGAACGCGGACAAAGACACAGACACTTCCTGAATCCCCCATTTACCCAGCTTCTCGGCTTCGGCCTGCGATTGTGCGCCACGAGGGGGGCCTTGCCGCAAGGCCCCCCATGAGCTATAGGTTGAAAGTGGCGGGGAGTGTGATGTCAGTGCCTCCCTCTACAGTCACCGACATGGCGACACTTCCGAATCCCCTTCCGAGGCTCACCTCCCTCGGCTTGGAGCTGCCCGCGGGCCGACTGGTCGACGAGACGACCGAAGGCCCCTGGCACGAACCCCTCTTGTGGCTGGCAGAGGAACAGGCGACGCCCGGTGCCTGGGCACGTCTGCTGGGAGCCGCGCCGCGAGTCGGACTGCTACCGGTCCTCCTGGACGTGGGCGGAGGCCAGGGCGGGCCGGAGGGCTGGGAGTTGATGCCCGGGGAGTCCTCCTATCCCGGTGATCACGACGCCGACGAGGTGCTGGCGGAGCTCTGGGACGAGGACCCGCCGGAGGACGAGCACTGGCCGGGGCTGGCGCCCTCCCCGGTGCCGGCCGCCGACCCCGACGAGCGAGCCGCCGAAGTCGCCGACTCCCTCACCGAGGGGCGGCCCTGGTTCAAGGAGCCACACCTTGCATTGGTGCCCGCCCGCCGCAGCGCCGACATCCCGGCGGCCGTCGGCTGGAGCGGGCCGGTGAACTACGAGGAGGACGTCGCCCGTCTCTGCGCGGTGCTGCGCTCCTGGGAGGACCGCTTCGGCACACGGGTCGTGGCGTTGGGCTTCGATCACCTGGCCGTCTCGGTGGCGGCGCCGCCCGCCGACCTCGCCGAGGCGGAGGCGGTCGCCGCCGAGCACTACGCCTTCTGCCCGTACACGGTCCTGGTGGACACCGGCGACACCCTCACCTCGTACGCCCAGAAACTGCTCGGCGAGCGGGTGTGGCACTTCTGGTGGGACTGACCGCGCGTCACGGCAACAAGGCCATCCCCTCCGGCGCCACGACCCCGAACTCCCCCTCCAGCAGCCGCCTGACCTCGTCCTCGTCCGCCAACTCCCGCTCCCGTACGGACCCGTCGGACCGTGTCTCCGTCAGCACCCGTCCGTGCAGCAGGAGGTGCCGCTCGGCGTCGACGCTCTGCACGTACAGCCGCTGGGTGAACGGCGAGCGCGGGTTCGTGGCGACGTGCCAGTTGATGACCTCGTAGTCGGCCCGCTCGAACGGCTCCAGTGTGAACGCGTACTGCGCCTGCCAGGGCCCGTCCGAGGCGACGCCGCCCTTCTCGTCGCCGTAGGCCTGCAGCACCCACAGCTCCAGCGGCCCCGGGTGCGGCACGGTCACCAGCCGGTGCCGCCGCCCGGCGTCCCGGAACTCGGTGCCGGCGACCAGCGGCACCGGTTCCAGCAGTGCGCCGATCGCCCCGAAGCCGACGTCGGCGAGATACGGCAGCGGCTCGCCCGGCACCTCGACCAGCAGGGCCATATGGGTGCGCGGACGGCTCTCGACGCGGTCGGCACCCACCACGACCCGTGCCGTCAGCCGCCTCACCCGGAACCCGAGGGCCTCCAGGACGCCCGCGAGCAGCGTGTTGTGCTCGTAGCAGTAGCCGCCGCGCCGCCCCCGCACCAGCTTGGCCATCAGGTCGGCGGGCGCCAGCGAGGGAGCCGTACGGCGCAGGGCGTCCAGGTTCTCGAAGGGGATGCCCCGCATATGCGCCAGATGCACCCCCCGGAGGGTTTCGGCGTCGGCCCGCCGCGGCCCCTCCCAGCCGATCCGCCCGAGGTACACGTCAAGGTCGGACTCCACGAACTCCACTGTGTCGGACATGCCCTCACCGTAGGCACACCCGCCCACCGGGTCCGTCCCCCCACGGTCGGAGCCGACCCCGACATTCGCCCTACTTCCGCAGACCCTCCCCCAGCCGCCGCAGCCCCTCCGCGATCTCCTCCGGCGTCTGTGTCACGAAGCACAGCCGCAGGGTCGAGCGGTCCGGGGCGCCGGCGTAGAAGGGTGCCCCGGGGACGTAGGCCACGTCGTGGCGCACCACCTCCGGCAGCAGGGCCGTGGTGTCGTACGACTCCGGGAGGCGGGCCCAGAGGAACATGCCGCCCTCGGGACGGTCCCAGGCCGCGCCCTCCGGCAGGGCGTCCGGCAGTCCCGCCAGCATCGCGTCCCGTCGCCGGCGGTAGGCGCCCGCGACCCGGGCGACGTGCGCGTCGAGGTCCCGGTCCGCCAAGTAGCGGGCCGCGGCGAGCTGGTTGACCGTCGGGGTGTGCAGGTCGGCCGCCTGCTTGGCGACCGCGCAGGCCCGCCGCAGTGCGGCGGGGGCACGCAGCCAGCCCAGTCGCAGGCCCGGCGCCATGACCTTGGAGAAGGAGCCGAGCAGGACCACCCGGTCTCCGGCCCCCTCGCCAGCGGCGATCCACGGGACCCGCTCGCCCTCGAAGCGGAGTTCGCCGTACGGGTCGTCCTCGACGACCCACAGCCCGCACCGGGCCGCGACCCCGGCGACGGCGGCCCGGCGGGCGGCCGGCATGGTGCGGCCCGTCGGGTTCTGGAAGGTGGGCACGGTGTAGAGGAGCTTCGGCCGCTCCCGGACCACCAGGTCCTCCAGAGCCCCGGGGTCCACTCCGTCCGCGTCGCACGGGACGGGCACGATCCGGGCTCCCGCGAAGGCGAAGGCCTGGAGCGCGGCCAGATAGCAGGGGCTTTCGACGAGGACCGTGTCGCCGGGTTCCAGCAGGGCGGTCGCGAGCAGGGAGAGTGCCTGCTGGGAGCCGGTGGTGACGAGGATGTCGTCGGCCGCCGTCGCCAGTCCCCGCGCGGACGTACGGGCGGCCAGCGCCTCCCGCAGGGCCGGTTCGCCCTCCGTCGTCGAGTACTGCAGGGCCCGCGCGGGCGACTCGGCGAGCACCGCGCGGAAGGCCTCCGCGATGCCCTCGGCGTCGAACAGCTCCGGCGCCGGCAGCCCGCCCGCGAAGTTGATCACCTCGGGGCGGGCGGTGACGGCGAGGATGTCCCGGACCGGCGAACCGGCGACGGACCGGGCCCGCGCGGCGAGCGGCGGGACGGGGGCGAAGGCGGGCGCGACGGTCATGGGCACGGCTCCTGGCGGCTGCGGGACGACGGTTCGTGCCCGCAGCCTAGGGATGTGCGTGCCGCCTACAACGAGATTTCCGGGATACGGACACAGCCGCCTCTCAGGCCTTGCGGCCGATCCCCGCGTACACGTTGATGTCGGCGTCCGTCACGTCGTTGATGTCGGCGTACCGGACCTTCTCGATGGCGTCGAGGGTCTCCAGGTAGGAGGCCTCGGGCTGCTCCGGGACCGGGGCGGCGTGGTCGGCCCGCCAGCGGTGGACGGGGACGACGCCGGGCTCGGCGAGTTCGAGGGAGCTCTCCGTGAAGAAGCGCTCGACCTCGGCCCGGGTCCGCAGCACGAAGGTGAACCCCCGCTCGGTGTACGTGCGCTGGACCGCCCGGATGTTCTCGGGGTTGAGGTCCTCGGTGAGGTGGCTGAGCACCAGCCGGCTCCCGGAGGGCAGCGCCTCGATGAGCTCGCGCACGATCGGGTAGGCCTCCGCGTCCTTGACGAAGTGCAGGATCGCCACCAGGCAGAGCGCGATCGGCTGGTCGAAGTCCAGCGTCTTCGCGGCCTGTTCGAGGATGTGCGCCGGGTTGTTGAAGTCGGCGTCGACGTAGTCCGTACGGCCCTCGGGCCCGCTGGTGAGCAGGGCACGGGCGTGGGTGAGCACCACCGGGTCGTTGTCGACGTACACCACCCGGGAGTCGGGGATGATCCGCTGGGCGATCTGGTGGACGTTCTCCGCGGTGGGCAGGCCGGTGCCGATGTCGAGGAACTGACGGATGCCGTCGTCCTGGGCGAGCGTGTTCACCGCGCGGCGCAGGAAGTCGCGGTTGTGCCGTACGTCGAGGTAGCCGCGCGGGTTGGCGGCGAGCCCGGCGGCGGCCGCGGCGCGGTCGACCGGGTAGTTGTCCTTGCCGCCGAGGAAGACGTCGTAGACCCGGGCCGGGTGCGCCTTGGTGGTGTCGATCCTGCCGCGCAGCAGGGCGGGGTCTTGGCTCAGTGCGTCACCGGACACGGGTGTCTCCTGGGGAATCGAGGCGGTCGTACGGGCGACCGCGACCAGTCGCCAACAACCTAACTCCCGGCCGGACTTGATGGTGCCCGACCGGCGATCCCGCCGTACCGGCATCCGCGACCCGTCCCACGGACGCCCTTTGGGAAGTGACATCCCTGCAGGTCAGAGATCATCCCGCCGCCTCGGCGTCCCGACTCTCGCGCGGACCGTGGCGTCGGCGGGCGATCATCACTCAGGCTGAGGCCCGCACCCCAGCCACCCCACAGAAGGCTCCCACGACCATGCCCGCCATCCGCCGCTCGCTCACCGCCCTGCTCCTCGCCGCGCTCGTCGCGCTCGGCCTGACGGGATGCCAGGACGGCACCGGCCTCAAGGACGAGGGCCCGGCGACCAGTCAGGCCCGGTCCCTGCACGCCCCCGGCCCCCCGCACGCGAAGAGGCCGCCCGGCGGAGAGCCGGGCGGCCCCGGAGGTCGCTGAGGAGATCAGCCGGCGTAGACCGCCGCCTCCTTCGGGTTCGGGCCGTACTTGTTCGGACCCGGCTCGCTGTCCAGGCAGGTGAAGACCAGCAGCGTGATGCCGCCGACGAGCGGGACGATCCCGAACAGCAGCCACCAGCCGGAGCGGCCGGTGTCGTGCAGCCGGCGGACACCGACACCCAGGCTGGGGAGCAGGATGGCGAGCCAGAAGATGACCAGGAGGATCGAGAACGCGGACGACTTCGTCGCGACGGACAGCACACTCAGCACCACGTAGATGATGGCGACGAACAAGGTGTACATCCAGTACTCCTTGCGGCGCGCGCGGCCGCTGAACACCGCGTACTTCTTCAGCACTTCGAGAAACCAGCTCATGGTGCGTCCCCCAGGGATCGACGTTCGGACCATCCGGAACGGGTCAGGCCAAGCGCAGAAGGTAGGGACGCTGACGAGAACTCGTCAATTCCCTATGTCCCCCACACGGGTTCGCGGAAATACGGACAGATCCATCCAAGATCCATCATCGATCACCGCGAATCACCCTCCGGGCAACGCAAGTTCATGAGATCGAGTTGCTTCCGTAGCCGAACCGAGTGCGTTCCGATGCTGGTCGGTGGCCGATTCGAGGCCTGATCTGTTCCGTACCGTTGCCCGGTTCAGCGCAACTTTCGCGCCACCTCGGTCGCCCAGTACGTCAGGATGTTCCGCGCTCCGGCCCGCTTGATGCCGGTGAGGGCCTCCAGGATCGCCCGGTCGCGGTCGATCCAGCCCTTCTCGGCGGCGGCCTCGATCATCGAGTACTCGCCGGAGATCTGGTAGGCGGCCACCGGCACGTCCACGCTGTCGGCGACCCGCGCGACGATGTCGAGGTAGGGCCCGGCGGGCTTGACCATCACCATGTCGGCCCCCTCCTCCAGGTCCAGCGCCAGCTCCCGCAGCGCGTCGCCCACGTTGGCCGGGTCCTGCTGGTACGTCTTCCGGTCCCCCTGGAGCGAGGAGCCGACGGCCTCGCGGAAGGGGCCGTAGAACGCGGAGGCGTACTTGACGGTGTAGGCGAGGACGGCCACGTCCTCCCGACCGATCTGGTCGAGCGCGTCCCGGATGACCCCGATCTGCCCGTCCATCATGCCGCTGGGTCCGACGACATGGGCGCCGGCGTCGGCCTGCACCTGGGCCATCTCGGCGTACCGCTCCAGCGTCGCGTCGTTGTCGACACGTCCCTGCTCGTCGAGCACACCGCAGTGCCCGTGGTCGGTCGTCTCGTCGAGGCACAGGTCGGACATGACCAACAGCTCGTCGCCGACCTCGGCCCGCACATCGCGGATGGCGACCTGCAGGATCCCGTCCGGGTCGGTGCCCGGCGTCCCGATGGCGTCCTTCTTCGACTCCTCCGGCACCCCGAACAGCATGATCCCGGAGATCCCGGCCTCCACCGCCTCCGCGGCCGCCTTCTTCAGGCTGTCCCGCGTGTGCTGGACGACACCGGGCATCGCGGCGATCGGCACGGGCTCGCTCACGCCCTCCCGCACGAAGGCGGGGAGGATGAAGTCGGCCGGGTGCAGCCGCGTCTCGGCGACCATGCGCCGCATCACGGGAGTGGTCCGCAGCCGACGGGGTCGGGTACCGGGAAACGATCCGTACTTCGACATGCCCTCTACGCTACGCCCGCCCCGGCAGCACCTTTGCCGACGCCGTGTCGAGCGCACACCCGCGGCACCGGAACAGTGGAGCGTCCCGCACGGGCCGCACGGGACGCTCCACCGACTCCTCAGGTCGTCCGGCGGCGCCGGGCCCCCGGCCGTCGCTCGCTCGGCCGGGTCACCGGGTCCCCGGCCTCCAGCGCGGCGGCACGGCGGCGCAGGCCGTAGTCGGCGAGCGCCTCCGCCAGCTTGTGCACGGACGGCTCCGGGGCCATGACGTCCACCCGCAGCCCGTGCTCCTCGGCGGTCTTCGCGGTGGCCGGACCGATACAGGCGATCACCGTCACGTTGTGCGGCTTGCCCGCGATGCCCACGAGATTCCGCACGGTCGAGGACGACGTGAACAGAACAGCGTCGAAACCGCCGCCCTTGATCGCCTCCCGCGTCTCCGCCGGCGGCGGCGAGGCCCGCACGGTCCGGTACGCGGTGACGTCGTCGACCTCCCAGCCCAGCTCGATCAGCCCGGCGACCAGGGTCTCGGTGGCGATGTCGGCGCGCGGCAGGAACACCCGGTCGATCGGGTCGAAGACCGGGTCGTAGGGCGGCCAGTCCTCCAGCAGACCGGCCGCGGACTGCTCCCCGCTCGGCACCAGGTCCGGCTTCACGCCGAAGGCGACCAGCGCCTTCGCCGTCTGCTCGCCCACCGCGGCGACCTTGATCCCCGCGAAGGCGCGGGCGTCGAGCCCGTACTCCTCGAACTTCTCCCGTACGGCCCGGACGGCGTTCACCGAGGTGAACGCGATCCACTCGTAGCGCCCGGTCACGAGCCCCTTCACGGCCCGCTCCATCTGCTGGGGCGTGCGCGGCGGCTCGACGGCGATCGTCGGGACCTCGTGCGGCACGGCCCCGTAGGACCGCAGCTGGTCGGAGAGCGACGCCGCCTGCTCCTTCGTCCGCGGCACGAGAACCTTCCAGCCGAACAGCGGCTTGTTCTCGAACCAGGACAGCTGGTCGCGCTGGGCGGCGGCGGAACGCTCACCGACCACGGCTATCACCGGCCGGCCGCCGTCCGGCGAGGGCAGCACCTTCGCCTGCTTCAGCGTCTGCGCGACCGTGCCGAGCGTCGCGGTCCAGGTCCGCTGCCGGGTGGTCGTACCGGCGACCGTGACGGTCATCGGGGTGTCCGGCTTACGGCCGGCCGACACCAGCTCACCCGCCGCCGCGCCGACCGAGTCGAGCGTCGTGGAGACGACGACCGTGCCGTCCGAGGCGCCCACCTCCGTCCAGCACCGGTCGGAGGCCGTACGGGCGTCCACGAACCGCACGTCCGCGCCCTCGGCGTCCCGCAGAGGGACACCGGCGTACGCGGGCACGCCGACGGCCGCGGCGACACCCGGCACGACCTCGAACGGAACGCCCTCACGGACGCACGCCAGCATCTCCTCGGCGGCGTAGGCGTCCAGGCCGGGGTCCCCGGACACCGCACGGACGACCCGCCTGCCGCCCCGCGCGGCCTCCATGACAAGATGTGCGGCATCCCGTACCGCGGGGGCCCCAACGGTTGTTGACGTGCCGTCAACGACCGCCAGCTGAGGTGTGCCCGTGCCCGGAACAGGGTCCGACGAAGGACCCCCGTCCGTGTGCACCTCGGCGACGCCCTGCCTGGCGTGCTGGCGCACCACGTCGAGCACGTCGTGCTCGGCGACGAGGACGTCCGCGTTCGCCAGCGCCTCCACGGCGCGCAGAGTCAGCAGTCCCGGATCCCCGGGTCCGGCACCCAGGAAGGTGACGTGCCCGTGATCGAGGCCGGTGGGAAGGGTGGTGGGGCTCACTGTGCTCGCTCCCCCATCAGACCGGCCGCGCCCTGGGCAAGCATCTCGGCCGCGAGCTCACGGCCGAGCGCCGTTGCCTGGTCGTATGTCTCGGGCACGGGACCGGTGGTGGACAGCTGCACCGTACGGACGCCGTCGGTCGTGCCGACGACGCCTCGCAGGCGCATTTCCTTGACAATCTGCCCGTCGGCCAGAAGGTCGGCCAGCGCGCCCACAGGGGCGCTGCAGCCGGCCTCCAGGGCGGCGAGCAGTGACCGTTCGGCGGTCACGGCGGCCCGGGTGTACGGGTCGTCGAGTTCGCCGAGCGCGGCGATCAGGTCCGCGTGGTCCGCGGCGCATTCGATCGCCAGGGCCCCCTGGCCGGGGGCGGGCAGAACTGTGTCTATCGACAGGAAGTCGGTGACCTCGTCGATCCGGCCTATCCGGCTCAGGCCGGCGGCGGCCAGGACGACGGCGTCCAGCTCACCGTCGTGCACGTACCGGATCCGGGTGTCGACGTTCCCCCGGATCGGCACGGTCTCTATGCCGAGCCCGTGCCCGCGCGCGTACGCGTTCAGCTGGGCCATCCGTCGCGGCGAACCCGTCCCGATCCGCGCCCCGCGGGGCAGGTCGGTGAACTTCAGCGCGTCCCGGGCGACGATGACGTCCCTCGGGTCCTCGCGTTCCGGTACGGCGGCCAGGACCAGGTCCTCGGGCTGCGCGGTCGGCAGGTCCTTCAGCGAATGAACCGCGAAGTCGACCTCCCCCCGCAGCAGCGCGTCGCGCAGCGCCGTGACGAACACGCCGGTGCCGCCGATCTGCGCGAGGTGCTCGCGGGAGGTGTCGCCGTACGTGGTGATCTCGACCAGCTCCACGGGCCGGCCGGTCACCCGGCTCACGGCCTCCGCCACCTGCCCGGACTGGGCCATGGCGAGTCTGCTCCGCCTGGTCCCCAGTCTCAGTGTCCTGTCACTCATGCCGGCCCTCGGTCCTTGCTGTTCTCGGGTTCGTCCTCGGCGCCCTCGGCGCGGGAGACGGCCGCGACCGTCTCCTGGTCCAGGTCGAAGAGGGTGCGCAACGCGTCCGCGTACCCGGCTCCGCCCGGCTCAGCCGCGAGCTGCTTGACCCGTACGGTCGGCGCGTGCAGCAGCTTGTCGACGACACGTTTCACGGTCTGCGTGATCTCGGCGCGGTGCTTGTCGTCCAGCTCCGGCAGCCGTCCCTCGAGCCGCGCGATCTCGTTCGCCACGACATCGGCGGCCATGGTCCGCAGCGCCACCACGGTCGGCGTGATGTGGGCCGCCCGGAGCGCCGCCCCGAAGGCGGCGACCTCGTCGGCGACGATCCGCCGCACCTGGTCGACGTCGGCCGCCATCGGCGCGTCCGCGGACGCCTCGGCCAGCGACTCGATGTCCACCAGCCGCACCCCGCCCAGCCGGTGCACGGCCGCGTCGATGTCCCGGGGCATGGCCAGGTCCAGCAGGAACAGCACGGGCGCGGGCCGCGGCGGCCCGACGACGGGTTCGGGCTTACGCCGCTCCGGGATCCGTCCGACGGTGGCGGCGAGCGCGGCCAGCGCGACGATGGCGTCGGCGTCCTGCGCGGGATCGAACGAGGCACCGGCCCCGCCCGTCTGCGGCCGAGGCGCGTTGTCCACCCAGGCAGCATGCTGCTCAAGCTCAGCGGCGGCCATCCCGGCCACGGCCCCTTCCCCGAGCACGGAGAAGTCGGCGGCGGCCTGTATGGGGGCCAGATCAAGCGGACAGCTCTCGTCGCCGTCGCCCAAGCCGCGGGCAGTCACGTCGTCACCCTCGCCCAAGCCGCGGGCATTCGTGCCGCCCAGGGCGGCTCCCGACCCAAAGCGGGGCGGCACCTCGCCGACGCCGGGCTGCGCGACGTCCTCCCGGCCGGCTACAGCACCCGGCACGTCCAGAACACCGCGCCCGGAGATCGCCGCAGCAACCGCCTCAGCCGACAGCACCAGCCCCGTAGCGCCCGTACAAGACACCACGACATCGGCACGTGTCAGCTCACCCGGCACCGATTCCATCGCCATCGCCCGAGCCGCAACCCCGGTGTCACCCCCGTCGGAGAGGATCTCCGCAAGCCGCTCGGCCCGATCAGCCGTACGGTTCGCGATCACCACCTCACCGACCCCGGCCCGCGCCAGCGTCGCCGCGGCCAGCGACGACATCGACCCGGCCCCGATGACCAGCGCCTTCTTCCCCCGGGCCCACGCCTGCACATCCGCACCGGCGGCCAGCTGCTCAAGACCGAAGGTCACGAGCGACTGCCCGGCCCGGTCGATCCCCGTCTCGGAGTGCGCCCGCTTCCCGACCCGCAACGCCTGCTGGAACAGATCGTTGAGCAGTCGCCCGGCGGTGTGCAGATCCTGCGCCTTGGCCAGCGAGTCCTTTATCTGCCCGAGGATCTGCCCCTCACCGACGACCATCGAGTCCAGCCCGCAGGCCACGGAGAACAGATGGTGGACGGCACGGTCCTCGTAGTGCACGTACAGATAGGGCGTCAGCTCGTCGAGCCCCACCCCGCTGTGCTGCGCGAGCAGCGTCGACAGCTCGGCGACCCCCGCGTGGAACTTGTCCACGTCCGCGTACAACTCGATCCGGTTGCACGTGGCCAGCACCGCCGCCTCGCTCGCCGGCTCCGCCGCGACCGTGTCCTGCAACAGCTTGACCTGGGCGTCCATCGCCAACGTGGCCCGCTCCAGCACGCTGACCGGGGCGCTGCGATGGCTCAGCCCGACGACGAGGAGACTCATGCCGGCATCACGGCGGGTACGTCCCCGTCGGGTCCCTGCTCGGCGGACTCCTCGCGCGGGGCGGCGGCCGGGTGCGAACCGTCGGTCGCCGCGCCCTCCTCGACGGCCTTGCGCTGCTCGTGGAAGGCGAGGATCTGCAGCTCGATCGAGAGGTCGACCTTGCGCACGTCGACGCCGTCCGGCACGGACAGCACGGTCGGCGCGAAGTTCAGGATGGAGGTGACCCCGGCGGCCACGAGCCGGTCGCAGACCTGCTGGGCGGCACCGGCGGGAGTGGCGATCACACCGATCGACACGCCGTTGTCCTCGATGATCTTCTCCAGGTCATCGGTGTGCTGCACGGGGATCCCGGCGACCGGCTTGCCGGCCATCGCCGGATCGGCGTCGATCAGCGCGGCGACCCGGAACCCACGGGAGGCGAACCCGCCGTAGTTGGCCAGGGCGGCGCCGAGGTTACCGATACCGACGATGACGACCGGCCAGTCCTGGGTGAGCCCCAGCTCGCGGGAGATCTGGTAGACGAGATACTCGACGTCATAGCCGACACCGCGGGTGCCGTACGAGCCCAGGTACGAGAAGTCCTTGCGCAGCTTGGCGGAGTTGACCCCTGCCGCGGCCGCGAGCTCCTCGGAGGAGACCGTGGGTACCGAGCGCTCCGACAGTGCGGTCAGGGCTCGGAGGTACAGCGGAAGCCTGGCGACGGTGGCCTCGGGAATCCCTCGGCTACGGGTCGCCGGTCGGTGAGTTCGGCCAGTTGCCACGGTGCTCCTGCGGGTAGAGCGGGGCTGCAGGCGGTCACACGTTCCTGGACCGCCCCGTCGAATGCAGGCTATGTCTTTGTGAACGCGTGCACAAAGATGGTGTCCGATTTGCCCGGGCAACGTGACCGGGGTCACGCACACACGTCCCAGGCGCATCCCAGGGGGCAAAACCGACACTCTCCTCGCGAATCCCGCCCCCGAGACCAGATCTCCGTCGATCCTAAGCGACTTCCGGGCCGCCTTGTACTAATCAGTCAGTTCCCGGCGCAGCCGGCCCTCGTCCACCCGCCAGAAAGTGTGCTGCTTGCCGTCGACGAGCACGACCGGGATCTGCTCCCAGTACTCGTCGTACAGAGCCCGGTCCTGTGTGATGTCCTTCTGCTCCCACGACACGCCGAGTTCGCCGCACACCTTCTCCACGACGAGCTGCGCGTCCTCGCACAGATGGCAGTCGGGCTTGCCGATGAGAGTGACCAACCGCTCGTGCGGAGCGGGCTTACGCCGGAAGATGGAAGCCATGTCGGCCATTGTCCCGCCTGTTTAACGACACGGTCGTGCAGTGTTCACAGCCTCCAAACCTCTCGACTCCGGAACCACCGAACAGACTGGCTATGCTCACGGGCATGGCCGCTCTCGGATGGCTCACTCCCCGTAGGCGCTCCGCCACGGCGCGGAGCGTGTTGGCAGGCGAGGCTTCGGCGGAGGCCGCGCGCAAGTCCTCGCAGGACGTCCCCCCGGAGGAACCGGAGTTCCCGGTCCTCGGCGACGACAAGGCTGCCGCGTTCTTCGACCTGGACAACACCGTGATGCAAGGTGCTGCCCTCTTCCACTTCGGCCGCGGCCTGTACAAGCGGAAGTTCTTCGAGACCCGCGACCTCGCCCGGTTCGCCTGGCAGCAGGCGTGGTTCCGCCTCGCCGGCGTAGAGGACCCCGAGCACATGCAGGAGGCCCGCGACTCCGCGCTCTCCATCGTCAAGGGCCACCGCGTCGCCGAACTGCAGTCGATCGGCGAGGAGATCTACGACGAGTACATGGCCGAGCGCATCTGGCCGGGTACCCGCGCCCTCGCCCAGGCCCACCTGGACGCCGGCCAGAAGGTGTGGTTGGTCACAGCTGCCCCGGTGGAGATCGCCACGGTGATCGCCCGCCGCCTCGGCCTCACCGGCGCCCTCGGCACGGTCGCCGAGTCGGTCGACGGCGTCTACACGGGCAAGCTGGTCGGCGAGCCCCTGCACGGCCCCGCGAAGGCGGAGGCGGTCCGCGCCCTGGCCGCGGCGGAGGGCCTCGACCTCTCCCGCTGCGCCGCCTACAGCGACAGCCACAACGACATCCCCATGCTGTCCCTGGTGGGCCACCCCTACGCCATCAACCCGGACACCAAGCTCCGCAAACACGCCCGAAACCTCGACTGGCGCCTACGGGACTACAGGACGGGCAGGAAGGCCGCGAAGGTCGGCATCCCGGCGGCGGCAGGCGTAGGTGCGGTAGCCGGAGGCACCGCAGCCGCGATCGCGATCAGCCGACGTCGGCGATAACGCGCCCGGAAGGGGCGCGGGTCCGCCGATGTGCGGCTCCGCCGCGTGGGCGCGAGCAACCACAACGGACGAACCACCACGGACGCGCACCCAAAACAAAAGGCGTACCCCCCTACTTGTGCCGACAGTCCTCTTGTCGGCGCACAGCCACAACACGCCCTGATCCCACCCCCAACCCGATCCTTTCCGATCAACAACCGGTCACTCTCCGGCAGTTGACAGGGCGTCATTCGGTTACAGAAGCGACGTAATCGATGATTTGAGCAACTCGGTGTAGCAGCGCCTGTACGAAGCGTTATTCTCCTCAGACGCAAACCGGTACCCCTCCGTCGCTACGACGGGTGAACGGTCCCGCACTGCACGTGATGGAAGCTCTGCCTCTGGGAGTCCCGTGTCCTCACACGTCGGGGTTGACGCCTCGGGCCTGGCTACGCTGCGCGCAACGGTCCAACGGCTGCTGCGCGACTTCGTCCCCACCGCGTACGCCGTCCCCGCTCTCGCCGTAGCCACCACCCCCGTCGGCCCGTGCTACGCGCTCGCCGACGGCGGCGCCGCCGTCGGCAGACGCGGTCGTACGGCCGGTGCCACCACCGTCCGCCGTCCGGCCGCGGACAGCGACAGCGCGCGGATGATGGACCTGGTCGAGCGCGCCCAGGCCGGCGAGGCCGACGCCTTCGGACGCCTCTACGACCAGTACAGCGACACCGTCTACCGGTACATCTATTACCGCGTCGGCGGAAAGGCCACCGCCGAGGACCTCACCAGCGAGACGTTCCTGCGCGCCCTGCGCCGCATCGGCACGTTCACCTGGCAGGGCCGCGACTTCGGCGCCTGGCTGGTCACGATCGCGCGCAACCTGGTGGCCGACCACTTCAAGTCCAGCCGCTTCCGGCTGGAGGTCACCACCGGCGAGATGCTCGACGCCAACGAGGTCGAGCGCTCGCCCGAGGACTCCGTCCTGGAGTCCCTGTCGAACGCCGCGCTGCTGGACGCCGTGCGCCGACTGAACCCGCAGCAGCAGGAGTGCGTCACGCTCCGCTTCCTGCAGGGCCTGTCCGTCGCCGAGACCGCGCGCGTGATGGGCAAGAACGAGGGCGCCATCAAGACGCTCCAGTACCGGGCCGTCCGCACCCTCGCCCGTCTTCTGCCGGACGACGCCCGCTGAGCCGGCACCGGGACCGGCACCCTCAGTGACGCCCAACTCGCCCACAGTGAAAGTCCGTTGACTTCTCGATCCGTTCATCCGCCGTCCGTAACCCAAGTGCCGCGCCGCTCGTTGTGCGGGATGCAGGCTCCCTGTGGTCACTCCCTGGCCGACTCCGATCGCCCGATCGTGTGGATGTCGTCGGGGCGTGCAACCCTCAGGACCCCCTGGGGAGTCGACCGTCATGACGAGAGGAGGTGCCGCCAGTGATCGCGAACGTATCGGCGCACCGGCGGGCGAACGCCTTCGCCCAGGCCCTGGACGAGCAGCCCGACCGGGACGCGGCGGCCGAGCAGCCCGAACCGCCGCCACCGGTGGCGGAGCGGACCGAGCAGGCCGAGCTGTTGGCCCTGGTGGTCGACCTCGGCGAGCTGCCCAAGCCGGAGCTGGACCCCGAGGTCAAGGTCGTCCAGCGGGCTCAGCTGGTGGCCGCGTTCGAGGCCATGCTGCAGGAGGGCGCGGGTGGCGAGGCGGCGGATGCTGGGGTGCCCGAGCAACGCTCCCACCGAGCCCGGGGCTCGCACCGGGCGAGTGGGCTGGGCAAGCTGCGTCCGCGATCCCGGCTGACCAAGGGGCTCGCCGCGGGCGGGCTCAGTGTCGGTGTCGCCGCGGGAGCCTTCGGCGGAGTCGCCGCCGCCAGCACGGACGCGCTGCCCGGTGACTCGCTCTACGGCCTCAAGCGCGGCATCGAGGACTTCAAGCTCAACTACCTCACCGACGGCACCGACGAGCAGGGTCAGGCCTATCTCGACCTGGCCTCCACCCGGCTCAACGAGGCCCGTCGGCTGCTCGACCGCGGCCGCGGCGGCCATCTCGACCACGAGTCCCTGGGCGAGATCCGGCGCACCCTGTCGGGCATGACGCACGATGCGAGCGAGGGCCACCGTCTGCTGCACGAGGCGTACGAGCGCGACCCGCACCAGCTGGGGCCCATCCAGGCCCTCTCCACCTTCTCCCGCTCCCACCGCGAGGCCTGGGGCGCCCTGCGCGACAAACTCCCCGTCCAGCTCGGGGACGTCAGTGAGCAGGTGTCGTCGGTGTTCGCCGCCATAGACGAAGAGGTCGCCCCGCTGCAGTCACTGCTCCCTCAGCCCCCGGCCCAGGGCGACGACAGCGGCCGGCACGGCTCGGGTACGGCGTCGACGGGCACGTCCGGCTCCGGCCACGGCTCGACGGCACCTGGCACGGGCGGCGACGGCACCTCCGAGACCGGCCACTCCAGCAACCCGAGCAAGTCGGCGTCCACCGGCAACGACGGCCTGCTCGGCGGCAACACGGGCGGCCTGCTCGACCCGCCCAAGTCCAGCGGCAGCGCCTCCCCGTCCGAGACCAAGTCCCCCACGACCAACCCGGACGTCACCATCCCACCCCTCCTCCCGGGCATCCTCCCCGGCCTGGGCATCAACGGCGAGGAAACGCACTCCTAGCCAGTACGACGACGGGGGCGCCCCTCCTGGGAGGGCGCCCCCGTCGTCGTACCCGAAACCCCGAAAGTTCAGAAGAACACCGACCGCCGCTGCACCAGCAGCTTGTACAGGGTGTGCTGGATCTGTTCCCTGACCTGGTCCGTCAGGTTGAACATCAGCATCGGATCCTCCGCGGCCTCCGGCGGATAACCATCCGTGAGAATCGGCTCGCCGAACTGGATCGTCCACTTGGTGGGAAGCGGGATCGCGCCCAGAGGACCAAGCCACGGAAAGGTCGGCGTCAACGGGAAGTACGGAAAGCCCAGCAGGCGGGCCAGCGACCCATCCACATTGCCGCCCTCGCACCGCTCCGCGGGCTTCGCACGGCTGCGCCGGACTCCGCCCGTCGACCCTCCCGACCACGACCTCACCTCAGAAGAACACCGACCGCCGCTGCACCAGCAGCTTGTACAGGGTGTGCTGGATCTGTTCCCTGACCTGGTCCGTCAGGTTGAACATCAGCATCGG